>CAKREL010000001.1 GCA_934317205.1 uncultured Eubacterium sp.
CAAAATATTTATCCAGACCATTAGAAGAACTGACAGAAGAAATCCAGTCTATGGATGAAACAAACATTCAGGCAACAGTCCACAGCAACCGTGAGGATGAGATGGGAATCCTGATCAACAGTTATAATCATATGATGCAGCGGATTCAGGAACTGATCAGGGAAAATTATGAAACGCAGATTGCCCGGAAGGAATTTGAAATGAAAGCACTGCAGGCTCAGATTAATCCGCATTTCCTGTATAATTCCCTGTCGATGATCAACTGGAAAGCGATTGAGGCCGGAGAAGAGGAAATCAGTCAGGTGACGCTTGCACTTTCTGCATTTTACCGGACAACTTTAAATAAAGGAAGAACCTGGATCAGCCTGCGGCTGGCACTTCAGAACATTCAGGCTTATGTACAGCTGCAACTCTGGATGCATGATAATGATTTTAAAGTGCATTATGATGTAGATGAAAAATTGCTGGATTATGAACTTCCGTCACTTATTTTCCAGCCATTTGTAGAAAATGCGTTAGAGCATGGCCTTGATATTAAGGAGGATCCGGATCATCAGATCTGGTTCCGTATCTGGGAGGAGACAGATTCCGGGGTGATTTATGTCAGCATCCGTGACAATGGCGTTGGGATGGATGCAGATACGCATGCACATGTTCTGGAATATCATGCTTCGGGATATGGTGTCAAAAACGTAAACGACAGAATGAAACTGAGCTTCGGGGAAGCTTATGCCATTCAGATCAAAAGCGAACTGGGAAAAGGTACTGAGGTGTTATTGCATTTTCCAAAGGTACAGAAGGGAGAGGACAATGAGTCATAGCAAAAGAAGAGCACAGGCTATTGTCATCGGAATGATGTGTGTACTTCTCGGTGTGGCATCATTTGAAATTAACCGTGATGTGGCAAAACAGAAAGCGGATGAAAAGGCAGCCACCTCCTGGGAGAAAGCGGAGAAATCACCACTGATACCCTATCCGGAGACAGTGACCTATACACTGGCAAAAATGACTGCTTCTGGTAATTCCGGTATGCCGGATGGCGATACTTATGAGGATAATGCTTATACACGATATTTGAAAAAAACACTTAATGTACAAAATGAAGACGTCATGGAAGTGTCAGGGGATGAAAATTATTATCTGTATATCCAGCGGATGATTGCTGAAAATACTCTGCCGGATGTGATGCTGGTATCTGGCCCGGAGGATGTAGAAAAACTGGCAGAGTATGGCATGATTGAAGATTTATCAGATGCTTATCAGGAGGCAACTTCCAGTATGATCAAATCCATGTACAGCAGTTATGGAAAAGAATTACTGGAATCTGTGACCATTGATGGAAAATTGATGGCACTTCCTTCCACGCAGGTTTATTATGGATGCAATTTGTTCTGGGTGAGGGAAGACTGGCGGAAAGAACTGGGACTTCCGGAACCTTCGACGCTTGCTGATGTGGAGCAGATCATCCAGGCATTCCGGGAAAATGATCCGGGAGGAAATGGAAATATCGGATTGCCATGTATGGCGACACTCTATGGGGACGGTTCTTCGAATTTCTCTGTGGATCCTGTTTTTTCCGTATTTCATGCCTATCCGGGGATATGGCTGCAGGATAGTGATGACGGTTATGTCTATGGATCATTAACGGAAGAGACCAGGCAGGCACTGGAATATCTTCATGGATGGTATGAAAATGGTATTCTGGATCAGGATTATATGATGCGGACACCGGGAGAAATCGGAGAACTGATACGTGATAACCGCTGTGGAGCCTTTTTTGGCTGGTGGTGGGCACCGAATAATCCGCTGATAGAAGCTGTGGAGGCAAATCCGGAGGCAGAGTGGAAACCATATGTGATCACGGATGAGCATGGAGAAGTTCATTCTTACATATATGGAAAAACATCTCCCTGTATCGTGGTGCGAAAAGGATATGAGCATCCGGAGATCGTCATGAAGATTATGACAGCACTTTTTGACAATGCACGATACCGTCACGATGGAAGTGAAGAAATTGATCTGTACCAGAAACGCGGGGTGGATATCACGGCACGTCCGCTTGTGGCAAACTGTGATTTCAGCAATGCTGTGTTTACAACCACAGACCATATCTGGCTGGCCTTGCATTATCCGCGTCAGACAGATTCCATGAATTCCCTGGAATCAGCTTATTATGACGGTTGCCGCAGATTTCTTGATGGAGACAGGGATCCTGTTTACTGGGCTGCTTATGCTTCACGGATCCAGGCAGTACGGCTGATTGAAGAGGCAGATGTGTCTTATGTCAATAAAGACTATGTACCGTATTCGCATCGGGAGTTACCCCAGGATATGACAGATATGGAGACACTGGCTTTTATGAAGATCATTACAGGAGAAGAACCAATATCCTATTTTGATATTTTTACAGAATCGTGGAAAAAGAACATGATTCTTGAAAATCTTTTGTATTAATTATGACTCTCTTTCTATAAAATTATAAGTATCAAAGAGGTACGCACTTGATACGATAATGAAAAAGAAAGAGGGTATTTTTTATGAAAATGAAAAAGTTTTTGGCAGTGTGTCTGTCCGCATTGACAGTAACCGGTATGTTAGCAGGCTGCGGTGGAGCGAAAGGCGGAGATACTTCTTCCGCAGGAGCTGAGAAAGCAGGAAGCAGTGCAGAAGGCTCTGTATATTACCTGAATTTCAAACCGGAGATTGCAGATCAGTGGGAAGAAATTGCAGCAAAATATACTGAGGAGACAGGTGTTCCGGTAAAAGTAAAGACAGCAGCATCTAATCAGTATGAGCAGACACTGAAATCAGAGATGGCTAAAAGTGATGCTCCTACTTTATTCCAGATTAACGGACCGGTTGGATATCAGTCCTGGAAAGAGTATTGTGCAGATCTGAAGGATACCGATTTTTACAATATGCTGGTAGATAAAGACCTTGCGATCACAGAAGGGGATGGCGTATATGGCATTCCGTTTGCAGAAGAAGGATACGGCATTATCTATAATAAAGAAATCATGGATAAGTATTTTGCACTTCCGGGCGCAAAAGCAACATCCATGGATGACATCAAAAACTTTGACACATTAAAGGCAGTTGTAGAAGATATGACAGCGCACAAAGATGATCTTGGTATTGATGGTGTATTTGCTTCCACATCCTTTGCACCAGGTGAAGACTGGAGATGGCAGACACATCTGATGAATCTTCCGATTTACTATGAGTACAAAGATGCAGATGTAAAAGATGAGGATGAGATTACTTTCAAATATAATGAGAACTTTAAAAACATTTTCGACCTGTATCTGAACAACTCAACAGTTGAGCCTACAATGGTTGGTTCCAAGACAGTAGATGATTCTATGTCAGAGTTTGCATTAGGAAAAGCTGCTATGGTTCAGAATGGTAACTGGGCATGGTCTCAGATCAGCAAAGTAAGTGGTAACGTAGTAAAAGAAGAGAACGTGAAATTTATGCCGATCTATACAGGTGTAGAAGGCGAAGAGACACAGGGACTGTGCATCGGTACAGAAAACTACATGTGTGTAAACAGCAATGCATCTGAGGCAGATCAGAAAGCATCTCTGGATTTCCTGAAATGGGTGTTCAGTTCTAATGAAGGAAAAGAGATGGTAACAAATGATCTTCAGTTTATCACACCGTTCAGCACATTTGGCGATGATGAGATTTCTTCCGACCCGTTAGCACAGGAAGTAGTAAGATACATGAAAGATGATTCCCTTACAACTGTACCGTGGAACTTTACAACATTCCCAAGCCAGACATTCAAAGATGATTATGGCGCATCTCTTCTTGAGTATGCAAATGGCAATAAAGAATGGGATGCTGTAGTATCAGATACAGTAGATGAGTGGGCATCTGAGAAAGAAGCAACAGCTGAGTAGTGTAGTACATAGAATTCTCAAAGGGCAGGAGGCGGTCATCGGTCGCCTCCTCTTCTGCTTTAGGAAGAAAAACATTGTATCCGTAGGGAGGGAGATTTATGCAAAAGACATATAAAAAATATTTTGCTCTTTTTGTATTACCTACATTAATTGCATTTACCCTGTTTTTCATCATTCCATTTATTATGGGAATCGTGCTTTCATTCTGTAAATTTACGACAGTTACAAATGCACACTGGGTTGGAATTGCAAACTATGTAAAGGCATTTTCAAACAAAGATTTTATTAATGCACTGTTATTTACCGTGAAATTTACGGTTGTGTCTGTAATTACAATTAATGTAATTTCTTTTGCCCTGGCATATGGACTGACACGGGGATTAAAAGGAACCAATATTTTTCGAACCATTTTCTTTATGCCAAACCTTATCGGAGGAATTGTACTTGGCTATATCTGGCAATTGCTGATTAACGGCGTGCTGGCACATTTTAACGTAACGATCACAGCAGACCCGAAATATGGTTTCTGGGGCATGGTCATTCTGACAAACTGGCAGCTGATTGGTTATATGATGATCATTTACATTGCCGGTATTCAAAATATACCGACAGAATTGATTGAGGCAGCTGAAATTGATGGTGCCAATAAATTCCAGACATTGTACAAGATTATCATTCCGATGACAATGCCATCTGTTACAATCTGTCTGTTCCTGACACTTACGAACTGCTTCAAACTGTTCGATCAGAACCTGGCATTAACAGCAGGCGGACCGGCAAAGAAGACCGCAATGCTGGCATACGATATTTATACGACATTCTACAACAGGAACGGCTGGGAAGGTGTCGGTCAGGCAAAAGCGGTTATTTTCTTTATTATCGTAGCAGCAATCTCACTGACACAGTTATACTTTACAAGACGTAAGGAGGTTGAGAACTAATGCTGAAAAAGAGAAAACAAAACAAAAATGAGATCATTGAAAATCCGGCAGTATCAAAAGGTACCGGTATTGTGATCACGATTGTGATGACACTTTTAGCTGTGGCTTTCCTGTTCCCGATTTTCCTTGTATTGATGAATTCTTTTAAAAATAAACTCTATATCAGTGATGCACCGTTCGCATTGCCAAATTCGGACACTTTTTCAGGCATGTACAATTATGTGAATGGTATTCAGAAAACAGGACTGCTGGTAGCAGCCGGAAGATCTGCTTTTATTACCATCTGCTCTGTAATTGTGATTGTGCTTCTGACTTCCATGGCCGCATGGTGGATTACAAGAGTTACATGCAAATTATCCACAGTATTGTATTATCTGTTTGTATTTGCAATGATCGTTCCATTCCAGATGGTTATGTTTACACTGTCTAAAGTGACAGATTTTCTTCACCTTGGCAATATGTTTGGTATCATACCGGTTTACCTGGGATTTGGTGCCGGGTTGTCGCTGTTTATGTTTTGTGGATTTATCAAGGCGATTCCAATTTCCCTGGAAGAAGCAGCAATGATCGATGGTTGTACACCGGTTCAGACTTATTTTAAAGTAATAGTCCCAATGCTCCGTCCAACCATGATCACAGTTGCAATCTTAAATGCAATGTGGATCTGGAACGACTACCTGCTTCCGACGCTGGTACTTGACAGTGAAAAGCCGACCATTCCAATGGCAGTTCAGTATCTGCGCGGTGGCTATGGATCCATTGATATGGGCGCAATGATGGCAATGCTTGTACTTGCAATTTTACCGATCATTGTATTTTATCTGACCTGTCAGAAATATATTATCAAAGGCGTAGCTGCAGGAGCAGTCAAAGGTTAACAAACGCTCAAAAGTCCTTTTTGTTACAGCAGTGCAGCAAAAAGGACTTTTTATAAGTATAAATGTTGTAGAACGTGAGGATATAAATTATGAGAACAAGTGGAATTCTGATGCCGGTATTTTCTCTTCCATCCAAATATGGAATAGGATGCTTTTCAAAAGAGGCTTATCAATTTGTAGATTTTTTAAAAGAGTCAGGTCAAAAAAACTGGCAGGTGCTGCCTCTTGGACAGACGAGCTATGGGGATTCCCCGTATCAGTCTTTTTCATCTTTTGCCGGAAATCCGTATTTTATCGATCTGGAGCAGCTTGTGGAGCAGCAGCTTTTGACGAAAGAGGAGTGTGACAGTTTTGATTTTGGAAAGAATCCGGAATCCATTGATTATGCAAAGCTTTATAAGAACCGATATAAAATTTTACGTATGGCCTGCAATCGTTTTCTGAAGCAGCCGTCAGATGATTTTTTTGCTTTTTGTCAGGAAAATGACTGGTGGCTTGGAAATTATGCATTGTTTATGGTAATAAAAAATATGCATAAAGGAGCAAGCTGGCTTCAATGGGAAGAAAAATATAAGAGACGCGATTTTGCAGCTCTGGATCAGGTATGGCATGGGCAGCATGATGAAATACAGTTTTATCGGTTTCAGCAGTATATGTTTTTCTGTCAATGGAAAAAACTGCATGCGTATGCGGCACAGGCGGGCATTCAGATTATCGGGGACATTCCGATTTATGTGGCACTGGACAGTGCAGATGCCTGGGCAGAACCGCAGCTGTTTCAATTTGATGAGGAACTGAAGCCTGCCGCTGTGGCGGGATGCCCGCCGGACGCATTTTCCGCGACCGGACAGTTATGGGGCAATCCGCTGTATCGCTGGGAGTATCACCGCCAGACCGGTTATGCGTGGTGGATTCGTAGAATCGCACAGTGTCTGAAATTATATGACTGTGTCCGTATTGATCATTTCCGCGGATTTGACGAATATTACAGTATTCCGGCGGGGGATGAAACGGCAGAACACGGACACTGGGAGCCGGGGCCGGGCATGAGTCTGATGCAGGTTTTAAAAGATGCACTGGGCGATGTAAATGTAATTGCAGAAGACCTTGGATTTTTAACTGACGGTGTACGCCGGCTATTGCATGATTCCGGTTTCCCGGGAATGAAAGTGATTCAGTTTGCTTTTGACTCTAGGGAAGAGAGTGATTATCTCCCACATAATTACGAGAAAAACTGTGTAGTGTATACAGGAACACATGATAATGATACCCTTTGCGGCTGGTATAAAGTTTTAGATCCGGAAGATCTGAAATTATCGCAGAAATATATGAATAATGCAAATACACCAAAGAGGCAAATTCACTGGGATTTTATTCGTCTGGCACTGGCGAGTGTGGCAGACTTGTGCATTATCCCATTGCAGGATTACCTTGGACTTGGAAGTGAGGCAAGGATCAATACACCATCTACGCTCGGAAATAACTGGCGTTGGAGAATGAAATCCGGATGCCTGACAGAAGATCTTGCGGAGCAGATCAAAGAGATGACAAAATTATATGGACGATAAGAAACTGCCCTTCGGGGCAGTTTTTTGTCTGTTGTTTATAAAACTTTTACGAATGCAGAATGTAAATCATATAAGGAACGTGTTATAATGTGGAATATAGAAAAATACAATATTTTTGGAGATGCCTATGAAACTAAAGACACGTTTGATCGTCGCATTCTGCATTATCATTATTTTGCCAATTGGTCTGGCAGGAGCAGCCATTTTGGGTCTGTATCATATTCAGACGAAAGCCATCCAGAAGAATTATGGCCTGGAAGCATCGGATACGCAGGGTGTATTATCGAATTCTCTGCAATTGATGAGCAGGTATACGAAATCAGAATATGATGAAATCTGCAATCTGGCCAAGACAGATCCGGAGAAACTGGAATCAAAAGATTATCTGACAAAAGTGAATAAGAAATTACAGGAGAAAAGTTCCTACCTGATTTTTTGCAAAAATGGCGTTATGATATATAACGGATATCAAGGTGATTCTGTGATCAGTGATGAACAGTGGGAAGAAGAATTACCGGCATATGGTGAGGGGGATAAGGAAACGGGAGCCGGTTATTATGTAGATAACGACGCCCAGTCTCTGCTCAAGCAGATTGATTTTGAATGCAATAATAATGATAAATGCAGTGTTTATATTATTACATCCTCAGAAAGTATTCAACCGGAGATCAAGCGGTTAATGATTGATATTGGAGTATCCCTCCTGCTGATCCTTGCGCTGACAGCAGGCGTGATGACAATCTGGATCTACCGTGGAACGATGGTACCGATCAAAAAGCTTCAGATCGCCACGAAAAATATCAAAGAAGGAAATCTGGATTTTACCATTGATTATGATGAACAGGATGAAATGGGAGATCTGTGCCGGAACTTTGAGGAGATGCGTAAGCGTCTGAAGGAATCTACCGAAGAAAAAATGGCGGCAGAAAAGGAAAACCGTGCCCTTATCAGTAACATTGCGCATGATCTCAAAACGCCGATCACAGCTGTCAAAGGTTATTCTGAAGGTATTTTGGATGGTGTTGCTGATACACCTGAGAAGCAGGAACGTTACATCCGGACAATTTATAATAAAGCAAATGAGATGGATCGTCTGCTGAATGAACTGACATTGTATTCCAAGATTGATACGAATCGTATACCATATAACTTTAAGAAGATCAATGTGGCAGATTATTTTAATGACTGCATTGAGGAAATCGGCCTGGATCTTGAGACAAAGGGCATCGGACTGACATATTTTAATTATGCAGATGAGAATATTATAATTATTGCAGATCCGGAGCAGCTGATGCGTGTCGTTAATAATATCGTTACAAATGCCATCAAATATATGGACAAAAAGAAAGGGCAGATTAATGTCCGGATTAAAGACGTAGGTGATTTCATTCAAGTTGAAATCGAGGATAACGGAAAAGGAATTTCTTCCAGAGATCTGCCATATATTTTTGACAGGTTTTACCGTACAGATTCATCGAGAAATTCTTCCACCGGAGGAAGCGGTATTGGTCTGTCTATCGTAAAGAAGATCATTGAAGACCACGGTGGAAAAATCTGGGCGACAAGTAAAGAAAAGACGGGTACGACGATGTACTTTGTCATTCGAAAATATCAGGAGGTACCAAATGAGTAAGATTTTAATCGTAGAAGATGAAGAGGCAATTGCAGATCTGGAGAAAGATTATCTGGAATTGAGTGGATTTGATGTGGAGATAGAAAATGACGGAACAAGTGGTCTGGAGCGTGCATTAAACCAGGAATTTGACATGTTTATCCTGGATCTGATGCTGCCTGGCACAGATGGTTTTGAAATCTGTAAAAAGATCCGTGAAAAGAAAAATACACCGATTTTGATGGTTTCTGCGAAAAAAGATGATATTGACAAAATTCGTGGGCTTGGACTGGGGGCAGATGATTATATTACAAAGCCATTTTCCCCAAGCGAATTGGTAGCACGTGTAAAAGCGCATCTGGCTCGTTATGAGCGCCTGATCGGAAGCACTGCACAGAAAAATGATATCATTGAAATCCGCGGTATCCGCATTGACAAGACAGCCCGCCGTGTATGGGTAAATGATGAAGAAAAGCAGTTTACAACGAAAGAATTTGATCTGCTGACATTTCTGGCGGAGAATCCGAACCATGTATTTACAAAAGATGAGCTGTTTTCAAAAATCTGGGATATGGAGTCTATCGGTGACATTGCAACTGTAACAGTTCATATCAAGAAGATTCGTGAAAAAATTGAGTTCAATACCGCAAAACCGCAATATATAGAAACAATTTGGGGTGTGGGATACAGATTCAAGCTGTAGAGCAACAAAAGTGCCATAACGTTCAAAAAACACAATTGCATATCATAAAGGCGGGCAGATTTACGGGAAAATACGTAAATCCTGCCTGCCTTATTTGTGAAAGAGATGAGGTTTTATGTAATATGAGAATGAAGCAACCAGAAATAATTTATGAAGACGAGGCAGTTATCGTATGCCGCAAAGAGGCAGGCGTTGCAGTGCAGACGGCGCGTGCCGGTCAGGCGGATATGGTAAGCCTGCTGAAAAATTACCGTGCAAAAAAGAAAGAAGAGCCGTATATCGGATTGATCCATCGTCTGGATCAGCCGGTAGAGGGAGTGATGGTATTTGCCAAGACAAAAAAAGCAGCAGCAAAGCTGTCGGCACAAGTCAGCAACCGGAGTATGGAAAAAGAATATCTGGCAGTTACAGCAGGTGTACCACAACCAGAAAAGGGAGAATTATGCGACTGGCTGTTGAGGGATGGCAGGACAAACACATCCACAGTTGTGGCAAAAGGAACACTGCAGGCAAAAGAGGCCAAACTGAGCTATGAAGTAGTAGAAGTACGGGCAAAAGCACAGACAGCTTTGGTGCATATCTGGCTTCACACTGGCAGACATCATCAGATCCGCGTACAGTTTGCTCATGCAGGATATCCGCTTTATGGGGATACGAAATACGGAACAGCGGGAGATAATGTATATTGTCCAGTCGGATTATGCTCCTGCCGTATTGCTTTTTTGCATCCGATAACTGAAAAAGAGATGGTATTTACCATTGAACCAAAAGGAAAGGCATTTGGCATTTCTATATAAATACTTGCATTTCCCACTGAATCCATTGTATTATAATTAATACAATGCAGATAGGATAATATGAGGGAGTTATAGAAAGGGTAAGTATAATATGGGAATCAAAAATGTTACAATTTTGCCCGGTGAGGAACAGGTTGGATTATTTATCAGTGGCAATGCAGCTGGCAAAAATGTGCTGTATACCTGTGAAGATTTGGAATATCAGGACAAAACGGAACGTTGTCTTTTTTCCGTATACGATAATCATGAAGATAATGAGAGTAAAGATATAGAGGAGGGATATGGTTTTCCTCTGCAGAGATATCTGGATCAGGCAGAGGTTTTTGACGCAGAAGAAATCAGACTGGGAAGTGTAGATGGCTTTGAGTCTATCGTGACGGAACTGGGATCAAAACGATACTATTTTCCGGAACTGGTGAGTGGAAAGGCAACCGGACGGGAGCCGCGTGATGCTTTTATATCTTTCTTTAAAAACGGTATACCGGTAAAATACTATCCGCATCCTACAATTATGTTTGGTCAGCAGGGAGTAGAGGACAAAAATAAAGACTATTTTGCAAAAGGGATCCGAATGCTGGTGGCAGGAAATGCAGAACGAGGATTCTGGGTACGCGGAGAAGGAGTGCGCTGTAATCGCCATTTTCCCCTGAGTCGTTTTTTTGAATGGAACAGCAAACAGGCGGGAACCATGTACTGGATGGAGTTGGAATTTGCAGATGGCAGCAGTCGCAGAGTACCGGCAATCCAGCTTCCAATGGAATTCTGGAAAGAACAGGCAGAATGTGCGCCGGAATATCTGAAACATCTTCTGGTTGTAGATCATGAAGGTGATGTGATCGGAAAAGTTACAGATACCATCTGGCTTTTTTTGGTAGATGAAGCATATAAGCAGATTGGCTATTATGATGGACAGAACATCATCCTGAATTTTGCTGGCGTGTTGGCAGGAAAAGAAAAAGTAGTCATTTCTGATAAAGAGATAAAAATTCCGCAGATAAAAGATGGCGATAGTGAGTTCTATATCCGGATTACCCGTCAGGGTGAGGAACAGAATACGTATCATTATTCTTTGCAGGAACTGCACGATTTGTACGAAGACAGTGTGACGGAAGAAGAATACTGCTATTATAATCATAATATGAACAAAGGGCAGGGGGGACTGCGCAAAGTCACTGGTCACGGCTGGCTGCTTTTGTCGTTGCTGGAATATTTACCGGAGATTCCATCCCGGGAAGAATTGGAAAATGGCTCTGTAATGTTTCAGATTTTTACAAATGATAATTATAAAGAAAAAATCACATTGGGGGCAGATGAACTGTCTGCCTATCGTTTTATGTTGACCTATGAGCAGGATCAACGTTCCAGTGGTCAGATGGAAAATGGTGATACCAGTGCCTGGACGGATGAAAATCTGCATTTTATACCGATTCAGGGGACAACGCCATTTCGAATTTATTGCGGAAAGGAAAGTGCTAATCCGTCGGTTTATAAAAATGTAGTAGGAATGGTAGTAGACCTTCTTGTTTGAACGCAGAATAAGCATTCCCCCGCTTCAAGTGCGTAGAGCACTAAGCGGTGGGTAGGGGGATGCTTATGTCAGTGGGAGTTAAAAGCTCCCACTGACAGGTCGCAAAGCGACTGCGTTCATGAGCAAGTAGCGAAAGCGGATTGCGAATGTCCGCTTTACCACAGAAAAAGCATTCTCTCGCTTCAAGCGTGCAGAGCACTAAGCGGTGAGGTTGGAGGATGCTTCCGAGAGTACATTACATAGCAAAGGAGACGTACTATGATCATCGATCATTTTAACAGACAAATAGATTATGTCAGAATATCGATCACAGATCGCTGTAATCTGCGATGCAAATATTGTATGCCGGAGGATGTTCCTTTTGTGCCACATGAACGGATTTTACGTTATGAAGAAATTGTATATATCGTAAAAGTGCTGGCAGATCTAGGCATCCGAAAGGTAAAAGTGACTGGCGGAGAGCCGTTGGTGCGTTGCAGCTGTGCGGATCTGATTCAACAGATTCATGAAATTAATGGTATTGACATGGTTACTCTGACGACAAACGGTGTGTTGTTAAAAGAACAACTTCCGGCGCTGCAGGCGGCAGGACTGGATGCAATTAATGTAAGTCTGGATACTTTGCAGCGGAAGCGTTATCAGGAAATGACCGGTAAGGATGTGTTTGAACAGGTGATGGAAGGAATTCATGCAGCTTATGACAGTGGCATTCCACTGAAAATCAACTGCGTTCCTTTGGATGGAGAAAATACCGAAGAACTTCCGGCTTTTTTTGAGTGGGCACGACAGAAAAATGTGGCAGTTCGTTTTATTGAAATGATGCCCATTGGCTATGGAAATATATATAAATCTTATCCGATAGAGGAAATCCGTAAGGAATTTTTTGCACGTTATCCTGAGGCATATCCGATAAATAAAAAAATTGGAAATGGACCGGCCGTGTATTACAGTGCGCCTGGATTTGCTGGTGAGGTTGGAGTGATTGGTGCCGTGCATGAGAAATTCTGCAGTGGCTGCAATCGGATCAGGCTGACATCAGAAGGATTTTTGAAACTATGTCTGTATTCCAGGGAAGGAGTGGATCTGCGGAGCATGATCCGAAGCGGATGCGCAGAGGAAGAACTGGCACAAACCATTATGAAGGCTATTGCATGTAAACCGAAAGAACATCATTTTGGTGATATCCAGGATGCAGATACCAGAAAAATGTCACAGATTGGCGGATAATGTGCAATGAATCTGAGAAGAATAACTTATGCGTGTACAGAGCGGAAAAAGATTGCATATTTGATAAAAACGTATTATACTACGCTTAGTAAAAAATAAGGAGGTACAATAAAATGGCACAGATTACCAAAGACACCATGATTGGTGAATTATTACGTGATCAGGAACATATCGACAGCATTGCTGAAGTATTATTTGGCATTGGTATGCATTGCCTTGGCTGCCCGTCATCTCAGATGGAGACAATCGAGCAGGCTGCTATGGTGCATGGCATTGAGCCGCAGGAATTAGTAGACCGCCTCAATGATGTTGTAGCATAAGGTAAAGTTTGATATAATTGAACACAGTCGCAAAGCGAATGTCCGTTTTAGAGAAAAAAGAGCTGATCTGTATCATAGATACATCAGCTCTTTTTTTACAGGAAGCCATAGAGGACTTCCTGTCGGATTTTCTTTTGTAACCATTCAGTTATTTGTCGATTAGGCAATTTCGCCTAACTGCTGCAGGGCATTTCCACTGATGATTTTGCGGAAATGCTCTTCAAAATAGGCCTGGATTCCTGTCGTGTATTTGCCCGGCTGCAGATAAGAGCAGAGCATGTTGTTGACACGGTTAAATTCGGAAGCACTGTGCTGGCTCTGATGAACAATCAGATGGTATACATTCTCCCGGGTATCTTTGTACAGGGTATTTTTGCCCTGATAAAATCCGTGCAGTGCGTGGGCTGCGCTAATGGCAGAATCCAGACTGCAAAAATTAAAGATACGGACCATGTTAGTTGGCGTAGCGGGTGCTGCCGGTTTAGCTTTGGAAGTTTCGGTCTTTTCCTTATTCTGCTCCTGACGAAGGTGCTGCAGCAGCTGCAAAAACTGAGATGCTGTCTCGTCAATTTCCGGTGAAAAATCATTCCCGTCGGAATCCATATCAGATAGGAGTCCGTCTTCATCTTCTTCGTCAGTTTCAAACTGCGTAAAATTAGAAAAACGGGTGTCAAGTTCATCTGGTGATTCCACTTTGGTGATGATCAGTACAATTTTTTCCGATGAGAGAGGAACCGCTTCTATCATAAGGGGAATATCTTCCGCCTCAAATCCAAAATCCATGGCAGCCTGCTGCATCATGTCATGAAACAATGATTTTGCTTTTTCAGAACCGTATGCCAGTTCACTTAATTTAATATTGCGTGTAGCCAGGTCTTCACTGGTAAGTGTGCAGCGAATCTGATGGTCATTAATTTTTTCAATTTTCATGCTATCACATCCTTACTTGTTAGAAAAGTATATATAATCTTCTGTTTTTCGTCAAGCATCCATTCATAAAGTTTCTGTGAAATAGTAACAAAAGTTAATTAAAATGATAATTCCAGTTGAATTATTAATGAAACTGTGGTATAAGTAATACAAGAGTTATCCGTGTAAGCGGACAGATCAATCACATATTGCGGCAGATTCATCAGAAACGTTTCTAGCTCTGATGAGATTCTTAAAGCATCGTACAAATTCTGTACATTACCAGATGCTTCTGCAGCAAAGGGATTTTCCCACTGATCGTTTTAAAAGTCTTATGACAGATGTCATAGACTGATTCTTAAGTTTTTCCAGATTTTGTGCAGAGAAGACATTTGAAAATTCAGGCGTGTTTCTAGCTAGTATGTCTGATTTGGCGGAAGCTATGTGTTTTCAGAATAACCTGTCTGTGCCGGAGGACTCTATCCACGTGGAATAAAAATAGTTTTGTTAGTATATGTGAATTTCACAGAACTGACAAAATGTACGATTGAAATTCTTCATTTATAAGATTTCGAATGTACAAAAAGGAGAGGGGAGGAATGCGGGCAGCAGTTGAACCGGAAGAAATGATTGGGATAGATAGAACATAATAAAAAATACGGAGGTAAAAAGAAAGATAAAGACGAATGGTGTCCCGCCGCTTCAGAAGAGACAAACTGCTGCAAAAAACAAATATTATTTTGCAAAACGAGTTATTGGCGGATTGTATATCACAAACTTACTTCCGCATTGGTCAGAGAAGAGGTATTTACATGCAGCAAACTTATTATGTATTATCCGGACAGACTCTTCTGATCGAACTCCAAAACTATGAAAAACAGGGGATTTCAATCTGGCTGGAAGGACTTCCAAGTAATTCTGCGGAGGTATCAGAAGCTATGTGTGTCCGGGAAGACAATAATTATATGAGGGATTATGTATTCCAACAGGGTGCATTATCCGAAGTCAGATTTGACAAAATAACAAAGAAATGAACGTGGCAGGGGATTCTCAAATACCAAAAAAACAGAAATCTTACCTGCAAAAAAAAGGGCGGGGCTAAGGTTGCATCGCCCTTTTTTTTCATGTATACTGAGGACAGTAAACATAGATCAGATGAGAGATAACATCTGATTTTACAGATGACATGTAACCAAAATACATCGACAGAAAAATAAAGGAGGCTTACAATGGCTTCAGGAAAGCAGGGAAGACAACAGCAAAAGCAGAGAAAACAAAGAGTCCTTCTGGTGGTAGCATTGATTGTACTGATCGTGATCATTGCATTGATCGCAGGATTGACAACTTTTTTGAAAAAATATTCATCATCAAAGGAGCAGACGGATTATACATCTTATTATAATCTGAGCAACGATGACGAAATGTTTGTAATATTTGATAATGAGCAGGTAGAACAGAAAGGTATTATCCAGGATGATGAGGTGTATGTGGATTATCAGATTGTACACAAATATCTGAATAAACGTTTTTACTGGGACAGCACAGAGCAAGTATTGCGTTACGTGACACCAGACGGACTGATCAATACTACAGTGGATACCGCATCTTATAGTCTGGGCAAGGAACCGCAGACAGCGGATCATATCATTGCGATCCAGAGGGATGGCAAAATGTATCTGTCCATGAGTTTTGTAAAGGAATATACAGATATTCATTATGAATATTATACCGATCCAAACCGCGTAGTTATTTCTGATCAGTGGGATGATGTGACCTATCAGAGCATTAAGAAAAAGACTGAAATCAGGGAAAAAGGCGGCGTAAAGAGCCCGATTCTGACAACGGTAAAAAAAGGAGATCTTGTTACTGTGCTTGACACAGTGGGATCCTGGAGCAAGGTATGCAGTCAGGATGGATTTGTCGGCTATGTGAAGACAAAAACTATTGGTGGAGATCAGGATGTTCTGTATGATCATAACTTTACAGAACCAGTATTTAAGCATATCAGTGAAGATAAAACAATCAATATGGCATGGCATCAGGTGACAAACCAGTCTGCCAATGGCAATATTGCAGAAGTACTGGGAAAGACAAAAGGAGTGAATGTAATTTCACCGACCTGGTTTTATTTGAATGATAATCAGGGTGGAATTGCTTCTTTGTGTAATCAGGCATATGTGACATATTGTCACCAGCAGGGTGTGGAAGTCTGGGGCCTGGTAAGCAATCTGGAAAACCAGGATGTGGATGACACCAGTGTGTTTGGTATAACGTCCAGTAGGGATAATCTGGTAAATAACCTAGTGGCCGAGGCAATCAAGTACGATCTGGATGGAATTAATCTGGATTTTGAACTGCTCCCGGCAGAGGCTGCAGACGGATATCTGGAATTCATCCGGGAACTGTCTATCAAGTGTGAAAATAATGATTTGGTATTGTCTGTAGATAATTATGTGCCGGCATCTTACAATTCTTATTATGATCGGGCAGAGCAGGCTGTATTTGCTGACTACGTGGTTGTTATGGCTTATGATGAGCATTACAACGGATCTGATGAAGGTTCTGTGGCATCTATCGGATATGTGAAAAAGGGCATCGCAGATACACTGAAAGAAGTGCCGGCTGAGCAGATTATCCTCGGCATTCCGTTCTATACAAGAGTCTGGGAACTGACACCAGTGGATGAATCAAATCCGACGGAAGATGAGGCAGCAAATGAGCGCGGATATACCATCAGCAGCGAGGCTGTCGGTATGAGTGAAGTGGAAGCCCGGGTAGCTGCAAACGGAGTAAATCTGGAGTGGCTGGAGGACTGTGGACAGTATTATGCAGAATATCAGCTGGATGGAAAGACGTACAAGATCTGGATCGAAGATCAGAAATCCATTTCTGAGAAACTTGCCATCATGACGGAAAATCATCTGGCCGGTGCATCCTTCTGGAAACTCGGATATGAGAAAAACACTATCTGGGATACCATTACTGAAATAATGAACCAGTAAAGTAATCATATGCAGATAATCCCCGAATACATTGTAAGTGAGATTACATGTGTTCGGGGATTTTTATGTAAAAAGTTGTCGTTTATTCTTTGATACGATATGGATATGAAGTAGATGAATTAAATACTGCCGGATTGCCATATTCTTTCATGATATCAACCAAGTTTCTGATATGTGGTGTTCGAGTTTTAAGATCTTTCGGTTCATAATCTTCGCCCATCGGATAAAACTTTCCGAGAGAATCATATTTCTCAATTCCCATCTTCAGATAGGGCAGCAGCTGTACCTGCAATACGTTATTGTGTAAATGATCCCGAATAAAAGCTGCCGTTACGCGTATATTTTCCTCTGTATCATTTACATCCGGAACAACCGGAATCCGGATCAGAAGCTGCTCTCCGGCCTCTACGGTACGTTTGATATTATCCAGAATCACCCGGTTATCACCGCCGCACCATCTTTTGTGTACTTGATTATCCATAGATTTGATATCCGCGATAAAAATATCCGTATACGGGAAAAATTTTTCAATTGTTTCAAAGCGGCAGAACATGGAGGTTTCCGTTACCGTATTTATGTGAGCTTCTTTGGCTGCTTTTAACAAAGCTACTGCAAAATCGGGCTGTGTGGTCACCTCACCACCGTTTATCGTCAGACCACCACCGGATTTCTTGTAAAATTGTACATCACGCACAACTTCCTCCATGACTTCTGTGACTGTCATCGTATTGCCCCATTTCTTTATTCCGTGTAAGAAACAGGAATCCGCACATTTCTGACAGCCGGACGGACATTTCGTCCGATCTACACCTACGATTTTGTTTTCTTTTACGATCAAAGGGCTTGGATTCAAAATGCAACTGTCGATGCAGGAATGACATTCCTTCACACCGATGCAGGATGCAGGATAGATTCCAATCTCTTTGGCCGGGTTGATACTTTCTGGATTACTGCACCATTTGCAATGCATCGGACACCCTTTCAGAAAGATTTCTGTTCGAATGCCCGGACCATCATGAATGGTATAGCGCTGAATATTGTATACAATTCCTGTCAGTTCAGACATAACAATACCTCCTGTTTTTTTATATGAATATCGTATCATTTGACCTTTTTTTCTCAATGTATTTAATGCACAAAACCCTATCTGTGGTTCGTGCATTCTGAACGTTGGAAAAAGCAGGGAGAAAAATTAGTATATGCTTAACACGATGAATTCGATAAATTCGAAAAACAATTAAATTTAAACAAAAAACAGGAGGTATCACTATGGGAAACTTAGGTATTTTTGACACAGCGAAAGAAGCTGTTGCAGCTGCAGCAGCAGCTCAGAAGGAATTTGTGAAAAATTATGGTCTGGATGACAGAGAAAGATTTATCGCTCAGATCAGAAAAGAGCTTCAGCCTCGCATTGAGGAATTTGCAAAATTAGAATATGAAGAGACAGGCTATGGACGTATTGAAGATAAAATCGGTAAAGATACTGGTGCAATTATGCTTTCACCGGGAACAGAAGCGGTTCCGACAGGTGTTATTGCCTCTGAAAAAGGTCTGACCGTCGAGTATTATGCACCATTTGGGGTAATTGGTGCTGTAACTCCGGTAACAAATCCAATTGCAACAATCATTGCAAATACCATTTGTATGTTGGCAGGTGGAAACACCGTTGTATTTAATGCACATCCAGCTTCTATAAAATGTGCAACAGCAGCAGTGCAGGGAGTAAATCAGGCAATCGTAAATGCTGGCGGACCGGAAAATATCTGTACTATGCCTGCAAATCCTACGATGGAAACATTAGATGATATTATGTTTGCACCAGAAGTCAAACTTCTTGTTGGTACCGGTGGACCTGGAATGGTAAAAACATTGATGTCCGCAGGGAAGAAAGTTGTTGCAGCAGGTCCTGGAAATCCACCATCCATCATTGATGAGACAGCCGATCTGAAGAAGGCAGCAGCAGGCGTTCTTGCTTCTGCTACATTTGATAATAACCTTCTGTGTATCGCAGAAAAAGAAATTTTTGTTGTAGATGAAATCTATGATGCATTTATGGATGAATTGGAAGCACTTGGTAATTATAGAATGACAAGAGAAGAAGCAGATAAAGTTACAGCAGTAGGTATTGTTGAGACTAAAAATGGTGGTCATGTGACCAATAAAGACTTTGTAGGAAAACATGCAAAAGTTATCTTAAAAGCAGCTGGAATCGAACTCCCAGAAGATGCTGATCCGAGAATGGCATTCTTTGAGGCTAAAAATGATGATCTCTATGTTCAGGTTGAGCAGATGCAGCCAATTATTCCAATTGTAAGATGCAAAGACTTTGACGAAGCAATGGAGCGTGCTGTAAATGCAGAGCACGACTGCAAACATTCTGCATCTATCTGGTCTAAGAATATCGACCGTGTTACTGCTTTCGGTACAGTGATCAATACAACTGTATTTGTACAGAACGGTGGAACAATGTCTGCATTCGGTATCGGTGGATCTGGAACAAACTCACCGACAATTGCCACACCAACTGGTGAAGGCGTAACAGGACCGCAGTCCTTCGTAAGAAGAAGAAGATTCTGTATGGCAGATGGTGGAAACTATCTATTATAGGAATCTATAAAAAGCCCACTCTCTATTTTAATAATATCATTTAGCTGAGAGCAAAATCTCACAACCTTTCAAAAGCACCAACAGATGAGTCTGTTGGTGCTTTTCCTTATTTATCTCAGTCGAGAAGACTCCCACTTCTGCAAGTGGTGAATAATAACAAGTCTTTCTCAGTGGGAGTACAATCTCCGACTGAGATAAACGCTCCGCGAGGATGTGCAGTGATTCTGAGAAGAATATGTCAGCTTTCGCTGACCAGAATCACGCACCAAGTCTCACGTGCGTTCGACTTGAACATTTTTTGCACAACTTACATCCTGTATTTCCCACATTTTCAGCATTCCCATGTTGATTTCTTGCATAACGGCTTTGACACTATCATAATATTCACTTTTTGCACAACCGGATTGGGCAAATCCGACGATTCCGTACAGGAAACAGACCGCTCATTCCAAAACCGTTAAAATTGCACAGATTTTCTTTTTGATTTAGTCATCCATAACGATGTGCCACCACAAAAAGATTGTTAGAATCAGCTCAACAAATAAAAAAGCAGAGGCGATCAGAATGAAAGAGAAAATTTTTCTATCCCCTTCCCGTTATATACAGGGAACCGACATCCTGAAGGATATCCCGGATTATGTCAGCGGGTTAGGGAAAAAATTATTGCTCCTGACATCTCAGGGAAATCACAGACGTCTGCAGAAAACATATGATCTCATTTCAAACAAAAATGATTTTTCCACACTGATCATTGATTTCGATGGGGAATGTACAATGGCTGAAATCAATCGGTTAAACCAGATCTGCCGCGAACATGACATCAGCGTCATCGCAGGTGTCGGCGGCGGCAAAGTAATTGATACCGCAAAAGCTGTATCACACTTTATGGATCTCGGACTGGTCATTGTACCAACTACTGCATCTTCAGATGCACCTTGCAGTGCCTTATCTATCGTCTATAAAGAAGATGGTGGACTCGACCAGCTGTTGTGGTTAAAAGCTAATCCAGATATTGTATTGGTAGATGTACAGATCATCGCAGATGCACCGGCACATTTACTTGCTGTCGGAATGGGAGATGCCATGGCAACTTACTTCGAAATGAAAGAATGTTACAAAAAAGACGCTGATAATTTTTGTGGTGGACGCATTACCTTAGCAGCAAAAGCAATTGCAAGCGAATGTTACAAAACCTTGAAAGAAGAAGGATATCAGGCTTATCTGGCTGCGCAGGAACACCGCGTAACACCTGCTCTGGAACATGTGGTAGAAGCAAATACACTGCTTAGCGGCATTGGTTTCGAAAGCGGCGGCATCTGTGCCGCACATCCGATCAACAACGGAATCGCAGAACTGCCGGAGACACATTCCAGAATGCATGGCGAAAAAGTCGCATTTTCGTTGATTTGTCAATTGATCCTTGCAGGAGAGACAACGGAGACCATTGAAGAAATTATGACATTCTTTTCCCGTATCAGACTGCCAATCACATTAAAAGAACTCGGCATCGATGCTATTACCACAGAACAGTTGGAGCTCATCGGCAATATTGCAGCCGGAGATCCCTGTACCGCCAATCTGCCATTACGCGCAGATGCACAGACCATCGAATCTGCCGTTATCCTGGCAGACCGTATGGGAACCGATTTGTTGAATCGTAAAAATTAATAAGCCAATTATTAATAAAAAGAAGGAGGATTTTTATTATGAAACGTGTTAGTACTATCGCAGAAGCAATCGAACCTTATGACAAAGTGTGGGGCGTTGGAGCATCAGGATTCGTAACGGATCCGTCACCGTTTGAGAGAATTAATCTTATTCTTGATAACACACCGAAGACAACAAACGGAGAGATTTTCCCGGATCGTGCAGTTATTATGACAAAAGTAATGGAAAAAATGCAGGGAAAACCTATGATTCTTCAGATGGCAGAAGCAATTGCCGCATTCTGGAGAGAAGCTCCGATCCAGATTTTTGACCATGAGCTGATTGTTGGTTCCATGCTGTGTCCAAAAAAAGGCGCACCGATCTTCCCGGAGTTTGGACTGAACTGGATCATTAATGAGATTGAAGAAGGCGTTCTCGGATATTGTGAAGTTCATACACATGACTATTTTTCTCATACTGATGAGACATACAAAGAATTAAAAGAGATTCAGCCGTTCTGGCAGGGTAAACAGTGTGAAGATTATGTAGTTCCGATGCTGACAAAAGATCAGATTGAAGGTTCTCATATGACACATGGTATCTTCTTCTGTGACTCCTATATGACCTGTGGTGCCGGACACCTTGGCGTAAATTACGACAGAGTACTGAAGATGGGTTACGGCGCAATCCGCAAAGAGATCGAAGAGAAGAAAGCTGCTCTGGATCTGTCCAATCCGGATGACATCCAGAAAGATGTATTCTATCAGGCAGCACTGATCTCCAATCAGGCGGCAACCGATCTAATCAGACGTCACGCAACAGCTCTGAAAGAAAAAGCTGCAAAAGAAGCAGATGAGACAAGAAAAGCAGAATTACTGAAAATGGCTGAAAACTGTGACTGGATCGCTACAGAAGCTCCACGTACTTTCTGGGAAGCTTTGCAGGCAGTAGAGTTTGTAAACATGATGGTTCTTCTGGAGTCTAATGGACATTCTATTTCCTATGGACGTTTTGATCAGTACATGTATCCATTCTACAAACATGATTTGGAGACAGGTGCAGCTACAAGAGAATTCTGTCAGGAATTAATTGAAAACTTCCATATCAAGATCTGGGAGAAAAATAAAGTTCGTACACATCAGTCCGTAGAAGTATTTGCAAATGGTGGTATCGGTGGCCCGGCATTAACTGTTGGAGGTGTACTGGAAGATGGTACAGATGGAACAAATGACCTGACCTTTATGGTTTTGGATGCAGTTGCCCATACACGTATCCCGACACCTTGGACAGCAGTTCGGCTTCATTCCGCAACACCGCATGAACTGAAAGTAAAAACAGCCAACCTCATCCGTCTTGGTCTCGGCGAGCCGAAGATCTTTAACGATGACGTAACCATTCCAATGATGGTTTCCAACGGACGTTCCTTAGAAGACGCAAGAAATTATCAGGTAGTAGGTTGTGTAGAGCCGGATACAACAGGTAAAGAGTACGGCTGGCATGACGCAGCATACTTCAACATTAACAAGATTCTTGAGCTTGCAATTAATGGTGGACGCGATATGGAAACAGGTGAGCAGTACGCTCCGGATTACGGTTCTTTAGAGACATTTACTGATTTTGAACAGGTAAAAGAAGCATATCAGAAACAGATGAAGTACTGGACCGATTCTATGATTGGATTTCTTTCCAAAGTTGATCTTGCACATCAGGAAATGAAACCTCTGCCATTCCTTTCTACCGTAATGGAAGGACCGGTTGAAAAAGGTGTGGATATTACAAAAGGAGGAGCAATTTACAATTTTACAGGTCCACAGGGAGTTGGTGTAGGTTCTGTAGCAGACGCTTTATCTACGATCAAACAGCTGGTATTTGAAGAGAAGAAAGTAACCGGTGCAGAGCTGTTACAAGCAGCAAGAGATAACTGGGTTGGTCATGAAAAATTATACGCACTTGTAAACTCTGATTATGTTCATCACTATGGAAATGATGATGATTATGCAGATGACCTGGCTCGTTTTGCATTTGATACATATTGTGATTGTGTAAATGGACACCCGACAGCACATGGTGGACATTTCCAGGCCGGATTCTACTCTGTATCCATCAACGTTGCTCTGGGTGGTGCTCAGTGGGCATCTGTAGAAGGACGTAAAGCACATGAGCCGGTATCTGATTGTATGGGTGCTCAGCATACTCTTTGCTGTCCACATGATATCAAAGGACCGTCAGCAATTTGTAAATCGGTTACAAAGATTGATCACAGTAAAGCCGGCAACGGTACATTATTGAACTGGAAATTCTCACCTGCAGCACTGGAAGGTGATACAGGTCTGAATAATCTGATTTCTCTGCTGGATACTTATGTACAGCGCAAAGGTATGCACAGCCAGTTTACCGTAGCAAGCAAAGAGACTCTGTTAGATGCACAGAAGAATCCATCCGAATACAAAGATCTGCTCGTACGTGTAGCAGGATATTCAGCTTACTTTGTTGAGTTGAGTAAAGGATTACAGGACGATATCATCGGAAGAACCGAATTAAACTTCGCATAATGTCTTATGACACTTTTCATGGGTCCGGTTCTGATCGGACCCATTTTAAAAAAGATTTTGTGTCAATGAATGGGGTATCAGACACAGATGTCTGAGCAAAAAACTTATCAGGGGTGAAAATTATGACTTATAAAGAATTATATGAATCGAAAAAGTGTTCTGTTCAGGAATGTCTGAACCTGATTCAGTCCAATGACGTAATTGCTACCGGAACAGATTCTAACGCAGCAGTTACAATTTTAAAAGAATTACATACTATTGCAGACCGCGTAGAAAACGTATGGGTGATCAAAGGAGCCGACCGGGTTTATCCGTTTATGACAGATCCTGCAATGAACGGTCACATCAATACCACTGGTCTGATCATGGGACCGGGCAACCGCGAAAGTCAGAAACATTTCAATTATCAGTATATGCCAGCCAATCTCCATGATTGGATTCTGCGTTGGTCCGAAAAACGTCCGGCAACTATTCTGCTGACAGCAGCAACACCGATGGACGAAGATGGCAATCTCTATATGTCTACTTGCCTTATCAACGAAGCAGAAGCATTAAAGAGTCCTGCATTAAGAAAAATCATCGTTCAGGTTAATCCGAAAATGCCACGTTTGAAACCGGAAGAAGGAAAAATCCATATTTCTCAGATAGATGCTCTCATAGAGGCAGAAGATGATCTGTGGACCGTTCCTTCCCCGGTTCCGACAGATAATGATAAAATCATCGGTCAGACAGCTGCAGAATTTATTCACGATGGCGATACCATCCAGGTCGGCCTTGGCGGCACAGCAGATATGGTAGCACTGGCTCTGGAAAGTAAAAAAGACCTTGGTCTGCATACTGAGCTATTTACACCGGGTATTGGTAATCTTATCCGTAAAGGAGTAATCACCGGCGAACGAAAAACCATTTATAAAGGTCGTCATATCGGTGCTTTTGTTATTGGTGATGATGCGCTTTACGAAGATATGAACACGAACCCGGCCTACATGATAGCTCCGGGACAGATTACAAATGATCCGTTTGTCATTGCACAGAATGATAATATGGTATCCATCAATACTGCTTTGGAGATTGACCTGACCGGTCAGATCTGTTCTGAAAGTATCGGTTCCAGGATGTACAGTGGAACTGGCGGAGCTACCGATTTTGCATATGGTGCGTTGCATTCAAAAGGCGGACGTGGCATTATTGCTATTTCCTCCACAGCGAAAAAAGGAACTATGACAAAGATTAAACCTCAGTTGACACCGGGGGCAGTTGTTACTATCAGTCGAAACCTTGCAGATACAATTATCACAGAATACGGTGTAGCATACATGAAAGGCCGTACGATACCGGAACGTGCAAAAGCACTGATTCAGATCGCACATCCTGATTTCCGTGATGAACTGACCTTTGAGGCAAAAAAACTCGGTCTGATTTTGTAATATTGAATGAAATAATGCTTATAACAGATTGGCTTTGCGAAACTTGAAGTTCACAGGGCCGATTTGTTTTTATAAATATTTTTATAAAAAGGAACACACTATGGAAAATTTGTTTACAGACAATATGTTTCAGGAAGTCGGATATCCCGCACTGAAAACTCAGTTCCCGGAACTGCTCCCGAAAATGACGGTTGGACTGGTGGGGCAGGGTTCCGAATGTCTTGGTTTTGATGATACCTATTCCCGGGATCACGACTGGGGCCCATCTTTTGCCATGTGGCTGCCAAAAGACCATCTGACTTGCAGATGGTCTTTTTACGTTATAGGATTATAGAATAGAGGGGGAATGAGATTATGGCGAATCTCACAAATTACTGATATTTTCTTACATCTCTCAGTGATACCTATTTTTGTATCTGGCAGTTATACATATCTCTCATACATATCTTTCAGGAGTTCAGCTAATTCCGAAATTCCTGTCTCACTTGGTGCAAACATCATAAATGGTGCTTTGTTATAAGCATCTGCCGCACAGTCAACCACTTCTTCAAGGGTATAACCCTGTTCTTTCAGGGAAGCAATCTTTAACTTCTTCATCAGCATTTTGATATATACCTCAGCCATGGCGGCAGCCTCATTTGCTGTTGCAGCAGCAGGCGTTTCAATGCCCATTGCCTCGATGATATCAAATAACCGATCCGGAATGACGTTTCCAAAATACCTTAACAACGTCGGAAGTGTCAATGCGCACGCAAGTCCATGCGGCATATGGAACCGTAATCCAAGTTCATGCGCCATGGCATGACCTACATGTACCATCGAATCGTTAAATGCCATTCCGGCAAAAGTACTTGCCTGTGCCAATGCAGTCCGTGCACTCATATTGGTACCATTCTCACAGGCAAGTTCAATATTCTCTGTGATCAGTCGGATTGCACACATCGCCAACACATCAGAATGTGGATTGTGCCCATGGGATGTGTATGCTTCAAAAGCATGTGCCAAGGCATCAAATGCTGTAATTGCCGTAATATACGGTGGCAGTCCAACCATCAGATCCGGGTCAACGATCGCCAGTGTCGCACCTTTGATTACTGTTTCTTTGACATCGGTACTCATATCATGGACAACGCAGATGCTGGTCGCCTCACTTCCGGTTCCGGCAGCTGTCGGAATACAGAAGAGAGGGATTTCTTCTTTGAACTTTGTTCCGGCAGACATATAATAGTCTCTGATCTCTCCAGGATTATCCAGCAGGATTGTTACTGCTTTTGCGGCATCCAGACTGCTTCCTCCGCCGATTCCGACAACAAGATTTGCTTCATAATCACGCGCAATCCTGCCAATCTCATTGATCATCGTATCCGGTGCGTCCGGAAGCACATCATCATAGAGGTACACTTCCAGTCCCGCTTTTTTGAGATGATTTACGATCACCGAAGCAATCCCGCAGGCACTGATGCCTTTATCACAGATACAAAACGCTTTCTTTGCATGATACTCCAATGCTTTCTCTCCAATTTTTCTGGCAGCGCCTTCTTCCATCAAGATTGGACATGTCTGATTAAAAATTGACATAGTATAACAACTCCTTTTCTTTTATTCAAGATTTGTCTATGAAAACTGAGAAACAGTCATCTGTTCTGTTTTTCAGTTTTTACAGCATTTTTTGTTTTTGGTCTGCGGATTCCGAGGAATACAATAAATCCAATTATTGTCGCACCGATCATCATGATAACTGTGCTAAAATAAGACTGGCTGGAATCGTACAGTTTTCCTGCAATTGTGGATGCAAAAGATGCAATCAGCAGGTTTGTATTGATCAGTGAGAAATTCATCGGATAATAGGTCCTTCCGAAGAAATCACTGATGATGGCAGAATTGGTCGGTGTCACACCGCCATATGCGAACCCACCCACGCAGAAACCGATGATAATAAAGGTAAACTGTCCGGTTGACAGTGCAAGAATGAGAATCAGACCTGCGATAATAAAAATGATCATGTCCAGGATCATCGTTGGTTTGTAACCTTTTTTATCAAATAATCCACCAAAGATGACACGTCCGATTCCGTTTAAAATCGAGATTAGACCAACAACGGTCGCAATGGTTCCATCCGATACACTCGTACCGCCAACCTCTACAGCGATACCACTTGCCTGGGAAACCAAGACCAGACCTGCTGCACTTACAACAATTGCCCAGATATAGTACAGCCAGAAAGATGGCTGTTTTATCATCTGACTAGAATTGATGTCCAATGCCGGCTCTCTGGAATTTATCTTTTTTCTTGATGCTGGTGGTTGAAAATCCGCATCCGGTTTTACAAAAAAGAAACTGCAGATTATCATTACAACAAAAATTACGATTGCAAGTACACGAAATGTTACTTTCCATTCGTCACCACCGGTGGATGGTGTCACTGCAGCAAAAATTTTTCCTACGATAAATGCACTCAGACCAAATCCCATCAACAAAATACCGGATATCAATCCCTGTTTATCTGGGAACCAGGCAGACATTGTACTCATGACCGCATTATAAGCAAATCCGGCGCCCAGTCCGCATAATATACCAAATCCAAGATAAAGCATTATGACGGAAGTTCCTGTGGTAGAAGCAACCAAAAAACCTGCCAGGAATAAAACGGCTGCTATCATAACATAGATTTTCGGACTTGTTTTTTTCGCCAGTATTCCGGCAATCAGACAGCCGACACAGAAAAACGCCATAACCAACGTAAATGTCATGGATAACTGTGCGGCACTCCAATCTGGTCTGGAAGCAGCGATTGATTTTGAGATTACGGACCATGCATAGACAAGTCCGGCCAGCAGCAGTACGATCACGCCGATGACTGCATACACCCAACGATTTAATTTTTTCATCTTACTCTTTCCCTCCTGTATTGGATTTTGTTTTCTAAAACATAACATTTGAGAAGCCCAAATTCATCTGAAAAAACGCACAAACCGTATTTTCGGTTTGTGCGTTTTTGAAATAGTGTTTAGCTTAGTCGGACGGATATTCGTAATTAAAGTGGAGGACGTCCTTGAGCTGGTTAAACATGAAACATCCTTTTTTATGACTTCTGCTGATTCTGGATCAGGAACGAAGAAAAAAGCATTGGAATTCGTTCTTCCGAATCGGCGATTTCAAATCCCAGCAGTTCCTCAATCTTTCTGATGCGGTACAGCAGGGAATTGCGGTGGATTTCCAGTATGTCAGCTGTTGCATTCATACTGCAGTTATTCTGCAGATAGCAGATCAGTGTTGGCAGATAGTCTGTATGGTTCTGGATATCAAACTCTTGAATTTTATACAGTGCGGAATGATATAACGTCTGTTCCGGGAACTCTTCATGCAAAATAAACAAACAATGTTCCTTATAGTAGTCTTTGTAAAACAATATGTTCGAACCGTTTTTGGGCTGCCCTTTATCCAGAATAAATTGCAACTGGTTCCATACTTGACGCGTCTGATCCAGATTCATATATGTCGAGCTGCATGCACATACTGCATCATTGGTGATCAGCAAGTATTGCAGCATGCTCAAGCAGGCAGATAAATCTGTCGAACCGTCCACCAGAACTGCAATATTGGAATTAATCAATGCACAATGGCATCCATTAATAATATGGCGAATCTGGTTCATGATTTCATAATGATAAGTTGTTCGAAATTGTAGAAAATTAGTGAATTTGATACATAGAATCTGCCAGGTCTGATTTGGATCCAGATGAAACTTATCCATATGTATCTTTAAAAAGTCTGCTGAATGCTCTGGATTCAGAATTAGTTCTTCCATAAATAAAGCAAAATCACTGTCTTTATTTGACTGGTTTTTTTCATATACAGACACAAGCTGTTCCAGATACGCTACAAAAAAATCAAACAGACAGATATCAGCCGGGTGATATTCTTTCTTATCTGCTTTATGAAATCCGATAAAAAAGGAAGTATATGCATCTTTTCGGATTTTATATACCCGGAGTCGATTTCCACTGATACTGCTAATTACTTCACACATACCCTTTTCTCCAACTTCTTCCAATGTCGGATTACTTCGATTAATAATATTCAGGAAATGATAACCGTATCCGTGGCTCAGACTAAACAGAAGCGTGTCCTGCTGTTCACAGTCCTTTGTCACAGCCAGAATCTGATGATTGATGTCCATCATCGCCATCGGCAGTGTAATCATTTCATTTCCGATATCAATAGCTTCTTGATAACTGCCATCGGAAGTAAGCAGAGCGAGCAGTTTCTGCTCCCAGTTATTGTATCGGTGAAAAATATCCCCAAGCTGATTGACATAGGAAAATATATCAGACAGATCAGCACGTAAAAATAAATAATTAGAGTTTTCCAGATAAGTCAGCTCACATTCTTCCTTACAAAAAATTATGAAGTTCAAGGTTTGTCCCTGGATAGACTTTTTAACTTTATCTGAAAGGTCTGCCGGCATACACAGGTAAAGAATATTTTCTTCAAAGTCCTGAATAGAACTTTCATATAACTTAAAGGACAGCAGAAATGATTCATTAATAATATGGTTCTGCTCAATCTTATTCGCGAGTTCCTTTTGAATATATTCCATTTTTATATACATGATCTTTCTCCTTTTTCACAGAATCATAAACAAGCCTCAGCATCTTGCGTCATTGTTACAAAGAACGAGGAAAACAGCATTTTTTCCCGTTCTTCTGATGTAGAAATTTTAAAATTCAGAATTTCCTCAATCTTTTTGATTCTGTACTGAAGCGAATTTCTGTGAATATACAAAGCAGCCGCAGTAGAGGACACACTGCATTTATTTTGTAGATAGCTTGCAAGAGTCATCAGATATTCGGTCTTGTTTTCCTGATCATATTGATATAACACATGAAATGCCGGATGATATAACGTTTCAAATGGAAATTGGTCTTTTAGTACGGAGATACAATGCGGCATAAGGTATTCGTCATAAGAAACTTCCCGGCGTTCATCTTTCCAGTTTTCCATTACATACATCATCTGTCGCCATACTTTTCCAATATCAGTAATATCGTCAAAATGATTGCTGATCACACATTTTAATCCATATTTTTTCAATGTATTTTTCAGATATGCCCAGTCACTTTCTGTCTCTTTTCTGGAAAGAATTCCAATATAACTGTTCAAGTGAAAACACTTCATGTTCGGAAGAGATTTCTCCACCGTATTCATAAATTCCGGATATTCTGCCTCTGGACGTAACACCTGTGTTGTAAAGGTACACACATACAGTTTATAAATGTCGCATTGTTTATACTTAAAATAATCTAAGGAACGATATAAAATTTCTTCTTCCATCCGTCCATTTTGAATGATATCAATCATAAACTGTTCGAACAGATTGCTGCGCATTGTCATTTCCTTTAATGGCTTGTTTGCCGCCAGTTGTTCCAGAATATCAATCAGCATATCATATAATTCCAGTGTATATTCTGCAAAGGGATGAGCATCTTGTTTGTGTAGTCCGATATATCCAATCGATCTTCCCTTGGCTCGGATTGTCGCCACCCGCAGTCTGTGATGGCTGACTGTATTGATTACTTCTTTTACCAGACACTTGTCTAATTCCGGAAGTGTCGGATTACTTGTACTGATAATATCCACACAGGGATAACCGTATCCGCTGAGCATGGAATTATATAAGATATCATCGGTCTTTATCTGCTTGTTGATAGCAAGGACTCTGTGATTGATATCAAGCATACACATTGGAATTTTGATTTTTTCATAAGCCAGATCAATAATTTTCTGCAAAGATGCATTGGATGCAGATAGAGAAATCATCTGTCGCTCCCATTCTTGATAAGAAAGAAAAATCGATTCAAGACGATTGATGAAACTAAATAATGATGTTTGTTCTGTAATGAAAATATATTCGCTGTTTTTCAATAATTTTTCAATATCCTCATATTCGTTGCCATGAATGATAAAGCATCGGTCATTAAATGCAACTCCCTGCTCAGCAAGATGACGTAATGTCATAGTCTGGCACAAATATACGAAATCTGGATTCAATTCCTTATCGGATTTGCTTAGAATCTTCAGCCCTGTTACTTTTGTACTGTTTTGTTCCTGAAGATGTGAAAAGTTGATAATGCCTGACAGTTCACTCGCAATCAGAGCCATACTTAGTTTCATAATTCGTCCTCCTTTTAAAATATATCTACTGCCTAATTGTTATACTCTAAGTGTTTTCATTATAGCATATAATTTAATAATTGAATTGTGCGAATTGAACAAAGAACTGTATATGAAAATGCAGAAAAGTATTTTTTTCGTAAAAAAAGAACAAAGAACAATTGATATCTTCCGTAAATTGCCCAAATCACAAATCACAAATTCAAAAATCGGTGCGGATAAATGTCAGTGTGACTTGTTGTTGATGGGAGACTTTGTAATGGAATGTGCAAAGATGTCAAAATCTAAAATCAGATTGAACAAAAGCAACGAATACAAAAAGTGGGAAAGAAAATATAATAACCTTGCAAGCGTAAAAAGACTTTTGGATTTTAACTGGTCAAGGGTTTTTCAGAAAGGAGAAGAAATTATGGAAAAAACAGTTAACAAAGGTAAAGTAAAAGTGGGTATTTACTTATGCGCAATATTAATGATGGGTGTTATTGCCGTATCAAGTAATCTGGCAAACATTATTGCAGCATTTCCGGAGGCAAATCAGACATTGGTTATTACATATATGATTTCAGTACCATGTCTGATTGTTATACCGATGACAATCCTCTCCGGTATCCTGATGAGATTCATACCTTCCAAGGTATTGATGATTGTTGGTGTTTTACTCTGGCTCATTGGTGGAGTAATTCCGTATTTCATGGATAGTCTTACCGCCATCCTTGGCATGCGTGTTATCTTTGGTATCGGTATTGGTCTTGTTCAGTCACTTTGTTCCGCATTGGTAGTAGAAAACTTCGAAGATCCTGATGAGCGCAGCAAAATTATGGGAAATCAAACAGCATTTCAGATGCTCGGTGCAATCATTTTCTCAATCGTAGCCGGAAACCTCGGAACTATTCACTGGAACATCGCATTTTTAGTTCATTTAATGGCTATCGTTTCTTTAGTAGCAGCAATCGTTTGCCTGCCATATAAGAAACCGGAAAAAGTTACCAATACTGGTGAAAAAATTAAATTCCAGCCAACCGGTATGATGTGGGTATGGTGTATCTCCTTCTTCATCTTCATGATCGCAGGACAGTCTTACTCCAACTTCGCATCTTCCATTATTACAGAAGCAAACCTTGGAAGTTCCGCAGCAGCAGGTTACTCTCTGGCATTATTCGCATTAGGCGGACTGATTATGGGATTCATTTTTGGTAAGATCGCAAAAGCGTGCAAAAAACTGACACTTACCGTAGGTTGTGTATTACTGGCAATTTCCTACCTGATCATGACACTTGCTCCAAGCCTTGTAGTTTCCTACATTGGTGCATTTATCTGTGGTCTCGCATTTTCAATCTGCATGCCTTGTATTATGACAGGTGCCGGAAACTCTGTAGCAGTTACATCTTCTGCAATGGCAGTTTCCATCGCAACATGTTTACAGAATGCTGGAATGTCCGTTTGCCCATATATCGTTACACCAATCGGTACAGCATTAAATGCATCTAATCCAAGATTTACAGCTAATCAGTGGGGAATGATTGCAGCTATGATCATTGTATTAGTATTTGCAGTTGTATTTGCATTCATTAATTTGAAAGCAAAGGATAAATAACTATAAAACGTAAGACCAGTAAATGATCCATATTTAAAATTTAATGAAAAAAAACTAACTTACGCAACATGTGTACGAAAAAACAGAAAAAAGGAGAAGATAATTATGATCGCAGAAGGCATTACCAAGGCAAACAGACCAGAAGCAATTGAACCTTATGATAAAGTATGGGGCGTTGGTGTATCCGGATTGGATGAAGATATTTCACCGTTTCCGCGTGTAAATAAAATGCTGGAGAAGACAAAAAATGCAACCAGTATGGTTGATACACAGAGAGCCGTTATTTTAACAGAAGCATATGAAAAATACAAAGCTGATCCACAGATCATCAAAGTTGCCAAAGCATTTCGTGATATCGTATCCAAAGTAGATATCCGAATCGAAGAAGATGAACTGATCGTTGGAGAGATTGCAGCTCCTGCATGGCACGCTCCGTTATATCCGGACTTTTCCATCCGCTGGCTGAGACAGGAAATGGACGATACCTCTATTCCGGATTTTTCACAGAGAGCAAATGACGCATATGTGGTAACTGAAGAAGTTCGTGAAGTCATCCGCGAGATTTATCCGAAATGGGACGGTGTGTCCAACGAAGATCTGATCCGCCACGCATTAGATCCAGAAGATGCCAAAGGAAGTTCCCTGATGGGTAACGGCATGTATGCAAACGATTTGTATTCCTACAACGGAATCGGACATATCAGCGTAGATTACTATACCTTATTATCCGTAGGTTATGGTGGATTAAAGAAAAAAGTAGAGGAAAAACTTGCAACCATCGAAGCAGGTGCAGATCCTCTGAATATCAAACGCAGAATCTTCTGGGAAGCTCAGTTAATCTCTCTGGAAGCAGCAATGACATACTTCAAGAGATATGGTGCACTGGCAAAAGAGCAGGCAGCAACATGCACAGATCCGACCAGAAAGGCAGAACTGGAAAAAATCGCCTCCAACTGTGAATGGGTTTCCGAAAATCCGGCAAGAGATTTCTGGGAAGCAATGCAGTTATGGTATGGTGCAACCAACTTAATCCTCATCGAGTCCAACGGACATTCCGTAACTTACGGACGTCTTGACCGCATCATGGCTCCGTATTACGCAGAGGGAAGTATCCCGCGAGAGCTTTGTCAGGAACTGATCGAGTGCTCCTTCATCAAGATGGATCATTTAAGAAAAATCAGAGGTTTTGGTGAGACACAGATTGCTTCCGGTATCGGCTGGGGCGGAACTGCTTTAAATGTCGGTGGTGTAGGACCGGACGGCGAAGATATTGTAAATGATATTTCCTATATGGTACTGGATGCACACGCACATACACGTATTACCAACCCTTGGATGGGAGTCAGACTTTCTGATAAGAATCCGAAAGAGTTCTGGATCAAGGTATTTAACGTAATTCGTATCGGTACTGGTGAGCCGAAGATATACAATGATGATAAAGTTATCGAGTCCATGTTAAACTACGGAGTGCCGATTGAAGAAGCAAGAGACTGGGTCGGCATCGGCTGTGTAGAACCAGAAGTACCAGGTTATTCTTATGGATGGCATGATGCAGATTACTTTAATACCGCAAAATGCTTCAGCTTCGCATTAAACGGTGGACGCGATCCACAGACCGGAGAGCAGATGGGACCGGACTGCGGTACACTGGAAACATTTGAAACATTTGATGACGTAAAGAAAGCCTTTGAAGTTCAGTTAAAATACTGGATCAACCATATGGTAGCCTGCATCACAACCATGGATTATGTACATCAGAAAAATAAACCGTTACCGTATCTGTCCTTGTTAGTACATGATTGTATAGAAAGCGGTCAGGATATCAGCTGTGGCGGTGCACGTTATAATTGGACAGGACCGCAGTGCGTAGGTCTTGGTACAGTGGCAGATTCTCTTGCAACGATCAAACAGCTTATCTTTGATGAGAAAAAGATCACAGGTGCAGAACTTGCGCAGGCATTGGCTGATAATTGGGAAGGCCATGAAGCACTTCGTGCTTATATCAATTCCGATGCGGTACATCATTATGGAAATGATGATGACTATGCGGATGAGCTTGCTCAGTACGTTATGAATACATATTGTTCTTTCTTAGAGCACAGACCAAATGCCCGTGGTGGCGAATTCAGACCAGGCGTTTATTCCGTATCCATCAATGTTCCTTGTGGAATGGGTTGTATGGCAACTCCGGACGGTCGAGTAGCAGGTGAACCAGTATCCGACTGTCTTGGACCAGATCATCCAGGTGGAGAATCTCATGATGTACGAGGACCGTTGGCTGTTGCAAATTCACTTGCAAAATTGGATCAGGCTCGTATTGCAAATGGTGTCATCCTGAACTGGAAATTTACACCGGATACCTTAAGCGGAGATACAGGACTTTCCAACTTTATGAATTTAATGCAGGGATACTTCCATAAAGGCGGAATGCAGTCACAGTTCAACGTTACAAACAAACAGATTCTTCAGAAAGCACAGAATAATCCGAAGAAATATAAAGACCTGATGGTTCGTGTGGCTGGTTACTCCGCATTCTTTACAGAATTAAGTCCGGAACTTCAGTCTGATCTGATTGGAAGAACGGAATTATCTTTCTAAAACCATAGCGCACTAAACGATTCTTTCTAATGGAAATGCCTCAAAACCTTATAGGCTTTGGGGCATTTTCAACAAAACTACAAGTACAGAAAAAGGGGGACTATTATGGGAGGAAAAACAGGAATTGTATTTAATATACAGCGATTTACGGTACATGATGGTCCGGGAATCCGCACAGAGATTTTCTTAAAAGGATGTCCGATGCGCTGCAGATGGTGCAGTAATCCGGAAAGCATCAATCCAAAACGTCAGCTCGGATTTTACCCCTCCAAATGTATCGGCAAAGATAAATGCGGATTCTGCCTGAAAGCATGTCCAAAGGGCGGAGCACCTCTGGAATTTACAGAAGACGGCATCGTTATCGGAAGCAATCTGCAATGCCTTTCCTGTATGAAATGTACCGAAGCATGTTTTACACATGCTATCAAATCCTGGGGCGATGTCATGACCGTCGATCAGGTCATGGATGCCATTATGGAGGATGAAATTTATTATGAAAAATCTGGCGGTGGCGTCACCTTGAATGGTGGGGAAGTAGCCGTACAGTGGGAATTTGCAATTGAAGTTTTGAAAGCCTGCCGGGAAAAAGGAGTCAATACCTGCGTGGAGACAAGTATGCACTGTCCTTCTGATATTTTGGCAAAATTTTATCCATACACAGATTTGTTTTTTACTGATATCAAAAATATGGATACTGAAATACACAAAAAATGGTCCGGGAAAGGAAACGAATTAATTCTGGAAAACATTAAACAGACTGCAAAAGCAGGTAAAAAGATGGTTGTTCGTGTTCCGGTTATACCACAGATCAATGACAGCGATGAAAATATGCGTGCAACAGCAGCTTTTTTGAAAGAAAATACGGGTGACAGTCTTGTTCAGGTTCAGTTGTTGCCATACCGCAAAATGGGGATTGAAAAATATAACTCTCTGGGAATCCCTTATCCGATGGGAGATGATTATAAAATGCAGGAACGTTCAGTATGGGAAGCTAATCTGCTACGAATCCGTGATATGCTCCGGGAGGAATATCAACTTCCGGTAGAAGCTGGATCCAGTGAGAAAATTGAAATCTAAACATATAGGATTAGGGTGTCAAAACACCCTAATCCTGATTTGCTTGTTGCATAATTGCGGTATTACGCAGAATCAGAAATGGAAGATTTTTCTTTTCGTCTAAAAGCTGCAAGATATAATCATAAAACAGTCGCAACGTATCCAGAGAATATGTCAGTAATTCACATTTCTGATATGTCTCAATGGAAATTGTTCCTTTATAATCTGCCATGCTGTTTAAAGGGCGACTATAGAGCTGTAATGTTGGAAATTCCCGCATTACCTCTTCTGACCATGAATTCATAATTTTCATAATGTTATTTGTCAATATCCTTATTTCTTTCTCTGGATAGTTTGATTGCTCCATAAATTCATCCAGTCGAATTCCACACATCATATACAGATATTTCAATTCAATTAAATTGATGCCTTTAGCATCGGCAATCAGCAAATCACTCAGATAAGAATCAATTAACACTTCACTCCAGGCATCAAATTGAGACTGACGCATTAATAAAAATGTCTCTGGATCATCCTGGCAAGAAGCGCGTCCTTTCCCTTTATTTACCCAGTCAAACATTGCCCATTCAATGGAGATTATCTTTTGAATCTTTTCCTCTTTCGAAACACAGTTGGTGCATAATTTTTCTGGCATAATTAATACTCCTTTCCTTGATTACTTTATAAAAGAGGATATTTGTAATCCACTTTCGTTACCATTATACTGATATTTTATCGGGAACAGCAGACTGCTTCAATTTTGAAAATGCACAAAGAGTTTTTAAATTTTTACATTTTTGCATAATGTTATCAGTTCTTAAACGTTAGTTTACTGAGAAAAATATGAATTGTGGTTAATATGTAAGTGTTTTTCGAATACATTGTAAGTGAGATTACATGTGTTCGGGGATTTTTATGTGAAAAAAAGAATTAGTATTTTTATGATGGTATTTTGTCTTATAATTGCTGCTATACGAATGCCGCGAGCAACGCAATACAATGTCATGAACCGCAGCGTGCAGAAAGCAGAGTATTGTATCTGCGTCGACAGCGGACATGGTGGGAACGATCCTGGCAAGATCGGTGTCGCCGGAACAAAAGAAAAAGAAGTTAATCTGGCCATCGCCCTGAAACTGAAAAAGAGTCTGGAGAAACAAAATATTCGAGTTGTTATGACGAGAACTGATGATCGAAATCTGGCAGATGCAAATGCATCAAATGAAAAAATGTCAGATATGAAAAATCGTGTAAAAAAAATGGATTCCGAACAGCCGGATATGGTGGTCAGTATCCACCAGAACAGTTATATTGACAGTTCTGCAAAAGGAGCACAGGTATTTTATTATTCCGAATCAGAAGAGGGAAAGAAACTTGCAGAAATATTGCAAAAGAACTTGATTGAGATTGCAGATCAAGAAAATAATCGAGTGGCGAAAGCCAATACCAGTTATTACATTTTGAAAAACACATCCGCTCCAACGGTAATCGTGGAATGCGGATTTTTATCAAATCCGGAAGAAGAAAGTCGACTGATAAGTGCAGCATATCAGGAAAAACTGGTAGAGGCGTTACAAAAAGGAATTTGTGAATATTTGAACGCAGAATAAGCATTCCCCCGCTTCGAGTACGTTCATGAGCAAGTAGCGAAAGCGAATTACGAATGTCCGCTTTACTAATTGAGTTTCTGGTTTCATAAATGAAATGACGAAATCAAAGAATCCTTTTGCAACAAGCGATTTAGTAAGTGACTGAGTTTTGCGAGTTTTGCGCGAACGGGAAACGACCAGCTTTTATAGGAGTTGGAAGTGAGCGCGATAAAACCGAAGCAAAACGAGGGTAACGAACGACTAGCGGTTGCAGAAGGATTCTTTGATTTCGTCTTATATAATATTAAAATTTAGCCAATATCATAAACAAGACCTAATAATCCCAGGTATGTTTTTCATATGCATTGATAATCTGCGTATTGTTGTACTGTATGGTACGCTTGAGGGATGCGCTGTACTGCAGATGCATATGTCCGTGTACCATATACTTTGGCTGATATTTATCCAGAAGCTTTACAAACGTTTCATATCCCTGGTGAGCGTGATCTTCCCCATCTCCCAGTCCCTGTGCAGGTGCATGTGTCAGCAGGATATCGAAACCATGATAAAAGATCAGCTGGTGTTTGATATGTAGCAGGCGTCGTTTCATTTCTTTTTCCGTATACATGTATTTTCCCGGCTTGTATGGCATGCATCCGCCTAAACCCAGGATGCGGACACCTTCATGCACGTATATTTTGTCATCAATACAGATGCAGCCTTCCGGCGGTGTCTGGTCATATTTCTCATCATGATTGCCATGAACATAAAGCAGCGGCAGATTCGTACAGCTGACGAGAAAAGACAGGTATTGTGGATTTAAATCTCCACAGGAGAGGATCAAATCTGTGTTTGTGATCTTGTTAGTATTATAATGATCCCACAATGCAGTTGATTCTGTATCGGAGATGGCCATGATTCTCATAGTGTTGGTTCCTCCTTGCGGATACCTTCCTGTCGAACAACGTTCTGTGCATCTTCCCGGAGTTCATCTGCGGTAGGAATACGTCCGATAATGTTATCTGTCAGCCAGTCAATAGAAATAATTTCGTGTGGACTAAGGCTGTGGGTGGCGTCTTTGGACACAAGTCCCTGCTGGGAATGTAAAATGCCATCAAAAGGATTAAATTCATAATTGCGTATAGCATTACTTAAAGTATCCAACAGGTGTCTTGTTTCATCTGGAATTGCTGAAGACCAGACAACGTCAATTACATTGGAGGACATACCCCACCAGTAATGCAATGCTTTATTTGCATCTGATTTTTCTTCTGTATTCCAGATGCCGTTCTGGACATTTCGAATAATTCTTTCGTAATATTTACCCCAGTTCCATGCAGGAAATGCAAGGTTCACAGGTGTCTCACCATTGACACGGAACAGACCGAACTGGCGGGTGATCTTCTGGGGGATGATCATATCCTGATGGGAAATATAAGTAGCTCCCATGGAATAAAGTTTTGCGGTAAGGTCGACATGTTCATTTTCTTTTAAGGTGGACCATTCCAGATAGATTTTTGCCTTTGGATTTACCATTTTGACACCAAGGGCAAATGCATTGATATTGGCGGTCATACCATAAATCGGATAATCTGCGATGTAACCAATTTTGTTGGTGTCTGTCATAATGCCGGCCAGTACGCCGATCAGGAATTTTGCCTCATACATGCGGCCGTAATAGGTGCGGATGTATTTGTGGGAAGAATTCAGTGAACAGTTTAAAATTTTTACTTCCGGATGATTGACAGCAGCTCGTAGGCTGGCACTCAAAAATTCCGGCGATGTGGTAAAAATCATTTCGTATCCGTCTGCAATAGCCTGCTCAATGGTAGCAATGGCATTATCTGTTCCGGAGATGTCATCATAGGCTTTTGTCTGTACGGTGCCGTGAAAGGCATCTTTCAGATAGAGTCTGCCAAGTTCGTGTGCGTAAGTCCAGCTGGAGGTCTCTGGGGTCTTGCGGTTGATAAACGCAATGCGGGTGATTGGTTCCTCCTCGGAAGGGCTTAGAAGTTTGGTCAGAATATTTTTTTTCTGCACCGGCGACGGATCAAATTTTACCGAAGGTGTCTCCTGCGCATTTTTTAGCTCAAATTCCGCCCACATTTTTTTCAGGTTTTCCTTGATCTCAGAAGGTGTTTCGTCTTTTAACTGATCATAGTCGAACAAATCCAGATAAATCAGCAAGGCGTCCCCGACCGTCATATGCAGACGATCGCCACCGAGTTCTTTAAAGGCGTCTGCAAAACGATTGTAGCAGGAGCGGAAAATGATCCGGTCATCCATGCTCCAGCGCTCATAACGGCGGTGTCCGAGATGATAGGCGAGATGTAGATAAGAGCCCTCTTTGCTGAAAAACAGATAATTAATGCTGGTAGCATTGTAAAATTCCAGAAATTCGTAGTACAGACGGCTTTCTTTGGTATCTTCTCTGGCTGGGATGATGCGGGTGACGTAACCTGGTACACTGATAGCGTCAAAAAATTTCAATACACTGACACGTTTGTTACCTTCCTGTACATAATAGTGATTCATGTATTCGTAGGCAACGATCGGATCACGGATTCCTTCCCGGAGATGTGCGTCGCACAAAGCAGCCCATTTTGCGGCAAATTCAGTATTTTCACCGAGAATAGGCATAAAATTAGGCGCAAAAGAAGATGTGCGCCCAATTGTTTTTGTGCCGACAATCAGTTCCGTAGGAATGTCTACCAGTCCAAGAGGAATCTCACCGCTGATGTCTGTATGCTCCAGAATGGCATCCAAAGCAGGCATCTCAGTGGGAAGTTTCTGTGCAACCAGTGTCTGTAATTCTTTTTTGCCAGCTTTTTGGGCGGCACGATACTGTTCCATCGACATAAAAAATCACTCCTTATCGTTTCGGTGATGTTGCAGAAAAATGAAATACGGTTTTAGATTTAAAAGTTTCACCGGCTTTTAAAATAACGGATGGAAAGTTTGGATGGCTGGTTGCATTTGGAAAATGCTGTGTCTCCAGGCATGCGCTTCCGTAGGCTGGATAAGAAATACCATTTTTTCCATGTGCAGCAGGCGATTGAGCCGGTACATAAAGCTGCATGCCAGGCTGATCGGTAAAGCAGGTCAGGCGGATGCCTGAATCTTCGGCATATAACGTTGCAGCTTCTTTCAATCCGCTTCCGTTTAATACAAAGTTATGGTCATAGGTTTTGGAATATTTCAGCTGTGGATGTTCTGCAAAAATATCCTGTCCAATTGGCTTTGGTGTGCGGAAGTCAAACGGTGTGCCCGCCACGTCAGAGATCACACCTGTGGTCAGATCGTTCTGATCAGTCTCGGTATATTGCTCAGCATTGATCATCAGAATATGCTCCAGCACAGAACCGGAAGCTTCACCGTTCAAATTGAAATAGGAATGGTTTGTCGTGTTGAATACGGTATCCTGATCGCTGAAAGCCTCATAGGTGATAGAAAGTTCATTGTCTTCACTCCAACAGTAAGTCACACTCATGGTCAGAGTACCCGGATAACCTTCTTCTCCATCTGGGGAAATACGTGTGAAACGAACGGAATTTCCAACCTGCTCAGAATCCCAATTATAGTAATGGAATCCGCGGATACCGCCGTGCAGGTGGTTTGGACCGTTGTTGATGGCCAGATGATAAGTTTTATCATTCAGTGTGAATGTACCTTTTTCAATACGATTTGCATGGCGGCCGACAACGGCACCGAAACTTGCGGTATCTTTTTCATATTCTGCAAGGGTGTCATAGCCAAGGCATACATCCCGTAATTCGCCATTTTTGTCCGGCACACAGATGCTTACAATGCGGCAACCAAAGCTTGTAACAGTGATATATGCGCCGGATGCATTTTCCAGTCGATATAAAAATGCTTCTTCGCCGTCAGTGGTGATTCCAAAAGAACTTTTTGTAATATTCATTTCAAAACCCTCATTCTTTCTTCATAAATATACTATAGTATACTCGCAGGTGACAGGTGCTGACAAGTAAAATCTTTTGTGGTATACTGTTTTGCATGAATACGAATATTTTAGATGAAAAAAAGACAATTATTACACAGGTAAAAAAAGTGGATGCCATGCATCCGGATATGAGTATTATACGGGAAGCTGCCGAAATTATCCGTGAAGGCGGACTGGTTGGCTTTCCGACAGAGACAGTTTATGGACTGGGAGCAGACGCGTTACTGCCGGAAGGGGCGAAACGAATTTATGCAGCAAAAGGGCGTCCGTCTGACAATCCACTGATCGTACACATTGCTGATTTTGAGGCGTTGGATAAAATCACTGCGGATATTCCACCGCAGGCAAAAGCACTGGCAGATGCATTCTGGCCGGGACCATTAACGATGATCTTTCGCAAGAGTGATGCAGTTCCTTATGAGACAACCGGCGGGCTGGATACGGTGGCTGTCCGTATGCCATCGCACCCGACGGCACTGGCATTGATCCGCGAAAGCTGTGGTTATATCGCGGCACCGAGTGCAAATACTTCAGGCAGACCAAGCCCGACACTTGCAGAGCATGTGTATGAGGATCTGAAAGGTAAGATACCAATGATCCTGGATGGCGGCGCTGTGGGAATCGGCATTGAATCGACTATTATTGATCTGAGTGAAGAAGTTCCAATGATCCTGCGCCCGGGTTATATTACAAAAGATATGCTTTCAGAAGTAATCGGGGAAGTACGGGACGATCCTGGATTTACCAGTGCAGATCCAAATGTACATCCGAAAGCACCGGGCATGAAGTACAGACACTATGCGCCGAAGGCAAATCTGACTATCGTATCCGGTGAGGCGGATGCCGTTGTACAGCGCATCAATGAATTGACCCGGGAGCATCATCAAAAAGGAGAGAAAGTTGGTATCATCTGCACCGATGAGACTCGTGCCCGCTATTTTGGAGATGTGATTGAAAGTACCGGAAGCCGTCAGAACGAAGATAGCATTGCCCAGCATCTGTATGCAATTTTGCGCGATTTTGATGAGCGGGATGTGGATGTGATCTTTTCCGAGAGTTTTGCGACACCGCGTATCGGGCATGCAATTATGAACCGTTTGCTAAAGGCAGCAGGACATCAAGTGATCGAAGTCTGACAGGTTTCTGATAAAGCTGTGTAACAGCTAGTGATTAAAATGAGTAGTATACATTAGCTACGAGTATTTGCTCAAATTAATAATGAGGTGAAAATTTGGAAAAAATAGAGAAGATAATCTTTGTGGGGAAACGTGCAATTTGCCGGGAGCCCATGGCCGCGGCCATTCTGCAGCGGGAAACGTTAAATTTTCCGGTGGAGATACTGGCACGAGGTTTTGTGGTGCTCTTTCCGGAACCGTTGAATCAGAAAGCGGAAGCAGTTATGATCAGCAACGGTATTACATTGGAAAATTATACATCCAGTCAGCTGGAATCAACAGACTTTGGGGGAACGACGTTGATCCTGACTTTTGATCAGACTTCAAAGGAAAAAGTGCTGGAGATGGATGGCGCACAGAATGTAGAAGTACTGACTGATCTGACCGGAGACGAACTGGAAATTCTGGATCCATATGGAGCAGAGCTGGTAACTTACGGAATCTGTTATGAGACATTGTCAAATTCGATACATAAACTGGCAAAAATACTAAATGAACGAATGGATAAATAAAATGAACTTAGCAGGAAAAAATATAAAATGTATTGCCTTTGACCTGGATCACACGGTGATCAATTCCGATGGTACTATGTCAGATGTCACACGGACAGTCATCGAGCAGGCGATTGCAGATGGAATTGCGATTGTACCGGTGAGTGGTCGTGCATTTGCGACATTTCCGGAAAATATTTGCCGGCTTGAAGGGATATTATACGCAGTGACTTCTAATGGAGCTGCGATTTACAATAAGAAAACTGGAGCGAGAATTCACGGAGTTGCCATTGATTCAGTTGATTTACATAGTATATTAGAGGCTTTTGAACCGTATTATCAGAATGGACAGATTGCTTACGAAGCTTTTGTAGATGGCGTGGCTTATGGTGACAGTAAGTACGTGAAAAATCCAAGTGCGTTTGGTGTGCCGCAGGGAAATGTGTCGTATGTGCAAAGCACTCGAAAACCGGTAGACGATATTGTGAGATTTATGGTGGAGCATGAAGATGATTTAGACAGCCTGGATATTGTAGCAGCAGACCCGGTGCTTTATAGAGCAATTGAGAGTCAGATTCCACTTGTGGCAGATCAGGTCTATACTACATCGGCGGTACCTTATCGTCTGGAAATATCACATAAGAATTCCGGAAAGGAAACCGGTCTTGCTTACGTCCTGAAGTTGCTTGAAATTGCACCGGAAGAAACCGTTGCTTTTGGAGATGGTGATAATGATGCGGACATGCTGGCCTTTGCAGGACTTGGTGTAGCTATGGAAAATGCGACTGAAAGCTGCAAGGCGAGTGCAGATATAATCTGTGACAGTTGTGAAAATAATGGTGTGGCGAAATTTTTATGTGAGTTTTTGGACATTTGATTTTTACAAACAGTCACATGAAAAACAAAACAGAAAGCATAAATGAATGAAATCCGTAAATTTTTTTCTGGAAAGCGATTGTTAGCTGACAGAACAAAATTTACGGATTTCTTTTTATTAACCTGCAAATTAACTACAAAAGAAGCTAAAAAATTAAAATATCTCTTCGAGGCCATATAAGGCTGCACCCAGTGCTCCGACAATTTCCGGTTCTTCGGAGATGAAAAGTGGAGCTTTAAGTTGTTCTTCCAGTACTTTAACAACACCGGGATTTTTGGCTACGCCGCCAGTCATCATATAACCTGGTTCGAGTCCGACACGGCGTATCAGTGACATGGCTTTAGCTGCAATAGCCATATGGATGCCATGGGCGATATCGGAAGTTTCTTTGTTTTGTGCAATCAGTGAAATAACTTCGGATTCTGCAAATACAGAGCACATACTGCTGATTTCAATATTCTTGGTGGATTGCAGAGATAAGGGTCCAAGTTCTGTAATATCTACTTCCAGTGTCCGCGCCATCATTTCCAGAAATCGGCCAGTTCCGGCTGCGCATTTGTCATTCATGACAAAATCTGTCACATCACCTTTTTCATTCAGATGAATGGCTTTGCTGTCCTGACCGCCAATGTCAAGAATCGTGCGGATTTCCGGATTCAGATAATGCGCACCTTTTCCGTGGCAGCTGATTTCAGTTATAGTTTCATCTGCAAACGGGATGCTGACACGTCCGTATCCTGTGGACACGATTTTTGACAGATCAGAGCGCTGCAGGTTTGCTTTTTGCAATATTTCTTCTAAAATACGCTGTGCACTTTCACCACTTTTTGCTCCGGTGCGGATAACAGCGGAGGCAATAAGTTCTCGTTTCTCATTTAAAATGACAGCGTTTGTAGAAGTGGAACCGCTGTCAATTCCCATGACATAGACAGGTATATCCGTTTGAACCTTCTGTTTTTCATCGGCAGCCACGGAATCAGAGACAGAGTCCTTTGTTTCATCAGAACAGTTTTCCGACTGCTGTCGTTTATTTTTAAATAACATAGATTCTCCTTTTTGTATACGCAGGGATTCTAAAAATGCTTCCAGCCGGGTCAGAATCTGACCACCGCACTGTGCAGTTGCATCGGTTTCAATTTTTAGAATCGGCAAGTTAGATGTTTCGTGCAGTTTAGTATATTCATAAGCATAAATATCACAGAATTTAACTGTGTGGTAAATGATGCCATCAATGCGATCCTCATAAGCTTCCAGAATACGCTGGCGGTTCGATGCAGCAGCCATACGCATGCAGGGAAGCTGATCCAGCAGGGCATGTGCATAGGCATGCAGCGTCTGGTCAGAAGGCAGATTATAATTTCGTTCCATGCCGGTGCAGGTCAGATCCAGTGTGATCTCTGTCTGATGATCAATAATGAGCTGACGGATCTCGCTGCCCGGGCGTGCACCGACAAGGGCGATGCGAAGACCATTTATCTGAGAATCATTTGCCAGTTGTTTTTCAGCAGTATGTTCTTTGCCATTTTCACTGAGTTTCTGTTCCGCCAACCGTTTTTTACAGATTTCCAGCAACTTCTGCTCAGAAAAAGTTTTTCCGGAAAATGCTGCGTATGCATCAATGAGTTTCTGTAATTGTTTTGTGTAAAGTGTTACAGCAAAATCATTGATTTTCCGTGGCAGATCCAGACAGAAGAAAAATTTATCCGGAAACTGCCGGCACAAAATGTCATAGAGGCGACGGGAACTGTCACAGCAGGAGGTAAAGATCATTCCCTCATAATCCTGTTTTTCAAATTCTTCCAGAACTGCCTTGGAGAAGGAGCACATGTTTGGATGCATCAGGGCATCAGCCTGGGTGAAATTCGTTACATGTGGTTCGATACAGACGAGTTCTGTATCAAAAGCCTGCAACAGTTCTTCCGGAACATATTTACAAAAATAAGCCAGCATTATGCATCCTCCTTTCGCTGTTTCAATACTTCCAGAAATGCTTCAAAACGGGTACGGATCTGCCCGTCATGGCTGTTTCTGCGATCCATGCCGTCCCCATCCAGAATCAGAAGTGGAATGTCTTTTTTATCCAGTTCTTCTTTCAGTAACATGACACCGCCTGAGGATTGCTTACAGCCCCAATGACAGAAGTTGATGACACCGTCAGATCCTAATTCCTGTGCCAGTTCTGATACCAGTTTTGCTTTCCGTTCATAAGGTCCGTTATAGACATTTAAAATCATTTTATCTGCAAGTGCTTCCAGAGGATGTTCCGTATCCAGAGGTGTGCGGTAATCGAGATTCATTTCGATTGCCTGAATCTGATCATCATCGGTCAGGTTAAAGTATTCCTTTAAGGTTTCCTGATAATATGGCAGCAGATGAACCCAGAGAATATTGGTGCCGTGAAATTTTGGTGCGGCAGCAGTTTCAGCCTCCATCTGTTGATAAAAATGCAGGATTTCTGGTGTTCCAATATTCATATGTGATGCAAATAACATATACATCTGCATGGTCAGCGTGGACGGATAATGATGTGTCCGCAGATTCTTTAAGCAGCGCTCATAGCAGGCTTTGGATTTATTTTCACGTTCCAGGATAGAAACAAGTTCTTTTTGCTGAAATTTTTTATGAAACGTGTCCTCCAGCATTGCAATCAGTTCTTTTAACTGCTCCGTGACATATTCTTTCGCATCGTGGGTGTCATACTGTGGAACATCGATGAAAAATGATGGCACCTGATGCTTTTCTGACAGATGTCGGAAGGTGTTGATGTTTCCGTCACAGATGGTTGAAGTTGTCACAGCAAATGCTGCCGGCGGAATGATTCCACTGTCAATGGACCCAATGAAATTTTTATGATAGGAGCACAATGTGGATGCAAGACCTTCATTTTCAGCATAATCGAGAAAATAGTCTTCGATGGTAAAACCGGATAAGAAAGAAGACAGACACTCGATGGACAGGCTGTGCAGACCAAAACACTGCAGCAGTTCCACTGGAGCGAAAATATTTGCCCAGACGGAAGTTTCCGGATGTTTCAGTGCTTCCAGAACTTCTCCAACTGCATAAGTATTTAAATACTGATAAGCGCCGGGCAGCTTTTTTGCTGCCAGATGTTTACTGCGAAATTGCTCCAGAGCCAGACCGGCTTTGATCATGCGAAAAGCAGCCAGCGGATGGTCGGGAGCATATTTTTTTATGATATTTCCATAAGTACGAATTAATTCCATAGATTACGTTCACTTTCAAAGTTTTGGTATAAAGTTCATTCTGTTTTTTCGATAGCATTCTACAGGAAAACGGAGGAAATAGCAAGATGGCGGGGAATGTGTCAATACCTATGAAATGTAGATAGAGTTTAGTTCAAGAATGCCATCGGCATACTTACTGGTATTTAAGAAAATTTTAACTGTAAACGCGAGAATGGTTATGGTAAACTATAAGAAATATGAAATGATTCAGAGTCAGACAGAGGAACATTTTCCTGCTTTAGGAGGAAAATCGTATTGAGATGACTGTGAGTTTATACGAAATATAGAAGGAGTTTTGGCAATGGAAAAATCAAAAGTATATTTTACATCCTTTAAGACAAGTTTTACTGAAAATCTGATGCAGAAGCTGGCGCGTCTGGTAAAGACCGCAGGCATTGAAACCATAGATTTTCAGGATCATTATGCAGCAATCAAAATTCATTTTGGCGAGTATGGAAATCTGGCATTTCTTCGTCCAAATTATGCAAAAGTCATTGCAGATATTGTAAAAGAGCAGGGCGGAAAAGCCTTCCTGACAGACTGCAACACATTATATGTCGGAAGTCGTAAAAATGCAGTGGATCATCTGGAGACAGCTTACATGAACGGATTTACGCCATATGCAACCGGATGTCCGGTCATTATCGCGGACGGACTGAAAGGTACGGATGAGGTACTGGTTCCGGTGGATGGTGAATATGTCAAAGAAGCAAAAATCGGTCGTGCACTGATGGATGCGGATATTCTGATCTCACTGACTCACTTCAAAGGCCATGAGGCAACCGGTTTTGGCGGTGCCATCAAAAATATCGGTATGGGCGGCGGTTCACGTGCAGGTAAGATGGAACAGCACAGTGCCGGAAAGCCATATGTACGGCAGAGAGTCTGCGTTGGATGTGGTATGTGTACAAGAGTGTGTGCCCATGATGCAATTACTATTGAAGAACGCAAGGCGCAGATCGACCATGATAAATGTGTGGGCTGTGGAAGATGTGTCGGTGTCTGTCCGAAAGATGCAGTGACTCCGGAATATTCCGAATCAAATGATATCTTAAACTGCAAAATGGCAGAGTATACACTGGCTATTTGCAAAGATCGTCCATGTTTTCACATTTCACTGATCTGTGACGTGTCACCAAACTGTGACTGTCATTCAGAAAATGACCGTCCGATCATTCCAAACGTCGGCATGCTGGCTTCTTTTGATCCGGTAGCACTGGATATGGCATGTGCCGATCTGTGTAATCAGCAACCGGTTCTTTCAAACAGTGTGCTGGCAGAAAATATGGAGCAGCACAAACATGAACATGGGGATTGTGATTGTGCTCATGGACACGATCATTTTTATTACAATCACCCGGATACCAACTGGAGAAGCTGCATCGAGCATGCAGTAAAAATCGGACTTGGTACAGATCAGTACGAACTGATCGAGGTATAGAAGGGCATTAGAATCTGAAGAACAGAATGTTTTAATCTGGTAGGAAAAAACTCTGTATGTTATATCCGAAAATTTGTTATTCAGGAAAGGAAAAAGAAGAAGGAGAAATTAAGGAAAGAATGAGTCCACAGGATAAAGTAGAGCGGGTGTTAAAAGAGATTCATGTCACATTTTCCAAAAGTGAAATGGTAGATGGACATCCGGATAAAGTAATTATTGACCGCAAGAAATTTTTGAATCTGCTGGATCGTTTAAATCAGGGGATTTACGATATGATGGATCAGTACGAGCAGACGCGACAGAGCAGAAACAATGCGGAGCGGGCATTTCAGAAAAAAGGAAATGAGATCATTGAGGCGGCGAATGCCAATGCAGAAGATGTTTACGCTGCTTCCGTTATTTACACGGCGGATATGATCGGAGCAATCCGGGATCTGATGGATCAGACCAATGATTCCATGAACGATCTGTTTTTGCAGTTTAAAAAGGATCTGCGGGAGCAGAAAGATAAATTGCAGTCTCATGAAAATGAACTCCAGGGACAGCTGGCAGATCTGTCAGATACAAAGAAATATCTGTCTATCATAGACGATATCAACCGCCAGCGGGCACGCAAAAACCGTGATCTGGAAGCCGAGAAGGAAGCCGGTGTGCAGTATGCCAGAAGTATGATGTACATCCCGCCATCAGAGCCGGACATTAAAGTAAACGAACAGTATTTTGAAAATTCAGGTACAAAACGGCCGGAGGAACTTGCCAGAGAACCACTTCCGGCAGAAAAACCAGATATTAAGATTAACACAGATGCAGCTTATTTTAAGTGGAAAGCAAACCAGGGGGCAGAGCAGAGTAGTCAGGGAAACAATCCGGAGCAGGAAGAAGAAACGCTGACGCATCCAAATCCGGAATTCCCGGATGAAGAATCCATTCGTCAGGCAGTATTGGAGGACGAGTTTGCACAGGAATGGGATCAGACAAAACATCAGAAACGGGAAAAGCGGGATGCAAGTGCAATCTTAAAAGATTTGATTTTCGGCAGAGAAGAATAGGAGGAAATCCATTGAACAATATATTAGTATGTGATGATGATACTTCCATTGTTGATTCCATTGAAATTTACCTGCAGCAGGAAGGGTATCATATTTATAAGGCATATGACGGAGTACAGGCTTTGGATGTGTTGAAAAAAGAGGACATACAGCTTGTTATTATTGATGTCATGATGCCTCGGCTGGATGGTATTCGGGCAATTTTAAAGATCCGTGAGGAGAGCAATCTGCCGATTATTGTATTGTCTGCAAAAACGGCAGATTCTGACAAAATACTTGGTCTGAATGTAGGCGCAGATGATTATGTATCCAAGCCTTTTAATCCGTTGGAACTGGTGGCAAGAGTCAATTCGCAGATGCGCCGTTATACCAGACTTGGAAACATGGCTGAATCGAGCAAAGTATTTCAGACTGGCGGGCTTGCCATCAATGATGATCTGAAAGAAGTAACTGTAGATGGACAGAATGTACGTCTGACACCGATTGAATACAATATTCTGCTTTTACTTGTAAAGAATCAGGGGAAAGTTTTTTCCATCAATCAGATTTACGAAAGTATCTGGAATGAGGAAGCAATCGGAGCAGATAATACGGTAGCTGTGCATATCCGTCATATCAGGGAAAAAATTGAGATCAATCCAAAAGATCCGCAGTATCTGAAAGTGGTCTGGGGAGTTGGATACAAAATCGAGAAAATAGAACCGAGGTAGTCGATGGAACAGAACAGAAAGCGATATTCATCACTGGCAAAGGCCATTGTGATCGGATTGCAGATGATCGCAGCCGTTGTAGCTGCTGTCAGCATTGTACTGTTCAGCACCTGTGTTAATCAGAATATGCTGAACATGGGAGATCTGCAGAATTCATCCTTTGTGGAATCCGGATATTTTGAGCGGACCTTTTCCAAACAGATGGTGCAATTGTTGGAGTATCTGAATCTGAAAGAACAGTTTGAGACAGACGGCGTATATGATGAGAATCGTCCGGAGACCGTGAATGCTTCACCGGAGAAAATCGCGGATTATAAAGTCTATAATAATAAATATGATCAGAACAATACGAACATATATTACTGGCTCAGTGACTTCAAAAATGGTACCTGTGTGACCAATATGAAGGGCATAAAGAAGCAGGAGGATGCTTATGAGGCGGCAGTAAACTATGGCCGTTATCTGAGTTACAATAATAAGACATTCCGTTTTGAGACAAATATCGGCGGCATGGAGAATAATTATTACCAGAATATGGCGCAGTATAATGAACTGCAAAAAGGTGATTTTACACTGATCGTTGCAGTGGATATTAAATTTCCGCAGGAGGATGACCTTGCGGTTGCAAAGCGGGAATTTGACAAATTATTCCCTTGGGCGCAGCGAAGCCTTGTACTGGCAACTGTCGGTATCGTGATCTGGCTCATAGGTTTGTGCTATATGACTGTTGCAGCAGCAAAGCGCAGCGAGGATAAGGAGATTCATCTGGCAAACTTTGACAAACTGCGGACGGAGATCCCAATCGCTTTACTATTCGTATTCAGTGTGGCATTAGCTGCTCTTGGCATGCGTGTACATAATCAGGATTACGGTGTGATGGGGCGCATGGTAGTGGTTGGAACTTTTACCGTACTTGGTGATTGTGTATTTATGGGAATGTATCTGAGTTTGGTGCGACGGGTAAAGGCAGATACCTTTATTGAAAACAGCTATCTGCACTGGTTGATGGTGAATTTGAAAGCCACATTGAATAACCGCTATCTTGGAAATCGGATGACGGTGATTATCTGGGCGATACTTTTATCCAATGTAGCAATTGCTTATCTGGCTTTTCACTGTGGATTTATCTGGGCATATATTCTGCTGATCATTTTTCTGATATTTACGCTGCTCTATTTTTCACAGCGTGTCATTCAACGGCGGAAGATACTGGAAGGAATCGACCAGATCACCCAGGGGAAATTTGATTATAAGCTGAATCTGGAAGAATATCAGGGCGATGAATATCAGCTGGCAGAGGGCATCAACCATATTGGCGAGGGACTGGCCAGTGCCATTGGTGAGAGTGTACGGGATGAGCGCATGAAGGCAAATATGATCACAAATATTTCCCATGATATTAAGACACCGTTGACTTCCATTATTAACTATATCGGACTGCTGCGTCGGGAAAAAATCGATAATCCGAATGCAGAAGCATATATAGAAGTGTTGGAATCCAAGGCATTACGTTTAAAACAGCTGATGGAAGACCTGGTGGATGTATCCCGTATTTCTTCAGGTAATATTATCCTTCAGATGGATGATATCGATCTGGTGGAACTGGTGCGCCAGACCGGTGGTGAGTTCAATGAAAAGCTGGAGCAGAAAGGGCTGAATGTGATCAGCAAGTTCCCCAAGGAAGCTGTGATGATCTATGCGGATGGACGTCAATTATGGCGTGTGATCGGAAACCTTTATAACAATACAGCAAAATATGCCATGTCTGATACCCGCGTGTATGTGGAAGTGGCAAAGGAAGGCTACGAAGCCTCTTTCATAATGAAAAATATATCCGAAAAATTGTTGAACGTGGATGCGGACAGCCTGACGGAGCGGTTTGTGCGTGGCGATGAATCACGCAGCACCGAAGGAAGTGGACTGGGGCTTTCGATTTCCAAAATGCTTACGGAACTTATGGGCGGAAAATTTGAACTGAGTCTGGAGGATGATCTCTTCCGGGTGAAGATCACGTTTCGGTGTAAAGAGTAGTAACGAAAAATAAAATCTTGAAAAAGAGAAGAAGAATGCAAGGAGATAAGCATTGTTCTTCTCTTTTTTTGTTGGATTTTTTACAAATGCATAGTTTATTTTATACAGTTTCAAAATTTCCGTGTATCCGGTATCAGTTTCAAAAAAGTGGTTTCAAAGCAGTCTTATGGCTGTGCTGTTTGAACCTGTAAAAAATGCCTATAGTAAAGTTGTCCGAAGGGAACGATGCACCGAAAGGAGAGAAAAATGGGCAACAGACGAAAGGTTACATTTGCATGTGAAGAATTAAATCAAAATAGAAACGTGTTTGAAGGCACAATTGACAGACGCAGTTTTTTTCAAAATATGCGTGGAGACTTGCTGATTGCGGGAGAAAATGCAGGAGATCAGAATCTGATACTGAGTCTGATCAATAGCTGTGTAGAGAAAGCAGACATGCCGACAATCCTGCTGTCCGGGCATCTGGAATTATTTGAGGAACTACAAAGATGCAGAAGCCGGGGCGAAATTGCGAATGTGAGAATTTCCGGTCCTTCTGAGAAAAGTTATCATCCGCTTCTTGGCATGTCAAAACAACAGATTCAGAGAATGGTGAGCTTGACAGCACAGGAAATTGGCATAGGTGTGGCAATTGAAAAAGTAATCATTTACACAGAGGCATTGCTGGATATCATCGCCGTGAAATATCCGCTTTCCCTGCCGGCTATGACGGAGATTCTGCGTGAGGAGGATCATGTGATCTCAGAACTTGCCTTGCAATATGGACTTTCCAGTGCAGTGGCCGACAATATACGAGGCAATCATGAAGCCGGAAAGATTTTGCGAAAAATCTGTGCACAGCTAGAAGAAATTTTTAAAAACGTATCAGCACCGGGAAACGATACATTATGTAATCTTCCAAATGGAATCAAGGAAAATATCAGCCTGTTTGCTTTTTATGCCATATCTGGAAATAACCGGATATTAAATGCTTATCTAAAAGAAGAAATATACAACTGCCTGGAACTGGGTATGCGCTTTCGTGTACTTCTGGATGAAATGACATTTGAAGCAGAAAGAGATGAACTGTTGCAATATCTGCTGCAGGAGAAAGGCAGAGGAAGAATAGAGCTTATATTTCTGGCACAGAACCCAGTGAATGCTTTGAAAAATCCAGGAGATATGTCATTTGCGAATATTGTGATGTTTTCCCAGTCAACACCTGCAGCAACAGAAGAACTGTCAGACCGGTTATTTGGCAAATATCAATACTATTTTCCAGTGCCGACAGAAGGGACACCGCCCCATCTTTTATTTACTTTTCAGCGGACAGTCACCTGGCAGATCCATTCAGAATCGCGCCTGCGGGTACGCAGCCAGGATCTGCATGTATTTCCATTTCGCCTGGCGACACAGGTTACCTATGTGGCATTAAAAACCATGGAGGGAGATGCTGTTTACCTGGTTCGTGCAGATGAATTTATGCAGAATAAAGCAGGAAGTCAAAAGGCAATTGATATTCACGGAGGAGAGATGAGAGATGAGACGTAGAAGAAATATTTTTCAAAATCAGTCAGACAGAATGGCTGGAATCCGGAACCTTTCGCCGGCGCAGATTGTGACAAGAGTGCTGGGAATTTTATCAGTGATCGGAGCAGTGCTCATAATGGTGAATCTGAACAAGATCATGGCTGCCATGGCCGTTTTTGCAGCAAAGATATGTTCCGGTGGAATCGTAGCTTTTGTGGCACTTGCGATAATTATATATTTGCTGCTTCGCCTGCGCTGGCGGATCAGAAACAGATTTTGGAGGTGGTAAAAATGATGAGTTATGAATTGTGGGACATATGGATGTCTGTTCGCCGTTTCCTGATTGGATGGGGCGTTGGAATTGGAATTTTGTTTGTTGCGAGTTGTATACGATACAGGGCGTTTATCGGACAGGCCTTTGTGAATCATATCGGAGCATTGATCAACGGCATTATGCCGATTCTGATCATTTTGTTTGGCATCGGATATGCATTGAAAATGGCCTTTAAATAGAATTTATAAAATGGAATGGTGTAAGTGTCATCAGTATTTACTTTTAACATTCACACCATAGGATGAGAAAGGAGCGTATAAAATGGCAATAAAAATGGATACAAAACCGACTGTGATCGGACTGGACTTTGGAAACTGTAACTCTTTTCCGTGTTTTATTTCAGAGTTTGACAGTGACACAAAGATTGGAGGAAATGTGCATGATCTTCTTCCGGGTGGAATGAATGATGGAATACCGAGTGTGTTTTTTTATTCTGATAAAACCGGGGTTCTATGCGGAGAAAATGCAGTGCGGAGCCGGGCCAGACCGGTACAAAACAGAAAACGTTATCTGAAGCGTCATCTTGGTAAGACGATGACATTGGATAAGAGAGAGTTCTCATACGACGAGGCCATTACAGAAGTAATACAGCATTGTGTACGCGTGGCCAACAGACAATTACAGTCGGGCTGGCAGTTATCGACAAACCTGCTTTCTCTGGCTTATCCGGCTTCTTATACCTTTGCACAGAGACAGTATCTGATCGAGCAGGCCGAGAAAGCAACTCTGGCCGATGGAACACCTGTAAAGGTATATGGCACGATTGCAGAACCGGCCGCAGCAGCTCTGGATTATCTGGCAGAATCAGGTGACAGCAAAGAAGCAGCAGTGCTTGTGTATGACCTTGGTGGGGGAACCTTTGATCTTGCACTGGTGGCGGTTTATCCACAGGGCAGAAAAAATAGTGAGGGGGATACCTACTACTACGATATTGTTGATGTTGGTGGGCTGGATGACGTCGGTGGTGCAGAATTTGATGAAATTATGTATCAGCTGCTTACGAAAAAATTTCAGGTATCGTTAAAACCGTCACATAAGGAAAAATTACGTGCTGAATCTGAAAGAATCAAGAAAGACTTAAGTACTGATTCGTATGCGGAGGCAGAGCTGCTTTATAACGATGAGTATCTGTCTGTCCAGGTAACCAGAGAGGAGTTCGAAGACGCATCCAGGGATCTGCTGCAAAAAACCATTGCAGCTACAAAGACAATGCTTGCAGAACATTCCAATCAGCAACCTGACTATATTGTTCTGACCGGCGGAGCGAGTCAGATGCCAATGATTCGAAAAACATTGGAAACAGAGATTCCGGAGTTTAAAGAAAAAATCAGAGATTTTCGACCGAATCGGGCAATTGCTTACGGCGCCGCGCGCTATGGCACAACGGAACTGATCAGTGAAATCAGGACAGAAGAGAATGGATCAATGATTCAGCGCAGAACCGCATATGATCTGGGAATCCGGTTTTTTCATAGTAAGGATGATGAAAAAGGGTATATCTCGACCTACATTCCGGCAGGAACGCCAATACCGTATAAAACTGATTTTCAGAGCTCCCATACACTTCTCGAAAAACAACGCTATTCTATGTTTCGGGTAAATGAAGCAAAAACAGCGCATCCAAATACTGAGAATGTATCTGACGATTATACGGAAATCATGCGGGTCCAATTAGATCGCGGGAAGGAAGTACCGAAAGGAACCAAAAGTGAAACACGCCTGTGCATTGACAAACTTGGGGTACTTACGATTGAAGCGAGAGAGGTTGATCATCCGGAGAATAAAATTCAGAACAATGTGGAACTGACCAATCTCAGAAAATCATAAAAGGAGGCAGTTATGGATTACATGGATGATGAAAAATATATATTAGGATTGGATATCGGGAATGGATATGGATATGCATCCGTGGTTCAAAATCCGAATACAGATCCAATTCCCCTGCTCCCGGCTTCTCTGGCGAATCTCGGAATGTCAACAGTGGCCTATGTAGAGGCTCCGTCGGGAGAGCATATAGAAGTATTTTCAAATGGAAGAGAGGCAAAGCGAAAATTTGCCAGAACTCCGCAGCAGCTGGTCCATGCTGTAAAAACACGGCTCAAGGAGGGAACCATTGCGGTTCCACAAGTCACGGAACCGGTAGAAGTGAATCGCATCTATGCAGCAATTGTACGTGATCTGCTTACGTTGGCAGAAGCGGAACTTGCCAATAAGGGAATTCCAAGGATCTACGATGTGGTGTTTACATTTCCGGCGTCCATTGCAGATGATGTGGTGATGTTGGACGCAATGCAGAAAAGTATTGAGCAGGTTGTCATTGATGAGAAACCGATCCGGGTACTTGGCCGGATACCGGAACCGGCGGCGGTAGCACTTGATTACCTGCACTATATGCAGCATGTTGCTCCGGAGGAGATCCGTATCAAAAAGAAAGACTTTACCGTTCTGGTCTATGATCTGGGGCATGGAACCTTCGACACGGCTGTAGTGACTGCACAGAGTGAGGGAACTCCCTATAAACTCCACCTGAAGGATGGTCTGGAACAGGTAGGCGGAAAAGATTTCGATGAACTGCTGTTTCGTGAAATCCTGTCTCTGCTCCAGAAAAAATATCAGTTTTCACCAAGCAATGAAAGGCAGCGGGAAGAAATAAGGCAGGAAGCTGTAAATGCAAAAATAGCATTGTCCGATACAGAGTCTTATACCGCGACGATATTGAACCAGGAAGGGGAATATTATCAGGTGGAACTTACGCGGGAGCGTTTTGAAAAGCTCGGACAATACTTAGTATATCAGACACTGGAAATGGTCTGGCAAATGCTGAATCAGGCAAATGCAGATGGGCTTTCTATTGATGCAGTTGTACTGGCTGGAGGAGCGAGTAAAATTCCGATGATCCGCGAAAATTTAGAAGTATTGCTGGAGAAGAAGTGTCCGGTTGTAATGCACCGTCCTTCGGAAGCTGTGGCTTATGGTGCGGCTCTCTTTGCGTATGGTATTGCACAACAGGAGAAAAAACAGGAACAGAAAGCGGAAGTACCAGGTGAGAAAAAGGCAGTTATCCAAACGGCAAATCCGGTGCTTGAGCAGCTGACAGATTGCTGCTACGGCATCTGGTATCCGTCTGAGGAAAAGCTGGAAGGTGAAATAAAATTTCTTATAAAAAATGGTCAGTCGAGACCGTGCAGCGCTGCGCCAGTTCCTTTTGTCAGTCAGTCTTCCAGAGTTGTGTTTCGGATTTATAAATCAAGGAAGAAAAATCAGGAGCTGGAAAAAGCTGATATGCAGGAATGTGATTCTATTTTGTGGATCCCATTTGAGGTGAAAAAAGGGCTTAAATACAGATTAACATTAACCGCGTTGGAAAATTATGGATTACAGGCTGAACTTCGGTCAGATGAAGGTGATTATTACAAAAAAACGACAGCTGACACCTGGGAAGTACTGACAGGAAAATAGGAGAAAAAAGATGCTTAGAAACGAAAAAAATGTAGCGATACAGGATACAAATACAAAAGAATATGAGGAAAAAGAGAGTGCATTTATCGATGCAGTAAAGGAAGAAAGGAATAAGATTATAAATAACGCAGAGAGGGAGGCTTGGCAGATCATAGAACAGGCCAGAACCGAAGCGGAAGAAATAAAAAGTGCAGCAGAAGCAGAAATGCAGCAGAAAAGAGAGAGTCTTCGTGAAGAAGAGGAAAAGATGAGAGCACGGATGCACGAGTATTGGGAGAACCAGCAAAAGCAGGACAGAGAAAAACTGAATGCAGAAATGGCCCGATTGTCAGAAGACTATCTGAAAGAGACAAAACGGATGGAGCAGATTCATGATCAAATGTGTGATGATACCAACATTCTTCAGGTAAGTTGGAACATTGCAATGAATAGTGTGATTTCCACGATCCAGGAGACAACAACAGATTTTTATTCATATCTTCAGAAATGGAAGACATCATTATATCCTGGTGAAGTGGAGCGACTGGCACGGTGTTATGTGGATCTTTATCGGATCATCAATGTAAATGTAGATGGGGTGCTCGGTGAAGAACTTCTTGGAGAGAATTTCTCAGAAAAAACGCTGAACGGGTTGCAGAAATTGAAAAGTACATTATCAGTTTTTTTAAATCAATATCAAACGGCTTTACATGGGCTTGACTTGTATGTTTATTCCCCGAAAGAGGGGGAAGTATTTGACGATTATTTTCACACCCTTGCAGAAAATATCGATGGTACAGAAAAGCGGATTGTAGAATGCAGCACACCTGGCATTATGAAAAAGGCTCAGAATGAAAATGACGATGATGTTGTGATCAGAGCAGTTGTCAGAGTACAAGGTGTAGATAAGCGGGAGGATAAAGGATGAAGCCCCATAATACGGAAGCTGAAAAACAGATTGCGCAGCATACATATCAACTGATTGTCTATGACAGGGAAAAATTGTCAGAGACAGGGCTTCTTCTGTCAGAAAAAGGGCAGGATCTGCAAAACCTGTCTTATACAGAACCGGTTCTGTTTCAGGCAGATAGTCGAATCCGGTTTCATATCGATCACGAAGAAAAGGAATATATTTTGCCGGAACCGCTGACAGAACCGTTGGAACTGCTTGCATTTACCATTGGAAAGCAGGATGGATCAGATGTATTGCTGGTTCGCAGATATGAGCATTCTGATCATGTATATACGATCAGGCTCGAGGAAGAATTTGAAGCAGATATCCAGACGGTGCTCCGTGATGTCAAAAAAGCAACAGATGCTCATAAGGAACTGTCCGCGTATCGGACAGAATTAGAAAGAATCCAGGCTGCAGTGCAGGAGAATGGATATGTCAATACGGAAGATTTTACGAAAAAACTCAGAGAAATGAATCAGCAGGCAGAGGTATTGATCACTCAGTATGACAGCTTTCTGAAAGCTGTCAGTCAGGATGTTATAGATTTGCAGAAAAAGATTGAGATCAGAAGAAAAGCAGGAGGTGAAAAGTAAACTTATGCAGATTCAGTTACATGCCATCAGGGATGGTGTTACAAAACTGGGACCGGGAATCCGGTTTGTTCTTTGGACACAGGGCTGCCAGCGCAGATGCCCAGGATGTATGACGCCGGAGAGCCAGCGTATGAATGGCGGATTTTCGGCAGATACAACGCAGCTGGCCAGGCAAATTTTAAAAAGCGAAAGAAAAGGACTGACTATCAGCGGTGGGGAACCTTTTTTACAGGCAAAGGCACTGGCAGAACTGATCCGCGAGATCCGAAAAGAAGCGGATCCTGGGGTGATGATCTACACTGGTTTTACGATACAGGAGCTTCAGGAATCAGAAAATCCAGATTACAAAGAACTGCTGGGGCAGTGTGATCTGCTGGTGGATGGACCTTACATGCAGGAGCTGAACGATTCAAAAAATCTCAGGGGATCTTCCAATCAGAGAGCCATTGCGCTGACAGACAGATATCGAAATTTTGCAAAAGAAATTGGAACTAAGCCGGCAGAGGCAGAAATATTCTATGAGGAAGAACGCATAAGCATGGTTGGAATCCCGCCAAAAGGATTAGTTGAAAAAATGAGACAAAAAGAAGTTACAGGAAATTCAGGGATTTAGAAAGGGGATACATATGAGTTATTACGAAACCGCAGAGCAGCGCATGATCAGAGAGCAGAGAAGCCGAATTGAGAGACTGACCGCTGAATTAAACAGCAGAAGCTCAATTGGTAACATATGGAGACGGGATATGGATGTTGTTTCCAGACGGATACGAGATGAGAATGCACGTCTGGCGCGGCAGATGCGTCAGCAGCAGGCGGCTGCAGACAGAAAACAGAGCCAGATGAGTGCACAAGTGCAGAGGCTGGATGCACAGCTGAAGGAAAAAGAGCGACTGCAGAATGCAAAAATCCAGGCAATGCAGCAACAGCATGCGCAGCAGATCCAGCGCATGGAAGCGGATTTTCAGGAGGAACAGCAGTCACTTCAGTCAGAAATCAGTCGAAACAGAAGAGAAATGCGGCGTGGTATCGAGCAGCTCAGAACGGAAACTGATCAGAAGCTTCAGGATCATAAAGAAGAGAATGCCCGTGCACTGGCGCAGGTAAGCAGCAGACTAGAACGTGAGATGAATGAGGTAAACAAAAATGTCAATTCCCTTGCGCAGCAGATTGCGGAAAGGGAGCAGGGAGACAGAGAACTGGCAGTCTACTGGGCGCAGGAAGCAGCACGCATGGCAGTTCAGATTCGGGAGACGTTTCAGAGTCAGCTGCTGGATGATCATAAAATGGCACTTCTGGATCGTAAGATCCGTCAGGCAAATGATGATATAAAAGGTGGCCAGTATCAGGCGGCGCTCACAGTAGGACGGGAAGCATTTTATAATGCGCTGGACATGAAAGAAGAATTGTCTCTGGAAGCTCTGGAGTGGAATTATCAGTACAACAGTCTTCGAAAGAGAGAGGAAAAATTTCTGGAGGCGCTGGATGATGCAGAACGCAGAGTTTATGAAATAGAGACAGAAGAGGGCACCTATCAGTATACAAATGGTATTGATTACTGGACCTTTGGCCAGCTGTCTGTTTTGCAGGAACAGGTCACATCTGTACGAACTGAACTGGAAGATGCGGAGAAAATGACACGGGTACAGCTTAAAGAGGCAGAAGAACAGATCCACTCGCTGCAGGAACAGCTTGTACTGGTCGAGAATGCAGCACATATCAATGTGGCAATGTCAGTATCCCGCTACGAAACGGCTTCCAAAATTGCCAGTATCCTGGATGATAACTACGAGATGTCAGACGCGGATGGTGAGTTTTTCGGAAGAGAGGATCGTGAAGAGTATCATGCCATTTTCCAGAATCCGGTTACCCGGGATCAGGTGGCAGTTGTCATTACACCGATCCCGGATGATACCGGGGTGGTAACGAACCATATAGAGCTGATCGTTGGGAATGCTGACAATAATCCAGTGACCAGAGACCGTATCGCAAAAGAAGTGGCGGAAAAACTCAGAAGTGCTGGTTTGGAAGGCTGTTCCTTCCCTTGTGCCGGACGTTATGGGGATGCGACGCATCAGGAAGTTGCCCGGGTAAGTGATATGACAGCCGTAGAAAATGGCGATGAAAAGGCCCGGGCCGCAAAACCTGTGGGAGCAGCACAGACAGATTCAGTAGTTTCCCATGTAAAGAGACGCACACAGATGAGTTGATAAAAAGAAGGAGAAGTATAAGAATGGCAAAAAATTATTTTACGGCAGAACAATCCTGGAAAAGACTGTATTTTATTACCGGAAAGACAGCAGACGAGTTTTATCCGGACAGCATTTCCAAATTGAACATTGAACAGCTTACATGGCAGGAATTAAAAAACAGTGGATATGAACGGATTGTATTTTTTGATCCGGATAATAAATTGTACTGTTATGATGATATGTCATATGCATTGCTGCGGAAGGATTCGAAGGAAGATGCTCAAAGCAGCAGCGAGGAAGATACCAATCAGACAGTATCCCGCACTTGTGGCGGATTAAGACGTGGTCGTAATGCCTGCCGTGTATCAGAAAAATCTGCGATACAGAAATCAGAGAATCCAAAGAATTTGCAGAGGAAGAGCGGTGACGGACCACTTCATCTCGGGATGAGAGATTCCACCTTTGTTAAACGTCAGTTGGATGCATATATGTACAATGCATCCATCAAAACTGCAATTGTCATCAACGATCCAACCTCATTTCTTCAGGAATTTGGGGAAGATCCTCTTCATTCACTGACAGCAGGATACGAGCGTCTGGGAAGTGAGAATCAAAATATCATTGTGTTCATTTATACGGATGCGGATATGGCAAATATTTACGAAGTACGACAGGCAAGTGCGGAAAAGAAAGATGCCAACATCATTAATATTCCTTGTCCGAACGCGCTCGAACTCAAAAACATGCTGATGTATATGAAAATCAATTATAACCTGAAGTTTCCGCTCAGTGAACTGACGGAGCTGGCGGTGGCACTTCACCAGGCATTGCAGCTGAGCGAGCAGCCGGTTCGTATCAAAGAACTGTATACAAGACTACGTGGTTTTGGAACGGAAAAAACGCTGGATAAAGACAATTGCTATGAAGTGTTCGGAAAGAAGAAACCGGAGCCTGCAAAAGAACAGCTTACAAGGCTTATCGGGATGGATTCGGTGAAAAAAACACTGTCAGAATATGAAACCGCAGAAAAATCCCCGTTATCAGCAGTTCCATATCTGACCGCATCCAGACTGCAGCCGGATTTTAAAAATCCTGTCGAGAAAAAAGAAATGATGCATGCAGTCATTACCGGCCCGCCAGGAACGGGTAAGACGACAGTGGCGGAACTTCTGGGACAGCTTTTCTTTGAAATGGGGTATCTGGAAAGCGGACATGTAGTAAAAGCAGACCGCTCAAAGCTGGTCGGCAGTCATATTGGGGAAACTGCTATTCTGGTGCGGCAGAAGGTAGAAGAAGCACTGGGAGGTGTGCTGTTTATCGACGAAGCATATAGCCTGAAACGTGAGGAGAGCAGTGGAAATGATTTCGGACAGGAAGCTATCGACACGTTATGTAAGCTCATGGATGAATATAAGGGCCGTGTGGTTGTGGTGGCAGCAGGTTATCAGGATGAGATGGACACATTTATAAAGGCAAATGATGGGCTTGCAAGCCGTTTTACCATGAAGCTGAATATTGAGCCATATACATCTTCTGAGATGGTTGAGATTTTGAAACTGCATGCACAAAAAAGTAAATTCCGTTTTTCCGGGGAACTGGAAAAACAGCTTCCGGATTTCTGTGAGAACTGGGTGGATACGGCGGATCCGGAAAGTTGGGGGAATGCCCGTGAAGCCGGAAATCTGATAAATCATATGGATCGGGCATACAGTAAGGATCCACAGAAGGAGACAATCTGTGAGAATAACGTTACATATGGCATCCTCGAGGTACGGCATATTCCGAAGGAACTTCAGAAAAACCTGCAGCCTGTTTCGGAAGTAAGAGAAAAAGTGTTACAGAATCTGAATGCGATGATTGGATTAGAGTATGTAAAAAGGATGGTAGAAATAATCCGCAGAAGAATGCTGACAGGGAAGTTAAAAGAACCGGGGCATTATGTGTATCTTGGAAATCCCGGAACTGGAAAGACAACAGTAGCCCGTTACATGGGACAGATTCTGAGAAATTTAGGGATGCTAAAGCGGGGGCAAATTGTGGAATATACGGCAACAGATTTGATGGCAGAAGTATTTAACAAGGAAAATCAGGGAGATTTTTCAAAAATTGCAAGGAAGGCACTTGACGGTATTTTATTTATAGATGAAGCCTATCAACTGGCGCAGGATCACACGGGACGTGGTCAGGCTATTCTGGCAGCACTTCTTCCGTATATGGAAAATAATTATAAAAGACTTTGTGTGATCGTTGCAGGATATGAAGACGAAATGAGAGAATTTATGAAAGATAATCCGGGATACAAAGATCGTTTTACAGAGACAATCCGATTTGATAATTATACAGGAAAAGAACTGACAGAGATTTTACTTCAAATGCTGGAAGAGAAAGGAATCACTGCAGATGAAGAGTACAGAGAAAATGCACTGCGTGCATTAACCAGGTATATCCGAGTGCATGGAAAGGAACGCGATTTTGGAAATGCACGTTATATCAGAAATACATTTCTCCCAGCTTCACTGGATGCACAGATAGATCGCCTGATTGGTGCGTTTGGGGAAGATTTCCCACAGGAATTGGGAAATGTGCTGACTGGTGAAGATATTCCGGCAGATATGGTACGTTATACAAGAACACCACTGAAAAAGGAGGATACAAGGACAGCAATGGAAGAGATAACACAATTAATCGGATGCAAAGAAATTAAGACAAGACTGAAAGACTTACTGGAATTGCAGCAAATGGCAACAAAAGAAGGAAGAGAAGAACTTCTGGATGATCTGAATCTGCATATGGTACTTCGCGGAAATCCGGGCGTGGGTAAGACAACGATAGCAAAACTTATCGGAAAAGCTTATAAGGAAGCTGGAATTTTGCCGCGGGGACATGTGGTAAAGGTGACAAGGGCAGATCTGGTAGCAGGATATATTGGTCAGACAGAGAAGAAGACAAAGAAGGCAATTGAAAGTGCAATGGGTGGTGTCCTTTTTATAGACGAGGCTTATACGTTAAAAAGAAGTGAGAACACAGGAAACGATTACGGACAGGTGGCGATTGATCTCATTTTAGAGCAGATGAGTGACCGAAACGGAGAGTTTGCCGTCATAGTGGCCGGATACCCGGATGAGATGGAAGTATTTCTTGACAGTAATCCTGGATTTCGCTCCCGATATGAAAATGATTATCTGCTCCCGGATTATACCGCAGAAGAACTTTTGCAGATTTTTACAGGAAAATGTGAGAGTAAAAAGTTTTATCTGGAGGATGATATGAGAGAAGCAGTCAGAACAATTTTTGAAAATATGATAGCAGCTAAGCTCCCGAACTTTGCAAATGGCCGCGAAGCGGAAAATCTCGAAAAACGTATGCGAATGAACTGGGTAAAAAATCCGGTAAACAAGGTGGATGAAGCCACCGGAGAAAAACGCAGCTACTATACCAGAGAGCATATTCCACAACAGTATCACATTTATCTGAAAGAAAACGTGGATGCAGAGAATCTGGAGCATGTGACGATGGAAAATAAAGACGAAAATAGGCTTCATATTTCCGTGGATAAACGTGCTGCTGTTTAACGCGAGGAGGATATTTATGGATAAAAAGGATATTTTATATTTTGCAAATGCAGATACATACGATCAGTGGATGAAGCAGGTGGAAGGAGAAAAGAAGAATCTGCTGAATCAAAAACGAAAAAAGATGGCTGCCCGGAGACTCTTCCGGGCAGAGGGAGGCTGCATTGTATATTTAGATGATCTGAAAGGGCAGATGACTATTATACACAGCAGTGGAGATATTCAAAAAGAAGAGCATGTACAGGCATTTTCAGCCAGTGAACGCAATTATGCCGTGCTTTATACAGACGGTTCTGTCAAAGTGTTTGGTGAGGATAATGGTTATGGCCAGAAAGACACCGAGAACTGGAGTGATATCATACAGATTCTGGCAGCACCGAATTGTACTTACGGAATTACGAAAAATGGTGAGATCATATATGCAGGTTTGGCACAAAAGGATGTTTTAGGCTGGAAAAATATAAAAATGCTCCAGGCTGGGAAAAACAGGATTGTAGGTCTTGAGAAAGATGGTAAAATAAAAATAAGTGATAATGGAAATGCTGACATTGAATTAACAGGACAGCCGGATAACTGGCCAGAGATAAAAGAGATAGCACTGTCTGGTAATTGTATTGCCGGGCTGACGAAAGATGGCCGGGTTCTGTTTTGCGGGAAACAGGATGATGCGAGACGGCAGGCAGAAGAATGGGCCGATGTGATCACACTGACGGCAGACAGTTCCTTTGTATATGGCCTGACATCGGATGGACAGATAAAAGTTGCCGGCACCTGTGCAGCATATTTTGATCGTGGGAGATCAGATGTTTCGCAATGGTCAAAGCAGGAACGGGTACTTGCGCTGACGGGCAATCCGTCAGGTGGTGTGGCAGCAGTCACAGAAAGTGGTGAACTTAAAATGGCAGGTGCAATAAGCGCTGATTCGGACACGATCTGTGAATCCTGGAATCATACCATCAGACCGTTTTTATCAGAGCAGGTTTAAGCAGAGAAGGAGGTAAATAATGTATAAAGTGATCAAAAATCATGGAAAAACAGTGCAGGCTTATCAGCTTGGAGGTGACAGCAGCGTAATTCAGGAGCTGATTTGCAGCAGAAAAATAATTCCTTTAGATAATGATAAATATGAGATTTTTTCGCAGGAAGTGCTGCAGGCGGGAGCCGAACATGGCCAGATTGCATCGCGTGGTGACTGGATCAAGATAGACAGCACAGGAAATCCGTATCCCAATGATCAGGCGTTTTTTCAAAAGAATCACAGACATGTCGAAGGTGATACCTTTGAACAGATTCCGCAGCCTCTCTGGGCCTGGGACGCAGAGTGTGAGATGTGCAAAGAAATTGAGTTTCTGATCCGGGAGAAAGGATTGCAGATCATACCGGATTCGAAGGAACAGTATTATACCGCCCCTCTCTGGGGGACTGTAGAGAGTGCGAAAAAAGATGCAGTCATTATTTTTTACAGTATAAGCTATGATGCAGCTGGAAATGTCATGGATGCAGATTTTAATTTTGTGGAACGTGGAGAATTTGAGCGGACGTATTCCAGATACAAATAAATGGAACTTATTCATACTCTATCAAAAATAAAACATTGTAAAATAGACATAGAGTGTGATACAGGTAAACGGGATAGGTATAAGGGGTGTTTTGATGAAAGAATTTGAATATATGATCAGAGGAAAAGGAGATCCTTATGGGCGGCAGAATGTTTTTTTTACGTGTCATCCAAGTGACTTTCATTTATATTTTGAACAGATTTCCCAGATCATTTTAAAAAAATATGATTGTACAATATGGTACTGTCAAGAAAAACCGGATGATGAAAAAGAGTACACCATCAGAATTAGTGAAATGCAGTTGCTGGTTATTCCAGTGACGGAAAAATTTCTGACGGGAAAAAACCGCGCACGTGACTTTGATCTTCCATTTGCATTGGAACACCATATACCTGTTCTGCCTTTATTGCTGACATCTGGACTTGAGGAACAGTTTGCTAAAAAATGCGGTGACATCCATTTTATTGATAGAAATGCATGTGATACAACCACGTTGACTTTTGAAGAAAAGATCATCAAATTTCTTTCTGCTACTTTAGTTAGTGATGAACTTATGCAGAAAATAAAAGAAGCTTTTTATGCCCGTATATTTTTGAGTTATCGAAAAAAAGATCGCGTATTAGCAAATAAACTCATGAAATTAATTCATGATATTCCGTTTTGCTGGGATATATCCATTTGGTTTGATGAATATCTGGTGCCGGGAGAGAGTTTCAACCATGCCATTGCGGAGGCTATGCGCAATAGTCATCTTTTTGTACTTTGTGTTACAGAAAATCTGATAGAAGAGGGAAATTATGTTCAATTGGTGGAATATCCTAAAGCCAGAGAAATGTCACTGCCTGTGCTTCCAATCATTCCGGAAAAGATGACTTTTGAACAGAGAGAGTTATTAAAGAAAAAATACGAAGATATCCCTGACGGCATTGAGGCTGGGAATACAGAGCAGCTTGAAAATTGCTTTTATAAAAACTTCACGGATATTGCAGTGTCTGCAAGAACGGATGATCCAATGCATCTTTTTTTTATTGGACTGGCATATCTGAATGGAATTGATGTAGAACTGGATTATGATCGTGCGACTGAATTGATCAGTCAGGCAAGTAACGCGAATTATGCTCCAGCGATGGAAAAACTTGCCAACATGTACAGAATCGGGGAAGGTGTTTCGCGAAACTACGAAATGGCACTTAGCATGTACGAAAAGCTAATAAATGTGATAAGTAAAACTGGAGACAAGAAAAAAAGCTATGAGATTCATTGTGAAATCCTGAGACTTTTACTGGATTCAGATATTCTTTTCCGAGTTGAACATGTGGATAGTTCAAGAAAACACACATCCGAGGTTCTTGACCTGGCATCAAAAATTGATTTGAGTAATCCTGAAATTTTTAAGCTGTTTTCGCTGCTGGCATTTGTGAATGAGCACGATGAACAGGTGTCTGATCAATTTGTATCTGCTGCTTTGGAGGCTCTTTCGACGGTTTGTGAGAATGATGACGATATCATGGTAGAGAAGGCATATTTTTATAGCCGACTGGCGGATCTGTATTATCGGAGAAATGCCGGATTGTTAGTGTATCATATCACATCTGATGACACGCATGAAATCCGGCGAAAGCAAAGTAGACAATACATGGAAAAGGCAATCGATTTGCTTGAGATACTGTATGAGAAAGATCCTATCCGATGGAAAGTTAACTATGCGTATGCGTTGAACATTTTTTGCAGAATGAATTATGCAGAACCATTCAGCAGTGAACAGATCATAGTAGATAGTATGGAACGGGCAATTGAATTATATCGGGAACTGTACGAAGAAAATGCATTATTATATGCTGAAAAGCTTGCTTCATTGTGCAGAATTAGTGGCAACTATCTTGCGGTTGAATATGATATGATATGGGAAAATGACTTGGGAATTCTGATAAATCTTAATTCTGAACAGTTTGTTCCCAATAAACCAGAACAGAAAATTTTGCTGGAACAACAAATGGATCAAGATGATGAAGTGTGTGATATTCGCAGGATACGCAAGGCATTGTCGCTAATCAGATATAGTGTCACTGTGTATGAGAATTATGTGGAAAAAGGGCAGGACGATTGCTGGGTAGAACTGGCAGAGGCATATTTTGACCTTTCAATGTTACTAAATTACTTCTCGCAGTGGATTGATAATGTACAGCAGGACAATATTGATGAAATATATGCACAGTTACTTACAGACGGGTTTGACGGATATAAAAAGATGCTTATCGCAATGCGCAAATATGCTTTCATTATATCATCAAAATGCCATGATATTAAGGAAAAAAAATTCAATCGTGTCAGCTGTGCTAAGAATGGTTCCTATTCGGAAAAGGAACTTGTGGATCTTGAATATAAGGCATATGACAGAGATCCATTTGTGGAATGCTATAATTTTGCTTTAAGACTTTATGATAACGATCTTCAAGAGGAAGCAAACCAACTTCATGAAGCACTTTATCATTTCTTTAAGGAGGTTGATAAAGATACAGATTCAGCTCTGGTATTGATGAATCTTTCAGCCTATGCATCCGGTAAAAATGATATGGACGAAAGATTAGCCTTGTTGTTAGAATTTGATGATTCAGATGAGGACGATGTATTATCTGACTGGCAGGGAAGAGAGACATTATTTTCGCATTATTGTGAAATCGCAGAATGCTATATGAAGAAAGATTGTTTTTCCAACGCCGATAAATATTTTGGAAAAGCAAAAAAAATCAGTCATTTTTTCAGAAATCCGCGTCAGGCCATATTCAATAAAAAATGGTCAGAGTGCAAAAGAAATATGGGAGATTTTGCAGGAGCTGAGAATAAGATCTGGGAAGGTCTTGAAAGTTTGCTTTCAATGAAGCATATTCCAAAGGATATATGGAATGATCTGTCTCATGAATATGTGTCGCTATTAATACAAACAGGCAGAGAGAAAGAAGCAAATGAGTGGAGAAATGAAATGTTTATCAATTAGTATCTGTTCCTGGTACAGAGATTTTTAAATAAGTATCAGAAGACGGTCGAAGCTGTCGTTTACAGGAATCAATGAAGTTCCTGTAAACGACAGCTTTTTTGTGCCTTTAAATGGGCAGTTTCAAAAGGAGTTGTATACAGTTTCAAAAGAAAAATCTGTCTCTGATGATGAAAGCAGCTACACATGTTTAAATTTAGATAAAAGAAAGGAGGCTGTTCATGATGAAACAGATTGAAACAGAAAAACTTGTGGCAAAGATTATTGAGGATTATGGCATTTCAAGAAAGGCGGCACTTGAGAAAGCGGCATGGATAGAGCAGGAATGCCCAAAGGTATTGATGCAGAATGTGGAGGAATGGATCGAAGGAAAAGAATTTACAGAGATCTGTATCGAAAATCATTCCATACCATTGATTCTTTTCCTCTGGCATAACAGAGACTTTCTTGAGGCTATTGCTGTGATGAAGGAATTGGAAGATGGTGAAATAACCACGGCAAAAGAAAAAATCTGGCTCTTTCGGATGTAACCGCCTATGGAAAAGAATGGATACGGAGTACATCCGACACAATATGGAAAATTAAGCAATGATGAGCTTTATGGCATGTTTCGTGAATCTGTATACACTAAATTAAACGAATCCGAAAAACGGGATCTGCTTCAGGAGACAGTAAACCGGGATGCCATGGAGAAAGGGATGGTTGGCGCTCCACTGGTGCAGTTTGCAGATCTCCCGGCAATAGAAAGCGGCAATGCTAAAAATGGTTATATCAATGTAAATCGCGATATTGCGACACGCGGTATCCAGTCCGTTGAATACAATGGTCAGATTCAGGAAAATCAGATAAAAGATTATAATGTTCAGGCATTAAATACAGTGCTGCATGAAGAGGAGCATTGCCTTCAGGAGCAGATTATCAATGGCACTGTCATAATAGATGATACGGATCTGACACAGGAGTATATTGCCAACGATTTTACAACAAGTGCGGTATTGAAAGATGGCAGTTACAAGCTTGGTTCTCAGTATGTGACCGGAGAAACACCGGGAGGATACTATTTTTACTATTTTCAGCCGACAGAGCGGGATGCTTATCTGAATGCAGAAAATAAGACGGCATCGATTTTAACACAGCTCACCTCAAAATTTGGGACGGAAGACTCATTTGCAGCATACGAAACATCTGTTCTGACAAAGGGATATCAGGCAACCGAACAGAACGCCATTCAATTATTTCAAAATCCTGAGTTTGTAAAAGATGTCAGTGCCACACTGCAAAATGAATATTACAAAACAAATATCCCGGTAAATGATATTTACACGCAGAATGCCATGAAAGCAGAGATGATCGCAAGTTATCAGGCGGAACAGCTGCAAAACGGAACATTCAACAAAGCAGATATAAAGGAGGATACCAAAATGGACTTTAGCACAAAAACAACAGAACTGGATGAAAACAACATTCTGGCTGAATCAGTAAATGAAAGTGAACCTGCCGTTGAAACAGAAGGCTTACGGGAAGGAGGTATTTCTGACGATTCGGCTGCCGCACATGCAGGCAGTTCTGCCGGAGTATCAAATGAGGGGGAATCCGCTGGCGATGGGATTGATATGGATGGCGGTGAAGGTGCGGACGATGGACTTGATCTGTAAAGAAATGGAGGCAGAAAAATATCATGGCATACGATTATGGACAGAAACAGTTCAGAATAACTGACAGCAATAATAGCACTAATAAAACATACGTACAAACACTTCTGGGACAGGCGATTGATGAAAATCCGGTGCCTGAATGGACAACAGATCCGGACAAGGATCCGTTTGTAATATTTAAAAATCCAAAAAATGGAAACGTCTGGGGATTAAGTAAAAAGCATCTGGCGTATGGACTGTTGGCTGTCGGTACACCTGGAAGTGGAAAAACGAACTTTTTTCAATGGGTTCTGCAGCAGCTTCTGAAAACGCTAAAAAGCGGAGAGGTCGTAGTTATATTTGATACCAAGGGAGATTACCTGCGAGAATTTGGACCGCATATTCCGGCAAATGAAAAAATTGTAATCGGTAACGGAGAAATTTATAAAGATATCACCAGTTACCACAATTTGTTTGCAGAAGTTATGCCTCGCGGCATGGATGGCAGACTTATATATACTTCAGAATCAGATGAGGATGCTTTTGAACTGGCCTTGCAATTATCTAAAACCATGGACAGTCAGATCCAGCCGGTATTCCCTGCTATGGCTGCGCAGATGTTCGCATCAGGAATGATCTACCTGATGCGGACTTACTGGAGATTAGATCCATCGAAGCTGAATAACAGAGAACTGGTCAATTTTTTCCAGCAAAAAACAGTAGAGGATCTGCGAAAAATTTTTGAAGAGGAGAGGATGAAAGACTTGCGAAGCTGTCTGGATTACATTGGAAACAAAGGAAACCAGACGCAGGGCGTAATGAGCTATCTGGGAGCCATGATCCGAAAACTTTTTGTCGGTCCTTTTGCGCAGGCAGATCCTGCCAGAGAATTTTCCATGCGTGAAGTGATGAACAGCGGACAGCGAAAGGTAATCTTTATTGAATATGACTTGCGAAAAGGACAGCTGATGGCACCGATGTATGGAATGCTCATTGACAGAGCACTTGCAAATGCACTTGGCGGCAGATCCGGATACAATGGAAACAAATATTTTCTTCTGGATGAAGCACTATTATTGCCCCGGCTTGAACATTTAGCTAATAGCAATAATTTTGGCAGATCCCCTTCAGGGACAGAAGAGGGTGTTCGCTTAATGTGTGGTTTGCAAAATATTGCCGGCATCAAGGAAGTGTATGGAGAGGCTGGAGCAGACAACGTGCTTTCCTCTTTCCAGAATCTCATTACTTTCAAATTATGTGATTACGATACGCGTCAATTTGTGGTAAATCGTCTGGGTGAAAATTACCAGAACTTCAGTGTCAGTCCGCAACAGAATAATTTGGATATTCAGCGGGAAGGTCACACGGTGGAAGACTGGCAATTATTAAATCTTGGACTAGGGGAAGCTGTTATTTCCCTACAGGATGAAAAGCCGTTTTTATTTACCATGCCAAAATACTAAGGAGTGATGTAAGTTGAGGAAAATGATAGAAATTTTGAATGCACTTTATGTACAGGTGAGTGGATTAGAATTTTATAAATACATAGGGTTGTTTACAGGAATTATAGTCGTAGCTGCTGTGATAATATGTCTTTGCAGAAAAAGAGGACAAAAAAGCGGTCAGACAGATGCTAGGGCTATGGATTTGAATATAAAGAAAGCACCTGAGATAATACCAGAGAGTGAACCGGACGAAGAAGATTGGAGAGACATTTTTACAGAGATAGAAGCAGAATTAGCGCTACGCTCAAGACAGAAGAAAAATACTGAGGTGATAGCAGAGAATGAATCGAGTGTGGATGTCTGGTATGATGATTTTGAAGATAATGATTTGGAATTTGACAGTTTCTTGAATCAGATGGGAGAAACACAGGATTTGGAAGTTTCAACAGAAGAAATTTACAGGTATGGCGAGACACAGGAATGATACAGGAGAAAAATACTATGGAACATACCGAAATCGTAGAAATTGACGGTGTACTGTTTTCGCAGGATATGACTCATCTGATCCGATATCCGAGTGAACGGACAGGAGATTCTTATTTTGTTCCACATACAGTGAAGGTAATTGATGAGGAAGCCTTTGCGAAAAACAAGAACCTCTATCAGGTGATCTTACCGGATTCGTTAAAGCGGATTGAGGATGGTGCATTCCTGGAGTGCGCAAAACTGACAAAGATTAATTTCCCGGATCGTCTGGAATATATTGGCGCAGGCAGTTTTGGACGTTCCATGAATATCAGGCGGTTACATATTCCGGCGGGAGTGAAAGCGGACACTTCTGTATTTGCAACGGGCTGTGTGATTTGGAGTTCCGAAAGCAGCAAAGGGGATGTTTATGATTGCCTTTCCAATGACTGGCTTTCCATATCGTATGCGGGTCCTGCCATTATCAGTCGTGACTATAAAAAATTGCATGATTTCATAAGAACGAATGAGTATGATCATTTTGAACATTGCCATAAGGATAAGAATGGTATCCTATGGGCGGATCATGGAAAAACGCTTATCTGTTTTCCGGAGACCTGGAAATCGGATATTTATAAACTTCCAGACCATGTGGAAAAAGTCTATGTAAAAGCGTTTTGTGGAACAAAAATAAAATATTTCTGGTCCGAGCATGATGTGTTGATCACAGGGGAAAAAAGGGTAACACCGGAAGGGATGCAGCCGACACATGGAAACAGATTCCGTCTTACAGAATTTGGTATTTGTAGTGAGGTATAATAAATTACCGGAAGAAACGTTCTGTACAGTTTCTTCCGGTAATTGGTTATTTGTCTTTTTTGAGTAAAGTTTCTTTTTTGGCATTCAGCCGCTGTCGGATTTGAACCAACGTATCGAGACTGTTGCTTTCTTCAATATAGGCTTCAAGCTGTTTTCCCAATAGCTCATATTCCTGTTGAAGTTCCGTTTCCGTCAGAATGCCGTTTTCACCACACATTTCAAAATAGGAAATCTGTGCCAGAAAATATTCAAAGGAAAGCGCATTTCTGATTTCGGTGTGGAATGAAGTTTTCCTCAGTCAGCGTTCTCTGATTGGAATTACTGTTTGAAACAGTGTGTAAGCCTGCTTTGAATCACCAAGTGATACATAGGTTCTGGCCATATTATAGTACAAAAATCCACCCCAAATCTGCATGGATGTATCATAGACACGTTTTTCATACTCAGCGGCATGGCGAAAAGCCCTGTTTGCAGCCGCAGCATCCGACAGTAATTCCCTTGTCAGAATGGATTCCATGATAAGTCTGGAGCATATCGGATATCTCTCATCTTCGGAAATTTTCGAAATGGATTTATGAAAGATATCGGCATATTTCCGGCCTTTTCCACTATAAACGACAGCTACATTTTTATATTTGGATATCATGTTTTTCACCTGCCTTTTAACTTAGTGATAGTTATAGTGATTTGCCATATTCAATATTGTTTTCCAGTTCCCGGTGAGGTAACGGTTCCGCAAGTAATATGTCACTGGTTTGGTTTATATTATCGGTGTCCAAAAACTGGAAATATTCAGGAATGTCAGCGGCAAAATTAGCAAATTTGTCATTATGTTTTTCTTTGCCATATACATCCATTGTTCCAATGTATGCCTGGTGCAGTACATTATAAAGCTGGATTAAATCTTCCCAGGAACACAGGCATGGATGGAGCCGGGCAATCTGGAACGTATGTCGGTCAACACCGTTGTTCATATAATAGCGGGTTTCTTCCGGAGTTGCAGGAAGCCATCCTGTACTTAGCAAATAGGCACAGAATCGATTGTGCTCCCATTTATTTACCGTAACCAAGTGCTCTGAATGTTTTTCCCTTGTGTCATTAAAACGCTTGGCAAGGGTTTCTCGGTTTTCCATACACCAGAAAGAAGAAGCATCTTTAAAGTTCCATTCATAGGGACGCAATGTGATACCTGATTCAAATAACCGATATGGTAAGGACATTGCAGCTGCATAACTGGAATCTCTGTTGTAAAAACGTTTGTAGTAGGACCAAACGTAATCAGCAGGTGCATCTTTTGTATAATCATATGCTTCGGCCGTAGGGGTGCAATATTGAAAATGTATGCATTTGGACATAAACTCAATTGTGCCGCCGGTCAGTTCATCCCAGGAAAAAAGCTGTTCTGTCGAACCAAAAGAAATCAGCTTATAATCATTATACCAGCGGTTTTCGTGTTCTTTTTCCTTCGGAACAATTAACTGTTTTGTCAGACCTGCACAATCGGAATCCTCGCAGCGGACAGCAATAACAGTTTCGTCGCAGGCGTAGTAGGTCAGATTCTTTTTTTGTAAAGCCTGACGAATTGCTGTTTCTCGAATACGGATACCGATATTAATTGCATCAAGGTCAGTAGAAGAATCTACTACATAATACATAAAGCACGGATTCTTGCTATTGGCTTTTATGTAGGTCTCAAGGTTGGCTGCATCTGTATGAAATGTTATAAAGTTAATTTCCGGAAGCCCGTCAATTCGTACTTCTCTCAGGTTGCTTTCTACATTATTGCCATTCGCACATGGACTCTGGTCTATTTCACAAAACTGTGTAAGGCCAGGGCAGAGAGAAAGTGTTTTCTGGGCAATTTCTTTGGCATATGGAGATAAAACTGTTATTTTTGATTTTATATTTACTCGTGTATGCGGAAGCAGCCAGAAGGCCTGACGTATCAGCCAAACGGAATAATCAATGTCATGGTTATCAGAGATAATGGTGAGATTGAATTCCTGTTTTCGTTTTGCAATTTCGTCCTGAGGCAGTGTTAAGGCATAAAATAATGGATGTTGCGCATAAAGCAAGTCTGCGGAACGTTTCTTTTCATCCAAAAGATGGATCATGACAGGATTGTTTTTAAAAACGGGGGATCCATCATCATTTTTCTGATCGAGAAAACTGCAGGCTGTATCCAGTAAAGGGGTTACTTTTTCTTGTTCGCAACGAATCACGATTTCAATATGTCCCCAGAGGTCTGGTGATAGTACTCTGTCGTTCGCAATAGATTTCAGTTTTGCAAGTACGGAAAGAGCATCATTTAAATTTTGCGTATAATCATCTTCCATGAAAATGAAACGAAGATTGTTTTGCAGATTTTTCCAGAGTGTGTTGCCAGAGAAATCCTGCAGAAAAATCTTTCCATCTGGCCAGGGCTTCCAATCTTCCGGGGCAGTGTCATTTATCCAGCTGAAAATTCGTTTGTTTGAGCATTTGCTAAAATAGTAGCCACTTTCTGAGGAGATATTTTTTACTTTTGGGCTTTTTATTTCGAAAGATGTTTTATTAATCGTAGATTGTCCATATTTTTGAGCTTCACATCTCATTTCCTCAATGGATCCCATACAAGCCGGAGTTCCACGGTATCCTGATTCTCTGCATCTTATCAGCATGTCATAAGCTTTTCTCAAGGTACTGTTTGACGCAAGAGAGCGGTGGTGAATGATTAATTCAATTAATTTTTCAGCAGCAGCTTTAATCTGATTGCTGTTGTCAAGTAAAGCAATGGCATCTGCTAACAGTTCGTCCGCACTTTCGGAAGAATATGTTTGGGATATAGTATTGTTATCGTCATTTTCGCGAGGGAAGATTAATGAAACAAGCGTTTTTAATGCAATTCGATTCTGTTCCGTTTTTGGTGTTATTTTTTGCGTTTCTTCGTTATTTTTACCATCTGTATAGATATCAACATCATTACATGCCTGCCATACTGGCCATGTCATTCCTATAATAGAAAACACAGACAGCTGATAGATAAAATAATCTCCCCACGTTTGATCCCAGCTAGCGGGTTTTTCTCTTATACTGTACAGTTCCGCTATCAGATCAATATCCTGCTTTTCACAGATAAAATGTACAGACCATATGTAGTGATCGAAACTATCGTAGAAAGATGAGAGCAGTGTAGTGAGCGAGTCTTTCACATCGGGAGTATCTGACAAATACTTTTTCCAAATTTCCATATACTCGTGTATCAGAGGATAGTTTTTATATGTGCGCAGTTCTTTTGAATAAGGGTCTGCTGCAACATTTGATTCTGTAATGATTTTCAGATAGTCTTCGGCACGTTTTAGCGATTTCGCGCTGCAAAACTGTGAAAGCGCACGGTCGTTTTGAGAATTATAGTGAAAAATCTTCCAGTAATTCTCTATAGCGGCATCAGAGTAACTTTCCGTATTTTTGGTATTTCCCTGTTCTTTTTGCCTTTTTAATGCTATATATTTCTCTTTATTATCAGTACGGAGGCAATCTTCTAAGGGTGGGACAATTTGTTTCGTAACAAAAGCATATTTTGAACAGTATGGACTCAGAACATCAGCAATACTGTTCAGTGTGATTCTTTTTGGAATAACTGCATTAATGAGTACATCTAATTGATTACATAGTTTATCCCGATCAAGATGATACGATTGCCACAAATTGTCTTTGGTACATTTGGAGACAATCTCCCAGATTGGCCAGGTAGCGGCAATCATTGTATATACAGAAAGCCTATAAGAAATATCATCATACTCAAGGGCTTTCAGGCTATTTCCTAAATGAAATTCATATTCATCGGGCCAGGTAAAAGTAAGATGACAGGGTTGTTGCGTAAGATTTATCAAGAGTTTCTTAACCGTTTTATAGCGGATGTCTTGTTTCCCGTATTTTTTCTCAAGTCGATTAAAATATTTTTTCCATATTTTTTGTGTGTCAATAATTCCTTTACAGTTTTCACCTACAAAAAAATAATTTTTTACAGATCCGTCTGAAAGTGTTTTTCTTACATCTATATCGGCGCAGTATTTTTCTAGTATTTTTCCAGATAAAGAAATATTTTTCCCATCTATGAAATCAGCATATGTCTTAGATGAGACTGGGTCGCTGAAAGAAACGGGAATTGACTGGCAGATTAATTCGTCTGGGAAAGGTTCGGTTTTTAGTATGTCTTTGATTACACCCCAGGTTATTTTTTGAATCTCCATATAAAATACCTCCGTTTATGTTACGAATACAAGTTCTTAATTTAAAGTCTAACATTGCTGATAAGAAAAGACAATGTTTCGTTATTAAGTTTCAAAATACCCCATTATTAAATTTCAAAACGGGTTTCAGAGTGGAGCTGTCTGCTTGCTTTTTGAAAGAATATTTCTAATGGTACAACAATGTTATCAAAGTTAAGGAGGCCTACACCATGAAAAAAATCCACGCAAATGTAAATGAAAATGACCGTATTATGATTGAACTTGTCGACTATCGCACCATCCAGTACGTACATATGGAAGCACGTACTGGAAAGAAGCAGTCACTTGGTGATCCAATCCGTTTTTCACTGTCTGTTAAAAATTATTTCGGTGAACAGGGCAGAACCATTCGCCAGCTTTATGATTTCCATGAATGGCATAACAAAAAACTCCAGACAGAGCGGAACCGTATCTGGCGTCTGCTGGACAATAAGAACTGCAAACAGAATGCACATACTTATGGAACACATAGAAAACGTAAGCGGCACAAAAATAAATATTTTGAAACTTATCTTGAAACTTACGACGAGGCAGCAATGTTTTGAACGCAGAATAAGCATTCCCCCGCTTCAAGTGCGTAGAGCACTAAGCGGTGGGTAAGGGGGGATGCTTATGTCAGTGGGAGTTAAAAGCTCCCACTGACAGGTCGCAAAGCGACTGCGTTCATAAGCAAGTAGCAAAAGCGGATTGCGAATGTCCGCTTTACAAATCAGAAGAAGGAGGACAAGCCTTATGTTAAAAGCAAAAGCACTTTGTGCAGTTCCGGTTTCTACGGAAGAAATAAATTCCAATATTGTTCAGAATAATATGGCTCAGAAAGTGAGTGCAGGGAGGGCAAAAAAAGGTCCGAACCTGAATTCGCTGGTTGGTAATAGGCAGAACCTCATCGTAGAACTTCAGGAAGAGGAACGGAAAGTCCCTCAGTCGGTGGTTAATCTGGCTGCCAGAATGACAGATCAGATAGCCCTGATACAGGATCTGCTATATGAATTTCGGAACTGTTATTCAGAGAACAGAAACCGGTTCAAATTTTCTTTAAAAGATAAATCACAGGAGGAGCGAAAAGCGATTGCTGCCTTGCTTTTTAGTATGAACGATCTCATCAATGGAGTGGGAACCGATAAGAAGAATAAGTTGCTGGAAGGAACTTTGCTGATGACAACTACGGCCAGACGTTTCCTGGATGGAAAATTCCTGGAGCTTGGTGTCTATAAAAAAACACAAAAGGTGGTAGAAGACCTGGCAAAAAGATATCAAATAGATACTTATGGTGTATACCGCAACGTAAAAATAAAAAACAGATCGAAATGTCAGATAAAAAATGAATTCGATATCGTGATCCGGTTTGGTGATTATTTTTACATTCTGGAATGTAAATCTGGAAGAAACTTTAAGGACTGGTCGTTATTATACGATTTGGGAAAGACTTACAATATTGTTCCGGACCGTCTGATGCTTGTGGATCCATATTTGTCAGAAGAAAAAGCAGAAACAATTGAATACTTCTGTGAGTATTATATCTGCAATTTGAACGGAGATTCCCTGCGGGAGAAGATTACCCGGATGATAGGCAAAGACCAGACACCCAATAATGTTATCAGATAAAGGAAAGCAAGAGGTGGAGAACTATGAGAAAAATTTCACGTTATAATAATCCGAAAAATTATACACACCGTTTTTTTGCCAATGGCCTGTCAGAAGAGAAGACTCCAATTGCAGTATATGCAATGCGAGAGAAGGAAGTGGTTTCACAGAACATCAAGCCCAATGAATGGACTCCCTGGCAGGATTTATTCCAGGAACTGGGTGCCCTGGATCTTGCAATCATAGAGGAAGTCGCCCGCAGCAGATATTTAAGTTCTTTTTTGATCTACCAGCTGGTTTCCCTTCGGGGATTCTCAACCAACAGAAACATGATCAAGAAACATCTGAAAATACTTCGGGATAAGCGCATCCTGATGCAGCTGGAAATTGGAGAGCCGGACAGTACATTTAAGCAGTTCTGCTATGAACTGGAATACAAAGGTCATGAAATTGCAGTTGCGAAGCGCGTGGATTTTCATTCCGGAAATCAGTTTGTCGGCAGTGAGCGAAGACGACGTGAGAATCGCTATCCGACTGCTGAGGAGATCAAACGAATCCTGGTTGGAAACATGATCATTACCAACATGCTTTATAACGGCTGCTCCATGAAGCGGTTCGGTATTTTGGAGACCATGCGGCCGAACCAGGAACTTCCAATAACAAATAACTGTATTTTGCGAACCGCAGCAAATGTTCTGCTGGATGATGAGTCACAGCTTTTGTATGAAGTGGTCCGATCAGCACCTGGAGCGTTGCAAAAACTTGCTGATAAGGTGGAACGTTATTACACCCTGATAAACAGTGAAACTTATCTGAAAACCAATTATTACGGCTATAAAGCAATTCCACAGCTTGTAATATGCGGAGAAAATTACGAGCATAATCTGGAAATTGACCGTTATCTGCGCAGTCATGGTCTGTACAGTGAGCAGGACAGTTTGTTGTATACCGAAGACTTATTACATATGAAAAAAACGTTAACAAATCTTTATGAGCTGGATGAAAAGGGAAATCAGTCCTGGTATCGTTTGCCGGGAGGAGAGCCACAGCAAAAAGAAACAGGAAGAACCGCATAGAGAGGAGAAAAAAAGATGCAGGTACAGGTACCGGTAAAGAGTTCTAATGGGACTATGCCAATGGACATAGAAACAACATTGTTGGGAGAAAAAAGAAAAATTTTTCTTCAGGGAGCGATTAATGAAGAGACAGCAATGAATTTTATCAAGCAGGTTATGTGGCTTAACACACAGAGTGCGAAGAAACCGATTTTCGTCTACATAAACAGCAAGGGGGGCGAGATCCAGAGCAGTGGCCTTCTTATCTACGATGTGATCGTTTCTTCACAGGCTCCGATCATCACTTGTTGTGTGGGTGCAGCTTACAGCATGGCAGCAGTGCTTTTTGCAGCCGGAAAACAGCGTTATATGCTGCCTAACTCAGAGCTCATGCTGCATCAGCCGCTGCTTGGAGGAAATGTCAGCGGAAATGCGTCCAGTATTCAGTCTATCTCAGACACTCTGCTTCATATGAAGGAACGCATCAATAAAATCCTTTCGAAACATACGAAAAGATCAGTGGAAGAAATCGATCGGCAAACAGGCTACGATCACTATTTTTCACCGGAACAGGCCATTTCCTTTGGATTATGCGATGGTATCAAACGTTTTGATGAAATGCTGAAGATGGAAGAAGATAATCTGTAAAAACGGGAAGGAGGAACAGATGGAAAAAAGAAAAAATAACATGGAAATGATGGAAGAATCGGACAGAATGATCCTGGGAGATGGAGTGATTTTCAGTACGGACTCTGAGAAGACCGGGATAAATAATAATGGCGTGATCGTGGGTAGCAGTGGTTCGGGCAAGACGGTGAGTGTTACAGAGCCGAAAATTTTGGAAACAAGAAATCATAATCTCATTGTGACAGTCACCAAACGGCCTATCGTGGAGAAATATGCACCCGTATTGAGCAAGAAGAGGGATTATCATGTGTGGGATCTGAATTTTGTGGATCCGAAAACCGGAAACGTAGGATTCGACCTGATGGATCAGATTTCAGCTTATACAGATATACCACATATTGCAAGAAGTATTGTATATGCCGATAAAAAGGGGAATTTTGCGATGGATCCATACTGGGACAAGGCCGCTACCAGTTTATTATCAGCTGAAATCGCATATGTACTTGAAACCAAGGAAAAGGCTACGTTTAGTGATGTACTTGAGTTCCATGACGATCTGGAATTTACATCAAGAAATGGATTAATATATACAAATCATGATTATTTGTTTGAGGATTTGGAAGAAAAGGATCCATCCTGCTATGCTGTCCGATGCTGGAAGACGTTCCATTCCGTACCGATCAAAACAGCTGGCTGTATTTTTTCATCATTGAACACAATGCTGGATGAAGTATTTACTCCGGAACTACGAAGTATGTTTACTATGAAAAAAAGAGTGAACTTTGATGAATTAGCCACACAAAAAACGGTACTTTTTATCACAACAAGCCCGGTGAATCCGGCAATCAATACCTTTATCGCCATGTTTTACAGCATTGCTTTTAAGCGGCTTTTCGAGCTGGCGGAAAAACAGCCGGATAAGCGTCTGCCGATCCCGGTAGATTTTCTGGCAGATGACTTCGCAACCGGAGGTAAAGTGGATGCATTTCAGGAACACATTAGTGTCTTCCGTGAAAAGGGAATTTCGGCAACTATCATGCTTCAGTCAGAAAGCCAGCTCTCCTCCATGTATGGCGAAGACGGTGCGCAAACGATCATAAACAACTGTGATACTTATGTTTACCTCGGCGGAATGGATCTCAATACATGCCGAAATATTTCATTGAAAGCAAACCTGCCGCTGGAAGACGTCCTTTATATGCCAGTGGGATCTGAAATGATCTTCCGGCGTGGACAGAAACCGATTTTTACGGAGCGCTACCACACGATGGAGGACGAACGTTACCGAAAGATTACAGACGCATATGAACGACATATTGAAAAGATGAAAAATAAGGAGCACTGATTATGGAAAAATTATCAAAAAAAAGAATAGTAAATGCAGTTATGTTAATTGTATGCTGGATGATTCTGCTTTACTGCAGCTCTCTGGCAGGCATATGGGATGAGGGACAGGTGAGCTACCGGGCAGCATACCTATATGATCTGATGGCACTTTTTGTATTCCCACTCTGGACAGGCTTTGCTGTGAAAAAAATGCGGGACAGTCAGTTTCAGACAGGTACCGTGGTTTCCGGTGTGATACAGATTTTGGCATTAAGTATTGTAGAAATACTGTTGTTTAAAAATTTATCAGGAAACTTTATGTTTCGGCTTCTGTTTTTAAATTTCAGTACCGTTTTAGCGGAAATCCGACTTTTTCTCTGGAAGAATTGTAATTATAAAATGAGATGGATCGCAGGACTGTTATCTTTTGCATATGGAGTTTTCCTGACAGGAGTTCTCCTTGTACTGGCCGGGAGTGCAGAAGCATTACCTGCTTATATCGGAATCGCAATGGCCGGGGATGCATCTTCCTCTTATTATCATGCAAATGTCACGAAATTATTAGATTTTACAACTTCGAGGGGAGCCAGCTCAGTGCTGACCAATGATCCCGGCGTCGTAAACTTTGTTGCAGCAAGCCGCAATCCGTTGTTTTATGCAATTTATTATAACGGCTGGCGGGGAGCATATTTATTGGTGACGATTGAATTTTTGTTTTTGATCTCTATTATATTTCTGATGGAGAAAGAGCCTGGCGAAAATACAACACCGCTGGATGTGGCAGCTCATACGGCGGCAATGTTTTTGGCAATCAGAGTGATTTTCGGAGTGCTCTACTCTCTCTTGGCAGATATTTCTTTTGGGGTGTGTCTTCCGTTTGTAGGTGTAAGGGGTGTTATCATGGACAGTGCGGCTATGGGCCTGGTACTTTATTATGGCATGTCGGAACATATAGCTGCGATTGGAAAGCATTTTATATCATTTGTAAAAGAAGCAGATGAAGAAAATGATGAAGAAGATGTGAAAGACGATAATTTACTGCACTAAAGTGAACGTAGAATAAGCATTCCCACGCTTCAAGTGCGTAGAGCACTAAGCGGTGGGTAAGGGGATGCTTATGTCAGTGGGAGTTAAAATCTCCCACTGACAGGTCGCAAAGCGACTGCGTTCATGAGCAAGTAGTGAAAACGGATTGCGAATGTCCGCTTTACATGACTTGCTTTTTATGGTATGCCTTATTATAATAGAAAAGAATTACTGCCGGATCATACCGGCATACATGAGAGTTTGTAAAAAAGATTTTTAAGGAGGGCCAGAAACCATGATAAAATTACATGAGAATGGTGTATATCTGCTGAATGGAACAGAGATTATCGAAGATAGTCACGAAGCAGCAGCATGTCTTGAGGCAAAAACAGGAAAGAAAGTGACTACTGCTGAAGCTGCAGCAGGTACAATGGCATATCGTATTTTGAAAGCGCACAATACTTCAGGAAACATGGCTCAGCTGCAGATTAAATTTGACAAGCTGACTTCCCATGATATTACTTTTGTCGGTATCATTCAGACTGCCCGTGCATCAGGACTGGAAAAATTCCCTGTTCCGTATGTACTAACAAACTGCCACAACAGTTTATGTGCTGTTGGTGGAACAATTAACGAAGATGACCATATGTTTGGACTGAGCTGTGCAAAGAGATACGGTGGAATCTATGTACCGCCTCATCAGGCAGTTATCCATCAGTTTGCCCGTGAGATGCTGGCTGGCGGTGGCAAAATGATCCTTGGTTCTGACTCCCATACACGTTACGGTGCCCTTGGTACTATGGCAATGGGTGAGGGTGGCCCGGAGCTTGTAAAGCAGCTGCTTTGCAAAACTTATGATATCAAAATGCCGGGTGTTGTAGCCATCTATCTGACCGGCGAGCCGATGAAAGGTGTCGGACCGCAGGATGTGGCTCTGGCTATTATCGGTGCTGTATTTAAAAATGGTTATGTAAATAATAAAGTCATGGAATTTGTTGGACCGGGTGTGGCTTCTTTAAGTGCTGATTTCCGTATCGGTGTGGATGTCATGACCACAGAGACCACCTGCCTGTCCTCCATCTGGGTAACCGATGAGAAGATTAAAGAGTTTTATGATATCCATGGCAGATCTGCAGATTATGCAGAACTGAAACCAGAGGCTGTTGCTTACTATGATGGATGCGTTGAAGTGAACTTAAGCGAGATCAAACCAATGATCGCAATGCCGTTCCACCCGAGCAACACCTATACTATTGATGAAGTAAATGCAAATCTGGAAGACATTCTGGCTGAAGTTGAGAAGAATGCGTTAGTAAGTCTGGACGGAGCCGTAGAGTACAAATTAAGAGATAAGATCCGCAATGGAAAACTGTATGTAGATCAGGGTATCATTGCAGGATGTGCCGGCGGCGGATTTGAAAATATCTGTGCAGCAGCAGACATTCTGAATGGCAAGAGCATCGGACCGGATGAGTTTACCTTAAGTGTATATCCGGCAAGTATGCCAGTTTACATGGAATTAGTGAGAAATGGTGCAGCAGCCAAGATCATGGAGACAGGTGCAATCATGAAGACAGCATTCTGCGGACCATGTTTCGGTGCAGGTGATACACCGAACAACAACGGATTCAGTATCCGTCATACTACGAGAAACTTCCCGAACCGTGAAGGTTCCAAACTTCAGAACGGTCAGATCGCTTCCGTAGCACTGATGGATGCACGCTCTATCGCTGCAACCGCTGCAAATAAAGGATATCTGACACCTGCAACTGCTCTGGATGTAGAATATACAGGACCGAAATATTTCTTCGACAAGACAATTTACGATAATCGTGTATTTGACAGTAAAGGTGTGGCAGATCCGAACGAGGAACTCAAATTCGGACCAAACATCAAAGACTGGCCGGCAATGAGCGCTCTGACAGATAACCTAGTACTGAAAGTAGTATCCGAGATTCACGATCCGGTTACTACAACTGACGAACTGATTCCGTCCGGTGAGACTTCATCTTATCGTTCCAATCCACTGGCACTGGCTGAATTTGCCCTGTCCAGAAAGGATCCGGAGTACGTAGGCCGTGCAAAAGAGGTTCAGAGAGCAGAGAAAGCAAGAGTTGCCGGTGAAAAACCAGTCGAGGCACTTCCGGAGCTTGCACCGGTCATCGAGACGATCAAGACAAAATACCCGGATCTCAACCGTGAGAACTTCGGTATCGGAAGTACGATCTTTGCAGTAAAACCGGGTGACGGTTCTGCCAGAGAACAGGCTGCTTCCTGCCAGAAAGTATTGGGCGGCTGGGCAAATATCGCAAATGAATACGCAACGAAACGTTATCGTTCCAACCTGATCAACTGGGGTATGCTTCCATTCCTGATTCCAGAAGGAGATCTCCCGTTTGCAAACGGTGATTATCTGTTTGTACCGAATGTGCGTAAAGCGATCGAAGACAAGCTGACAGATATCGAGGCGTATGTGGTAAAAGACGGTGAGATGAAACCGTTTACTCTGAAAATGGGTGATCTGACAGAGGATGAGAGAACCATCATTCTGAAAGGCTGTCTGATCAATTATTACAGAGATTAAATGCAGAATAAGCTTTCCACGCTTCTGGTGCGTAGAGTAAGAAATGGGAAAGTTAAGGTTGTATAAACAACTGATAAAGGAAAACGAAAAGAATCCTGGAAACGGGATTCTTTTTGATTTTTTTGTGAACAATTCTGTTATATGCAGAAAAATTATGGTATACTTATTGCATATTTTAACAGGATTTCCAAAAAAGGATTCCGAGAATTTTAGAAAGGCAATTTTAGTATGCAGCAAGAAACAAAAAAAGAATATACTGCAACCGAAAAACAACAGAAACATAACAAAGTAAATCTCGATATACGACCGTATCTCGCAATTGGTTTAACCGCCATTTTGGTAGTGATGGTCTGTATCGCAATCTTTTTTGTAATCCTGCGATTTGATGGATTGTTTGCCGGATTTCAGAGGATTATACAGAGCCTTCAGGCTATCCTGGTTGGTTTAGTCGTGGCATATCTTGTTAATCCGATCATGAAATGGTTTGAACGTTTTTTATATAAGAAAAGTAGAGCAAAAGGGAAAGAACTGACAGCAAAGCAGTGTCAGAAGATCAGGGCTGCATCTGTAGGTTTTGCGATGGCGGTATTTCTTGCAATCATCGTTGGATTGATCTGGCTGATCATCCCTCAGCTTGTAGTCTGTATCGAAGATATTGTACTTAGTATGAACGAAAAAGTTCAGAATTTAACTGAGTGGATCGATCGTCTGATGAGACAGGACAGTCCACTTGCCGGAAAATTGGATACATTTATTGCAGATGCATCTGTTTATCTGGAAAACTGGCTGCGTAAAAGTGTGTTGGAACAGTCCGATTTTGTGGCAAATATTACCACTGGAGTATATAACGTAGTAAAAACTATTTTCAATGTGATCATCGGATTTATTGTTGCTGTTTATGTATTGATGACGAAGGAAAAATTTATTGGTCAACTCAAGAAAATAGTATATGCGATTTTTCGTCCACGTCTGGGCAATGTAGCTATGGAAGTGATCAGAAAAGCTGACGAGGTCTTCGGAGGTTTCTTCATTGGAAAAATTATCGATTCAATGATCATTGGATGTATTTGTTTTGTTTGCCTGGCGATTTTACGGATGCCATATGTGGCACTGGTCAGTGTGATCGTCGGCGTGACAAATGTTATTCCGTTTTTTGGACCTTATATCGGTGCAATCCCGAGTGCGATTTTAATATTCCTGGTGGATCCGATGAAAGGAATTTATTTCATCATATTTATCATTATTCTACAGCAGGTAGATGGAAATGTAATAGGTCCCAAAATCCTTGGGAATACGACTGGTCTGAGTCCATTCTGGGTTATTTTTGCAATTCTGCTTTTCGGTGGAAGTTTCGGCGTAGTTGGAATGCTTTTCGGTGTACCGATTTTCGCAGTTTTATATTATGTTATTAAACGAGTGGTTGAACATATATTAAAAAAACGACAGCTGCCGGAAGAGACGGAACAATATACGGAACTGGATACGGTAGATATCGTGACAAATCAAGTCAAAATGAAAGTGACAGATGAGCCGGAAGAATCAATTCGCAGATCTGAAGAAAAAAAAGAAAAAAAGTAAACTTTTGTATATAACGCAATAAAAAATAACAGTTATGAGGTGAAAAACGGTGGATAAGTATGAGTATAAGTTAAAACTTGAGCAGCTTCAGAATTTAGTGGCTGCAGGCGATTACACTACAGCAGCAACGATGGCAGATACCATTAATTGGCAAAAGGTCAGAAGTGTAAATACGCTTTGTATGGTTGCGGATATCTATGAACAGACAGGCAATTATGAGGCATGCAGAACCGTATTACTGCAGGCCTATGACCATTCTCCGATTGGAAGAAATATTGTCAGCAAACTGGCAGAGGTTTCTATCAAAGCAAAGAAAATTGATGAGGCAGAGGAATACTATAATGAGTTTCTGGAGATTGCACCGAAGGACAATATGCGGTATGTGCTGGCTTATGAGATCAGCTGTCTGAAGGATGAGCCGCTTCCGGTCCGCATTGCAATTCTGGAAGATTTAAAGGATCATGAGTACTCAGAAAAGTGGGCCTATGAGCTGGCTGTTCTGTATGGACAGGCTCAGATGCGTGACAAATGTGTGGAGGCTTGTGATGAACTGATCCTCTGGTTTGGTGATGGCGAGTATGTGGAGAAAGCACTGGATCTGAAAAGACAATATCAGCCATTGACCGCATCACAGGAGGAAAAGTACAAGCAATTCCGTGAGAAAAAAGGAATGGTGGAGATCAGCATTCCACAGACAGCAGAGCCAAAGAATGTGATCCATGAGATGGTAAAATCTGCGGAAAATACTGTGACAGCAAGTAAGTTTAATACTTCCAACCTGGAGGAAGAACTTGCAAAGAGCATGCAGCAGATCATGAATGCTACAGAGAAAGAGACAGTTACAGATACGATGGAAAGCATCAAGAAGATTGTTAGTGATATTCCTTATCTCAATGGCGAGCATGAAGAAGCTGCAGAGCCGGCTTTTGATACAGAAAAAATCAACGCTCAGGTTGATAAAACTCTGAAAAAAGACTTTAAAGAACTTCTAAGTGAGACGACAGAGCAGGAAAATGCTTCAGAGCAGCCGAAACAAGTTCCGGTTGTAGTAAAAGCATCTGAGAAAAAAACTGCAGAGGAGGAGACAGCAGCGCAGGTTGCTTCTGCACAGGCAAGTATTGAAGAAATTCTTGAGGACTGGAATAAGACTAAACGGGCAGCTGAAGCCGCTATTGCAGCTGCAGAGCAGAAAAAGCTGGAGATGGCGAAAGAAAATGCGCTGGTCGAGGCAGGACAGATTATGGAGCGTCTAAAGACACTGATTCCGATTTTGGATGCAACACCTGGCGAAGATCTTCCGGCACCGGAGGATACTACCGTAGCGGCAGCACTTGCTTCTGATGAGACATTTGCAGAAGATAGCAGCGAAGCGCAGGAAGAGACAGAAGTTGAAGAAGCTGTGGCAGAATCAGAAGAGAAAGAGTCTGAAGAACCACAGGAAGCAGAACCTGAGAAAGCAAAGGAAGCCAAGGAAGAAGAAATCCAGACCGCTTCCGAAGAAGTACAGGACGTAGAGGCAGATGAAGCACAGCGAGAAGAGGCATCTGAGACAGAAGTTGAAGAAGTGACAAAATCTGAGGCAGATTCAAAAGAGGTTATTTCTCCTGATGACACATCAGCAGATGAATCTGAGAATAATGAAGTAGCTGAAGATGCAGAAGAAAATGCAGAAGAAGGTATCGGGGAAGAAACAGCAGATATCACAGAAGAAACTGCACAAGAAACTGCAGAAGAAGCTTCAGAAGCGGAAGAAAATATAGTGGATGAAATTATCGAGGAGACGATAGAAGAAACAACAGAATGCGTTGAGTCTTCCGAGGAAGCTCAGACAGCAGAGGAAGATCATCTTCATGTAATAGAGCCGGTTCCGGACGAAGAACTTGAGAAGACATTGGCACAGGCGACACAGATGTTTATGGAAAACTCCAACGTGGAAGTTCCGGTTGGAAAGGCAGCTCTTTCGCAGAATACCGCTGTATTACCGGAAATTAAAATGCCGGAAGATATTGAGACAGAGCAGAATGAATACCAGCTGACAGAGGAGCAGAAAGAATTATTCTCCTACTTCCTTCCGGTTCCTGGTATGGAAGATCAGATTCGACAGGTTTTACTTGGCGCGAAATCCAGAATTGGTAATTCCGTGACATCTCTGGCAGGAAATATCCTGGTTCAGGGCGAAGAGGGAAGTGGAAAAACTGTATTTGCAACAAGCCTGATCAAAGCTATTCAGCAGGAAATTGGAAATGAGGATGCCAAGATTGGAAAAATCAGTGCAGATTCTCTGAATAAAAAAGATTTTGCACAACTGATCCCTAAAATTGCAGGTGGTTATCTGATTGTTGATAAAGCAGGTGAACTGACCCGCGAGACAGTTTTGCGTATGTCACAGCTGATGGAGCAGAATACACAGGGAATGGTTGTAGTTTTGGAAGATACAAGGGCAGGGATCCGCAAAGCAATGAACATTGACTTTGGCTTCACGAAGAAGTTTACAGAAAAAATTGACATTCCAATCTTTACAATTGATGAATTAGTACAATTTGGCAAATCCTATGCAAAAGAGATGGAGTGTACCATTGATGAGATGGGTGTACTTGCTTTGTATAACCGTATCAACAATATCCAGAAACTGGAGCGGGCAACGACACTGGCAGAGGTAAAAGATATAGTGGATGAAGCGATTGAGAGTGCAGAGGGCGGCGGAATCAAGAAAGCATTTGGTTCTATTTTCTCAAAGAAGTATAATGAGAATGATTATCTGATTCTTCGTGAGAAGGATTTTGAGCATTAAAGTGGTTTTTAAGGAGGAGAAACACTATGGGGAACATTTCCGAGTATGACATGTATCTGTTTGGCGCAGGTGTACATTATGATATGTACATGAAACTTGGGGCACATCCATGCAAAAAAGGCAGATGGCAGGGTGTCAACTTTGCAGTCTGGGCACCAAATGCGAAGCGTGTCTGGGTCATCGGTTCTTTTAATGACTGGAACGAAACTTCACATGAAATGAAGCGTCTGGAGCCAAACGGAATTTACGAATTATTTGTCAGCAGGGCGAAAGTCGGAGATATGTACAAATATCTTATTGAGACACAGGACGGACGCAAGCTGTACAAGGCAGATCCCTATGCAAATTATGCGGAAATGCGTCCGGGAACAGCATCAAAAGTTGCAGATATCAGTAAGTTGAAATGGTCCGATGAAAAGTGGATGGAAGCCCGTGCAGCGCACAAAGAGGATGATGTATATCGTCAGCCAATGTCTATTTATGAAGTGCATCCGGGTTCATGGAAACGCCATGCCGGATACGAAGAAGATAACGGCTTTTATACATATCGTGAACTGGCAGTAGAGCTGACAAAATATGTGAAAGAAATGGGATACACCCATGTAGAACTGATGGGAATTTCCGAGTATCCTTTTGATGGTTCCTGGGGCTATCAGGTAACTGGATACTTTGCACCGACATCCCGTTATGGAACGCCGGAGGACTTTGCATATCTGGTAAATTACCTGCACAAACACAAAATTGGTGTTATCCTCGACTGGGTTCCGGCACATTTTCCGAGAGATGCACATGGACTGGCTGAGTTTGACGGATCTTGCCTGTATGAATATGCTGATCCGAGAAAGGGTGAGCATCCGGACTGGGGAACCAAGATTTTTGACTATGGAAAGACAGAAGTTAAAAACTTTCTGTTGAATTCTGCATTGCTCTGGGTAGAAAAGTATCACATCGATGGACTTCGTGTGGATGCCGTTGCTTCCATGTTGTATCTGGATTATGGCAAAGAGGCTGGTCAATGGGTACCAAACGAATATGGAGAAAATAAAAACCTGGAGGCTATTGAGTTCTTCCGCCATTTAAATACACTGGTTTGTGGCAGAAATCCGGGAGCAATTATGATTGCAGAAGAATCCACTGCATGGCCGATGGTAACCGGAAAAGCCGAAGATGGTGGTTTGAATTTCACATATAAGTGGAATATGGGATGGATGCATGATTTTCTCGATTATATGAAACTGGATCCGTATTTCCGTAAAGATAACCATCATAAGATGACATTTGCTATGAGTTACAATTATAGTGAGAAGTACATTCTGGTGCTTTCTCATGATGAAGTAGTGCATCTGAAGTGCTCCATGCTCAACAAAATGCCGGGACTTGGTATTGATAAATACCGCAACCTGATGGCTGGATATGCTTTTATGATGGGACATCCGGGCAAGAAACTGTTATTTATGGGACAGGATTTCGGACAGCTGCGGGAATGGAGTGAAAAGCGCGAACTTGACTGGAATCTTCTGGAAGATGAAAAACACAGCCACTTACAGGCATTTGTGAAAGAATTGCTGACCATTTATAAAAAATATCCGGCTATGTACGAACTGGACGATCAGCTGGAAGGATTTGAATGGATCAACCCGAATGATGGATATCGAAGCATTTACAGTTTTGTTCGTCATGGAAAATCCGGCAGAAACAGCCTGCTGTTTGTATGTAACTTTACACCGATGGCACGTCCGGATTATCGTGTAGGTGTACCTAAAAAGAAAAAATACACCTTGTTGCTAAACAGTGATGATGCGAAATTCGGCGGTGAAGGCGCAGAGCGACCAACTGTTTACCAGTCAGAAAAATCAGAATGTGATGGCAGACCGTATTCCTTTGCATATGAACTTCCGCCGTATGGAGTAGCGATATTTAAATTCTGATCATAGATCTGAGAAGAGAAAGTGTTCACCTCTATAAAGGGTGAGAAATAAAATGCGCAGAGCATTTTGAATTAGGGAGTCCCATTGCTGATCATTTTTGATGTTCATACAGTGGGGCTCCTTTCAAAAAATACGATAGGAAAGGAATGGATGAAATGTCTATTTTAGACACGATACTTCAACAACTGAATCTATGGGATGGACAGATTCTGCTGTTTATTCAGAACCATCTGCGTTCTGAAACTTTGAATCCGATCGTGATTGCCATTACAAACCTTGGCAATTTCGGAATTGTGTGGATCGTGCTGTCCGTTGTTCTACTTTTCCCGAAAAAGACAAGACGTGCAGGGCTTTTGTCATTGCTGGCGCTGCTTGGCTCCCTTTGCGTGACAAATTTTCTGTTGAAAAATTATGTGGCCCGGGTTCGGCCTTATGAAGTCGTACAGGGATTACAGTGTCTGATTGCGGCGCAGCCGGACTGGTCATTCCCTTCCGGACATGCATCGGCTTCCTTCGCGTCGGCGGTGGTAATCTACAAGAGCTGTAACCGGGGAATCGGAGTGCCGGCGCTGATTTTGGCTTTTGCGATATCATTGTCCAGACTTTATGTGGGGGTTCACTATCCGAGTGATGTTCTTGTCGGAATGCTCATCGGAACGTTGATCGCGCTGATTTTGTTTTGGATCTTTGGTGAAAAGAAATATAAGGCGCGGGCACGGCAAAGACGCTAGAAATTATGACAGCGAATCCTTATCCTTTTTCAGCAGTGGCGGCGCGAAAGGAAATACATCCTGATAGGATTCAATTTCATCATCATTCTGCGGTCCAGATGGAATCAGACCGGTCTGGTCATTGGCAGAAGCTGATTTCCCCAGATAATCATAGTCAAAATCATCGGTTTTATCTGCCTGCTCAAATGTACCAGTGGTAACGGCATCCCTACTTGGACCGCCATAATTTCTGTGACAATTTGTATCATGTGTATTTCTATGCGTACTTTTATTACTATTATTGCTCATGTTTTCCTCCAACTTATGCAAATTTTCAACTAACAGTATTAGTATGATAAGAAAAATAAAAATTATGCAGGTTGGAATAATGATAATGTGTTTTGCAATGTAAAAGGAGAAGAAAGAACTGCAGTATGGACAGCGAGTTAAGAACGTGAAAGGGAAAGGAACATAGATTAGTGCCGAAAGGCATGTCTCGGGCCGGAATAAGCGACAGCGTGCTCACAACGTAAAAAGGAGAAGAACTCAGATTAGTGATGAAGGGCGTCTTAGCCCAAAGCACTCATCTGAGTTCTTCTCCTCTTAATCCTCAAAAACCACGCTGTCCAATATGAAGGCCATCGTTTTATCCATCGTAAGCTGATCCGCGATATTTTCCACATCATCTTCTTCCAATGTCTCTACGAATTCCTTCGGATCTTCTTCCTCTTCCAGTGCAATATTTCGCAATTCATCAGCCAGCTCTTCCGGTGTGATGCTGATATGTTCCGCAGCAGCAACTGCATGCAGTACGCTCTGTGCCTGAATAGCCTCAATCGCTTCCTGTTCTTTATCTGCGTAGATTTCATCTTCGCTATGACCGGAGCGTTTGCAGTAAAGTTCCAGTGGAATCTGATTCATTTCCAGTTCATCCAGGAAATCATCATAATAAATCTGTGTCATTTCTTCTTTCAGATCATCGTCAATCGGAATATCAGAATCGGCAATGATTTTTGCCATCACTTCCCGTGCAAATTTTTCCCGAACGGAGGTTTCACGGCGTGCCTGCAAGGTTGCGAGAATTTCATCTTTCCATTCATTCAATGTTTCATATCCGGAAAAATCTTTTGCAAACTCATCATCAATTGGCTGATAGTCTATCAGACGAAGCTTTTTTAAGGTTGTATGAAATACAACGCTGCGGTTTTGCATGACGCTGATGCGATAATCAGCCGGAAAAGTAACGTTGATATCAAAGGTATCACCGATATTTTTCCCAACTAATGCATCATCAAATTCCGGCAAAAAGGCTTTGGCACCAATGGTCAGGGCAAAGTTTTCGCCATTTCCATGGGGGATTGTCTGGCCGTTATAGCTGCCTTCAAAATCAAGAATGGCCTGATCTCCGGGCTGCGCACATCGATCATCGATATTTGTGGCAACGGCGTATTCTTTCTGTTTCTTCTTTAAAATGTTCATGACTTCATGCTCTGTCACTTCAGTGTTTGGTCTGGGCATGCGAATGCCTTTGTATGTTCCTAATCTCATAAGAGTATATTTCCTTTCTCGTTATTATGTATACAGACATCATAGCACAGAAGTGCCGATATCGTATAGAAATATAAAAAAATGTTTTTTATCTATTGACAAAATGACTCGTGAGTATTATTGTATTAATCAAGTAATACAACAGTACAATAATACAAAAGATACATGAAATAAAAAGAAAGGGCAGTGGGATGATATGGCATGGAATTTTGTAAATGACCGATCGATTTATCTTCAATTGGTCGATATTATTCAAAACAGGATCGCAACCGGCTATTATGAGCCAGGCAGCAAGCTTGCATCGGTGCGTGATCTCGCCAGTGAGGCAGAGGTAAATCCGAATACGATGCAGAAAGCACTGGCAGAACTGGAACGCATGGGACTGGTTTATTCTCAGAGAACAAGTGGAAGATTCGTGACAGATGATGAAGGGAGAATTCAGCAAATGAAACGTGAGACAGCACGGGAAACCATACAGACATTTTTACAGCAAATGAAAAATATGGGTTTTGAAAAAGAAGAAATTATAGATCTGATCCGAGAGGAGAAAGGGGGAGCAAGTTATGAGCAGTAGATTAGAGTGCAGAAATCTGACGAAAGATTATGGAAATGTAATGGCATTGAGTGATGTCAATCTGACACTGGAAAGTGGCAGAATCGTGGGTTTACTTGGCCCGAATGGAAGTGGAAAGACCACGATGATTAAACTGGCTAACGGTCTGCTTCAGCCCACATCCGGAGAAATATTATTAAACGGTTTAAAACCGGGACCGGAGACAAAATCATTTGTTTCTTATCTGCCGGATGCAAACTATTTACCGGACTGGATGAACATAGATGGACTGGTTGGAATGTTTGCTGATTTTTATGCGGACTTTGACCGGGAAAAAGCGAAAGAAATGATAAGACAGTTAAACCTTCGTGAAAAAGACAGGTTAAAAACATTATCAAAAGGGAATAAAGAAAAAGTGCAGCTGATTCTGGCAATGAGCCGAAAGGCAGAGATTTATTTTCTTGATGAGCCGATCGGTGGTGTCGATCCGGCAGCAAGAGATTATATTTTAAATACGATCATTCGCAATTATTCAGAAGATGCTCTGGTTATAATGTCCACACATTTAATCGCAGATATTGAACGTGTATTGGATGAGGCAGTATTTATCAACCGTGGAAACATTGTTTTTCATCGCAGTGTCGATGAAATTCGTGAGACGGAACACAAATCAGTAGATGAGTTGTTCAGGGAGGTATTCAGATGTTAGGAAAATTATTAAAATATGAGTTGAAATCAACGAGCAGAACGATGGGCGTGTTGTATCTGGCATTGCTTGTTGTAGCAGCAGTAGTAGGATTTGTTGCCCGAGGAACTATCTGGGAGGCAACGCAGGGAAATGCTATCGCAGTTGTGATCAGTGGACTGATCTATACGTTGCTGATCATGGCTTTATTGATCATAACGATTGTAATGATTTTGCAGCGGTTTTACAAAAATCTGCTGAAAGAGGAAGGATATCTGATGCACACGCTTCCGGTTCCGACCTGGATGCTTGTTGCATCAAAAACGATCTGTTCTCTGATCTGGATTTTACTTAGTATTGCAGTTTTGCTTGCATCTGTATTTGTGATTTTCCTGACGAGTATGATTGGACATGGATTCGCGCTTGTCGATTGGAATGCCCTTCATCTGGGAGATGTATTCGGATTGTTTCGACAGAACGCAGGAAGCGTGTTTATGACAATTTTGGCAGGAATCATCCAGATTATCCGCACGATTCTGCTGGTTTATACAGCAATGGCAATCGGTGCCGCAGCAAAGCGTCATAAAGTATTATACAGTGTGGTGACCTTTATCGTAATTCTGATTATCATAGGAATTATAAGTGCTGTAACAAACATGGATCTGCTCAGCAGTTCGTTTGCCGTAAATGATGCAAATGCATGTATTTCTGTTGAAGCAGGAGATGGATTGGTTGTTGGGGCTTATATGAAACTTTTGGTGGAACAGTGTATTACCGATGCCATTTACAGTGTTGTATTTTTCTTTGTGACAACCTGGTTTTTAAAGAATAAATTAAATTTGGAGTAAAGTTAACATATCTGATACAGCCTATGCTATAATGACTACATACAGAGTCAGAATTTTAAGATGTCAGCTAATGCCGGACAAAGTCACACACTAAGTTTCACTTGCGTCCGTCTTAAATTGGTCGCTGTACGGGGAGCAAAGAAAAATTCATTGTGAAAATGGGAGGAAAAATCATGATATTAGTAAACACAGATTATATTTCAGGAAAAGAATTCGAAATGCTTGAAATGGTAAAAGGAAGCACGATCCAGTGCAAAAATATTGGCAGAGATATCGGAGCTAGTTTCAAAAATCTGGTAGGCGGAGAGATGAAAGCTTACACAGAGATGATGAATGATGCAAGAGATCTGGCCATTCAGCGAATGATAGCAGAAGCGGAAGGACTTGGTGCAGATGCTATTGTAAACGTACGTTTTGCAACATCTGCGATTATCCAGGGAGCAGCTGAAGTTATCGCATATGGTACAGCTGTTAAATTTGTAAATAAATAATATTGTAGCATGTATTAATAAAAATCCTGTATTTTCATCAACGTAAGGTGTCTTAGCCTGCGTGATGTAAAATACAGGATTTTCTTATTTACTGGGAAATATAGAATGCTTACTCGCAGCATCCAGCCAGTCCGATAGCACCTGGACCACTGTGGCAGCTGATGACGCATCCGGTCATAACATATTCATAACTTTCAAATCCAAAACGGATCGCATTTTCTTTCATCCGGTCAAGTGCCACCTGAGACAGCCCTTTGGAATACATCAGATAGAGACATTTTCTGGAAACATTATGCTTTTCCAGATATTCTTCCATATAAGTATCTACAAATTTCTCGATAGAACCACGATATTTCTTGGAAGCAAGTAGCTTTCCATCCACAATTTCAATCAAAGGTTTCAGGCGGAGTAATGTGGCTCCAAGGTATGCTGCATTGGATACGCGACCGCCGGCTTTCAGATAATCCAGGTTTCCGGGAATAAAGGAACAAAAAACTTTCTGATTCCAGGATTCAATTTCATCAGCAAGTGCTTTGTAATCAGTTACGGTATCCTTTTTTTCCTGAATGAGCTCATAAGTTTTTACAAGGTGAGCGGTGCAGCCTCCAGATACATTTTTGGTATCAATCAGATAGATATCATCAAATTCGCGGATGGCAATCTCTGCATTCTGATAAGTGGAAGAAGCCAGAGAGGAGTAAGCCAGGTGCATGATGACACAATTTGGGTGTTCTGCACGGATTTCATTAAAAAAGTCAATATACTCGCCGACATTTACTGCTGAAGTTGTCGGAATTTTTTTCGTTTCGTTGTAGTATTCATAAATATTATCAACGCTGATGGAACCGTCTGGATAAGAAGTATTATCCATGACAATATGCATAGGGATAACTTTTATATCATATTTTTTTACAAGATGTTCCGGAAGATCGGAGCCACTTTCTGTGGTAATGATAATCTCTCTCATTTCAGTTGTATGCCTTTCTGGTCGTCTGCTAAAACGACAACATGTAGTTTTCAATACTAGATTACACCCATGCGAGAGAGGTGTCAATAGAAAAAGAGCAGTAAGCTTCGAAGAAAATAGAAAAGGCTACATCAATACTGTCTATACAGATATCAATGTAGCCTTAATAACATATACTCTCCAAGGGATTTATCCTCCTTCTTCTTTTAGATATGTCTCATTATACAATTTTCGATTCAGTTTTTCCTTTGAGTTTTTCCAATACGTCTTCAAATCTCCTTCTACTATGACGATTTGATCCGATTCATATCTGAACGTTGCCATCTGAACCTTGATCCTTTTATTACTATGGTAACTGTCATGTATTCAATTCTGGTATTAAAAAAACTACTCATGACTTAAATTACTGGTGGACTGTACCTCCAATTATGTAATTCATAAAGTTAAATTAATTCATTTACCTGTCCATTGGTCTATACTCCGTTTCAAAAATTTAAATTATGAAAAGAAAAATTACTATGTCATTGGACGATACCTCGTTTTCAAGAATTTAAATAATGAAAGTTTGAATTGCTATGTCATTGGACTGTACCTCTTTCTTAATAATAAATGAAGTTAAAATTTAAATGTAGATTGGACTGTACCTCCTCTTCTTAGTATCGTTTTGAGTTTTTAAATTAAGTTGCCGGTGGACTGTACCTCTCTTTCTGTAGATTTGTAAGAACTGTAAGTTCTTTATTTGTTGTACTCATAATAACAGACAATATAGTATTTGTCAACACAAAATTAGAAAAAAATTAAAAATAATACAAATAAACAGAAAAAGAAAAATATACACATAAATTATCGGAATATTAGAAAGAGAAAAATACCTCTGATAAGCACTTTTAGATGCTGGTTATCAGAGGTGAGTAAAACGTCTTTTATGCATTTTGTGCTTCCAGGGCAGCACGGCAGGCTTTGGCAAGCTGATCCCCGCAGGAAGTCGGACGTCCGGAACATGAAATGCCGGAAAGTTTTTCTTCTACCTGCTCTACAGTCAATCCCTGGACCAGTTTAGGAATGGCCTGCAGATTACCGTTGCATCCTCCGGTAAATTTTACATCTTTTACAACGTTTCCATCCAGTTCTACTTCAATCATAGTAGAACATGTGCCTTTTGTCTTATATAAATAGCTCATGGTAAAATCCTCCTTTATGATTCTGAGAGTACACTCGTTTCAAATGAAAAGTATAGCATAGTCTGACTGGTTTTGCACAGGGAAAATCGTTTCGTTTATAAAAAGTTCACAAATCGTTAACGCTATTTTATATTGTACGTTATCCTATTCAGTGGTAAAATAGAGCTTGTATTTAGCGGTTTTTACCGTAAAGAAAGAAAGGTACAGGGGAAATACATGAGTATTATAGAAAAAATCTTTGGAACCCACAGTGAGCGGGAACTGAAATCTGTACATGCAATTGCAGATAAAATTGAAAGTTACCGCCCGCAGATGCAGGCATTATCCGATGAGGAACTGCGTGGAAAGACAAAAGAATATAAAGAAAGACTTGCAAAAGGAGAGACTTTGGATGATCTGCTTCCGGAAGCATTTGCAACAGTTCGTGAAGCAGCAAAACGTGTGCTTGGCATGGAGCATTACCGTGTACAGCTTATCGGTGGAATTGTTCTTCATCAGGGACGTATCGCTGAGATGAAGACCGGTGAAGGTAAGACACTTGTTTCCACAGCTCCGGCATATCTGAATGCATTGGAAGGAAAAGGTGTTCATATTGTTACAGTCAACGACTATCTGGCAAAGCGTGATGCTGAGTGGATGGGAAAAGTGCATGAGTTTCTTGGACTTACTGTTGGCGTTGTGTTAAATAATATGGAGCATGATGAGCGTAAGAAAGCATATGAGTGCGACATCACTTATGTTACTAATAATGAACTTGGTTTCGATTATCTGCGTGACAATATGGTTATTTATAAAGAGCAGCTGGTTCAGCGTGATCTGCACTATGCGATCATCGATGAGGTTGACTCTGTTTTGATCGATGAGGCGCGTACACCTCTGATCATTTCCGGTCAGAGCGGAAAATCTACCAAGCTCTATGAAGCATGTGATATTCTTGCAAGACAGATGAAACGTGGTGAGGCAAGCCAGGAGTTTTCCAAGATGGATGCCATCATGGGTATTGAGATCGAGGAGACAGGTGATTTCATCGTAAATGAGAAAGATAAAGTTATCAACCTGACACAGGAAGGTGTGGAGAAGGTTGAGAAATTTTTCAAGATCAACAATCTTGCTGATGCAGAGAACCTTGAAATCCAGCACAATATCATTCTTGCCCTGCGTGCGCATAACTTAATGCACCGTGATCAGGATTATGTTGTTGCAAATGATGAGATTCTGATCGTTGATGAATTTACCGGACGTATCATGCCGGGACGCCGTTATTCAGATGGTTTGCACCAGGCCATTGAAGCAAAAGAGCATGTAAAAGTAAAACGTGAGAGCAAGACACTTGCAACGATCACGTTCCAGAACTTCTTTAATAAATATAAGAAAAAAGCCGGTATGACAGGTACAGCCCTGACAGAGGAAAAAGAGTTCCGTGATATCTACGGCATGGACGTTATTGAAATCCCGACTAACCGTCCGATCGCACGTATTGACAGGGAAGATGCTGTTTACAAGACAAAGCAGGAGAAATTTGAGGCTGTTGTACAGGAAGTTGTCAAAGCGCATGCAACAGGTCAGCCAGTTCTGGTTGGTACGATTACCATTGAGACTTCTGAACTTTTAAGCAAGATGCTGAAAAAGGAAGGAATTGAACACAGCGTATTGAATGCGAAATTCCATGAGCTTGAGGCTGAGATCGTAGCGCAGGCTGGTGTACACGGTGCCGTTACTATTGCAACAAACATGGCTGGTCGTGGTACCGATATTAAGCTGGATGATGAGGCAAAAGCTGCCGGTGGTCTGAAAATCATTGGTACAGAGCGTCATGAGTCCCGCCGTATTGATAATCAGCTGCGTGGACGTTCCGGTCGACAGGGAGATCCGGGTGAATCCCGTTTCTATATTTCCCTGGAAGATGATCTGATGCGTCTGTTCGGTTCTGAGAAACTGATCACGATGTTCAACGCAATGGGGGTTCCTTACGGTGAGCAGATTGAGCATAAGATGCTTTCCAGTGCGATTGAAAAAGCCCAGGAGAAGATTGAGGGTAACAACTTTGGTATCCGTAAAAACTTGCTGGAATACGATCAGGTTATGAACGATCAGAGAGAGATCATCTATGGCGAGCGTCGTCGTGTACTGGATGGCGAAAACATGCGCAGTGCAATCTACAAGATGATCACAGACCGCGTGGAAGATACGGTAGATCACTGTGTATCTGATGAGGAAGGAAAGAACTGGGATGTTCTGGAGTTAAACGAACTGCTGATTCCGGTGATTCCTATGCAGCCACTTGGTGATGATGAGATCCAGAGCCTGAACGCAAATGAGTTAAAACACATGCTCAAAGAGCGTGCAGTGAAGTTATATGAAGCAAAAGAGGCTGAGTTCCCGGAGGCAGAGATGATCCGTGAGCTGGAGCGTGTGGTTCTGCTGAAAACCATTGACCGTAAGTGGATGGATCACATCGATGATATGGAGATCCTTCGCGAAGGTATCGGTCTGCAGGCTTATGGCCAGAGAGATCCGCTGGTTGAGTATAAGATGGCCGGATTTGAGATGTTTGATGAGATGACAGCAAACATTCAGGAAGAGACCATCCGTCTGCTGTATCATATCAAAGTGGAGCAGAAGGTAGAGCGTGAAGAAGTTGCCAAAGTAACGGGAACAAACAAAGATGATTCTCTACAGAAAGCACCAAAGACACGCGAGACTAAGAAAGTATATCCGAATGATCCGTGTCCTTGCGGAAGTGGCAAGAAGTACAAACAGTGCTGCGGAAGAATGGCATAAATTCGGCTCGTCTTGGGTGGTTTGACACCCAAATCTATAAAATATAAAAATGGCATCTGAACGATTATTTCGTCAGGTGCCATTTTTGGGTGAAAAGATGTTAATTTTGACAGAAAATATCTTTTATATACAGTGAAAATAATTTCGTTATGTCATGGAGGATTACGGCAAAGGAAACGTTACTTCGACAAGAAAAAGCGTTTTATCTTTCTGCGTAAAAGTCAGGATTCCATGGTGCATTTTGGCTATTTTTTCCGCACTTTTTAATCCGATATGGTTGCTTTCAATGCCGGTCAGGTCTTTTTTTACTGCATTGGAAAGTATGATCTGGAAAATATCATTTTTCTGAGAA
>CAKREL010000002.1 GCA_934317205.1 uncultured Eubacterium sp.
ATCTCAGAGATTTTTTCCATTTATGGTTATGAGACAGAGATTATCGCTGCTTCTGTAAGAAATCCGATCCATGTAACTGACTGTGCACTGGCAGGTGCTGATATAGCGACAGTACCGTACAAGGTTATTGAGCAGATGACAAAACATCCGCTGACAGATCAAGGAATCGAAAAATTCCAGGCAGATTATAAAGCAGTATTTGGGGAATAATCATGATGGATGTGGTTTGATACACAAATCTATCTAGGCAAAAAACGGAAATCAGAAAACAGATTGTTTCTGATTTCCGTTTTTATTTGGAGATTTGGATAAATGAAAGTACATAGTACTGTCTTTACTGAAAAAATACGCAGATTTTCAGACACGGGAAAAGTCTGTCTGGCATAGAATAATAGAAAGGCCGCACACGGAGGTGCCGATTTGAAATCATTTCAATCGCCGCTGAGTACGTTGGAAGAAAAGCAATATCTGGAGCAGCTGAAAAACGGAAGCGAACAGGCAAAATCGGTATTGATAGAACGAAATCTGCGGCTTGTGGCACATATTGCAAGGAAATATCAGGGAGCGCAGGAGGATTTAGAAGATCTGATTTCTATTGGAACAATAGGATTGATCAAGGCAGTTTCCACCTACAATTATGAAAAGGGTAGTCGACTGGGAACTTATGCTGCCAGGTGTATTGAAAATGAACTTCTGATGTATTTCCGTAGTAAAAAGAAGACGGCCAGGGATGTGTCACTTTATGAGCCTATAGGAACTGACAAAGAAGGCAATCAGATAAAATTATTGGATATTGTAGAAAGTGGCGAGCCGGAATTATGGGAACGCGTTGTCGAAAAGAAAAATGTTCTGCGATTATATGAATTATTGCCAAAAGTGTTGGATGAGCGAGAAAGTTGGATTATCCGTCGACGATATGGTCTATACAATACAAAGCCTGAGACGCAGCGAGAAATTGCCAAAAGTCTTGGGATTTCAAGATCCTATGTAAGTCGGATAGAGAAGAAAGCATTAGAAAAACTGCGGCAGGAATTTCTGAAATAGACAGGAAATATTTTGTTTGAATATAGACAGTTTCCAAGAGATATGCTAAAGTAAAAATGTCTTTTATCTTACTTTTTATTTTTCGGCAATCGCCGGATTTTTTCCGTATACGAAAAGAGGAAAAATGAATATATGTATAGTGTAATAAAAACAGCAGTAGTCTGTGGTTTTGAAGCGCTTCCAGTTCAGGTAGAAGCAGATGTCAGTGATGGTATGCCTTCCTTTGACATGGTGGGATTTCTGACCTCTGAGGTAAAGGAAGCCCGAGAGAGGGTGCGTACTGCTTTAAAAAATGCGGGATTTCGTCTGCCTGCAAAGAAAATCACTATTAATCTGACACCAGCAGATATGCGAAAATCTGGCACCGGATGTGATCTGCCTATGGCAGCATCTGTTCTTGCTGCATTTGGTTTTTTAGATGAACATATTTTAAGTGATTATTTGCTGCTTGGAGAAGTTGGACTAAATGGCAGCATTTTGCCAACCAAGGGAGTGTTGTCAGCAGCGGTGCTTGCACAAAAAGAGGGAATGCAGGGGATTGTGGTACCCTGGGAGAATGCTCGGGAGGCGGCAATTTTGGATGCCGTTAAAGTCATTCCAGTGAAAAAATTGAAAGAATTTGTGCAGATTTGTCAGCAGGAGTTGCCGGAAACCTGTTTTTATCGTGAACAACAGGAAATCTGGAAGACGGAATATGATGTAGATTTTGCAGAACTGCGGGGGCAGCCGATGTTGCGTCGAGCTTGCGAGATTGCTGTTAGTGGTATGCATAACTTATTGATGATGGGACCGCCGGGATCTGGAAAAACTATGGCGGCAAAACGTATCCCCACAATTCTGCCGGAACTTAATCGTGAGGAAAAACTGGAATTATCTCAGATTTATTCAATCTGTGGTCTGTTGGATCAAAAGCGGATTATTCAGAATGAACGTCCATTTCGAAGTCCTCATCACACAGTGACTGCACAGGCACTGGTAGGTGGCGGTAAGCAGCCACATCCAGGCGAAATCAGTTTGGCGCATCATGGCATTTTATTTTTGGATGAACTGGCAGAATTTAAACCAGGGATTCTGGATGTATTGCGAGAACCTTTGGAGGAAAAGAAAATTCATATTTCCCGTGTGGGAGGAAATTTCGTATATCCGGCAGATTTTATGCTTGTAGCATCAACTAATCCATGTCCGTGTGGATTTTATCCAAACCTGGATCGGTGTAATTGCAGACCTCAGGCGATCAAAAACTATATCAGTCATATTTCACAGGCGTTTTTGAATCGGATTGATCTGTGTGTAGAAACAGAAGAAATTCGATACACAACAATGAAGAACATGCAGGAAGCAGAATCCAGTGCGATGATCCGTGCCAGAGTAGAACGAGTTCATGAAATTCAGAGGGAACGCTTCAAAGGAAGAAAGTATCGATTTAACAGTCAAATGAACACGGAAGATTTAAAGCTGTTTTGTGCATTGGATGCTGAATCCACAGAAAGGATGCAAGACAAATATGAGGAATACCATTTAAGTGCCCGTACATATGAAAAAATCTTGAAAACAGCGCGTACAATTGCCGATATGGCGGGAATGGACGATATTCACTGGGAGCATCTGCAAGAAGCATTTATGTTTCGAAATCCGGATAAGAATTACTGGAGGAGAAACTGAAAAATGTATGAAATCAATAATAAGACTGGAATTAGTAATAATATACAGAAACTTTCCGGGACAAATAAAAAGAAAGAAGAACATGAGCAGAGTGGAGAGGGTCAGAAAAAAGATGAGTTAAAGTATGACTTTTGGCTGGCATCTTTGATGAATATTAACAGCAGTAAGCGAATACAAATCAGGGAAATGTGTGGCAGTGCACAAGCTGTATATGAACTCCGGGAAGAAACTTTAAAAAACATGTATTTATTTACAGATACTGAACTTCAGTATTTGTTAGAAAGCCGGAAAAAAGATCTGAATCGCGCATGGGAAGATTTTATGAAAAAAAATATCCAGATGTTTCCATGTAACAGTAAACAATATCCGGAACGGTTAAAACAGATTATGCAGCCACCCTATGCAATTTTCTGTAAAGGGATTATGCCAGATGCAAGAAAAAGCGTTGGTATTGTAGGCGCCAGAATGTGTTCTGAGTATGGCAGAAGCATTGCTACAAAACTAGGAAAAATGCTGGCTGAAAAGGATGTGCAGGTTATCAGTGGTATGGCACTTGGCATTGATAGTGCTTCCCATGCAGGAGCCTTGCAGGGAAATGGTAGCACTTTTGCAGTTCTGGGCTGTGGTTGCGATGTCTGCTATCCGAAAAATGCCCGAAATTTGTATGAAAATATTTGTATTTCAGGTGGAGGAATTCTGTCAGAGTATCCACCTGGAACAGAACCCCTGCCGTATCGTTTTCCAGAGCGTAACCGCATTATCAGTGCATTTTCCGACTGTCTGGTAGTTGTAGAGGCAAAGAAAAAGAGTGGTTCACTGATTACAGCAGATGCGGCACTAGAACAAGGCAAAGATGTGTTTGCGGTGCCTGGTCGATTTGGGGACATGTTGAGCGAAGGGTGTAATGCCTTAATAGGCCAGGGCGCGGGAATTATCTATGATTTGGATGTTTTTTTGCAAAATCTGGGATATTTGCCCGAAAAAAAAACAAATTTGACAAAAATAAAAAATATTTCTCTTGATAAAAACGAACAGTTGGTGTATGGTTGTCTTGATTTACATCCAAAATATATTAACTATATTATAGAAGAAACAGGTTTAGATCTGCTCACGGTATTGCATAGTTTAGACAAACTGAAGCGGTACGGACAGGTTCAGGAAACCTTTCAGAATTATTTTTGTAAACGCATATAGAGTGGATCGCGAATGTCCGATTTACAATAAGTATAAGAACATAGAGGTTAAGAGGAATAAGTATGGCGAAGTATTTGGTGATCGTGGAGTCTCCGGCAAAGGTTAAGACAATAAAGAAATTTCTTGGAAAAAATTACGAGGTAGCAGCATCCAATGGACATGTGAGGGATCTGCCGAAAAGTCAGCTTGGATTTGATGTGGAAAATGACTTTGAACCGAAATATATTACTATTCGTGGAAAAGGAGATATTCTGGCAAATCTGCGAAAAGAAGTGAAAAAAGCAGATAAAGTATATCTTGCAACTGACCCTGATCGTGAGGGAGAGGCCATTTCCTGGCATTTAGCTACAGCATTGAAGTTAGGTGACAAAGATGCAAAACGTATTACATTTAATGAGATTACAAAAAATGCAGTAAAAGCATCTCTGAAAAATCCCCGGGAGATTGACATGAATCTGGTAGATGCACAGCAGGCGCGCCGTATATTGGATCGTATGGTGGGTTACAAGATCAGTCCGGTACTCTGGGCAAAAGTAAAACGAGGTTTGAGTGCAGGTCGAGTACAGTCAGTAGCATTGCGTATCATCTGCGATCGTGAGGATGAGATTAATGCATTCATTCCGGAAGAATACTGGACTATTGATGTGATATTAAACGTAAAAGGCGAGAAAAAACCGTTAGTTGCTAAATTTTATGGCGATGAAAACGGCAAGATCCAGATTCACAATCAGACAGAACTGGATGGAATTTTAAAGGAAATACAGTCTTCTGAATACAAGGTACTGGAAGTGAAGAAAGGTGAGCGGACCAAAAAGCCGCCACTTCCATTCCGGACAAGTACTTTGCAGCAGGAAGCAAGTAAGCATTTGAATTTTTCTACACAGAAAACTATGCGTCTCGCACAGCAGCTATACGAAGGTGTGGACATCAAAGGTAGTGGGACCGTTGGTCTGATCACATATCTGCGTACAGATTCTACTCGTGTTTCAGAAGAAGCAGAGGCAGCGGCAGCTGAATATATCGGTGCAAATTATGGGGCTGATTATGTAGGTGGTAGCACTGATGTAAAGAAAAATCCAGCAAAAATACAGGATGCGCATGAAGCAATCCGACCAACAGATCTGAATCGGTCCCCAGCTATGGTAAAAGAATCTTTGAGCCGTGATCTGTTCCGACTGTATCAGCTTATCTGGAATCGGTTTGCAGCAAGCTGTATGACGCCGGCCGTTTATGAGACCACATCTGTTACCATCGGTGCAGGAAAATATCGTTTTCATGTGTCAGCATCTAAAGTGAAATTTGACGGATTCATGTCTGTTTATACGCTGGACGAGGAAAAATCTGATCGTGTATTTTTATCCAAAACGCTGGATGAGTCTACAGAACTGACCAAAGAGGAAATTGCTCCGAAACAACATTTTACACAACCGCCGGCACACTTTACGGAGGCATCTCTTGTAAAGACACTTGAGGAACTTGGAATCGGACGTCCAAGTACGTATGCTCCGACGATTACAACGATTCTTGGCAGAAGATATATCATTAAAGAAAATAAAAACCTTTATGTATCTGAACTTGGTGAAGTTGTCAATAATATTATGAAGGAAGCTTTCCCAGAAATCGTGGATGAGCGTTTTACCGCAAATATGGAATCTTTGCTGGATAAAGTAGAGGAGGGAACCGTAGACTGGAAGATGATCATTCGGAACTTCTACCCGGATCTGGATGCTGCGGTTAAAGCTGCGGAAGCAGAACTGGAAAAAGTAAAGATTGAAGATGAGGTAACAGATGTTGTTTGTGAACAATGTGGACGTAACATGGTTATCAAGTATGGACCTCATGGCAGATTCCTTGCCTGCCCGGGCTTTCCAGAGTGTCGGAACACAAAACCATATTTTGAAAAAATTGGCGTAGCCTGCCCGAAATGTGGAAAAGATATTGTTCTGAAGAAAACAAAAAAAGGCAGAAAATATTACGGATGTGAGAATAATCCGGACTGTGATTTTATGTCTTGGCAGAAACCATCAAAGATTCCTTGCCCACAGTGTGGAGGATATATGGTGGAAAAAGGAAATAAGTTAGTCTGTGCGGATGAAAAGTGCGGTTATATCATGGAAAAACCAGAAACTGCCGAGGAATAGTATACTGGAGAAAATATATAAAATGACTGAAAAAGTTGCGTTTTTTATAATTTCTTGTGAAATTTGAAAAAATCTGATATATTTAGATAAAATTTGTTGAATTTACAGAAAAATAGTGCTAAGATATGCCTGTTAATTATCTTGGTACTATTTTTTTGCCGAAAAATCGGTGTAACAGATAAAAGATGATATGGAGGAAGCTATGAGCAGCGTACAGTTATTAGACAAAACAAGAAAAATCGGAAAACTGCTTCATAATAACAATTCGTCTAAAGTTGTTTTTAATGACATTTGTGATGTTATGACAGATATCCTTGCATCCAATGTATTGGTGATCAGTAAAAAAGGAAAGGTTCTTGGAACAGGACTTCGTCCGGAAGTGATTGAAATTACAGAACTTCTGGCAGATCAGGTGGGAAATTATATCGATGTATCTTTAAACGAAAGATTATTGGGCATTCTTTCTACAAAAGAAAACGTAAATCTGGAAACACTTGGCTTTACTGTAAGCAACGAAAACGGTTATGCGGCAACTATCGCACCAATCGATATCGCTGGTGAACGCCTTGGTACTTTATTTGTTTATCGTCAGAATGCACAGTTTGATATTGACGATATTATTTTGTGTGAGTATGGAACCACGGTCGTAGGACTGGAGATGATGCGTTCTGTAAATGAAGAGAATGAGGAAGAAACCAGAAAGAAACAGATTGTAAAGTCTGCACTGAGCACACTTTCTTATTCTGAATTAGATGCCATTGAACATATTTTTGAAGAGTTGGAAGGCCGCGAAGGAATTCTTGTAGCTAGTAAGATCGCTGACCGTGTCGGCATAACACGTTCTGTTATTGTTAATGCACTGCGTAAGTTTGAGAGCGCTGGTGTGATCGAATCTCGTTCTTCTGGAATGAAAGGGACTTACATCAAAGTACTGAATGATGCAGTGTTCGAAGAATTAGACAATCTTAAGGAAAAAAATGACTAAAAATGTCTTGAAGCGTTCTTGTAAGTATGCTATACTGAATCGGTCTGAGAAAAGTCACAGTTTTTTTGTTCGCTTTTTTAAGATAAATACTATATTAATCACATATGCGGACTAACCGGGATGGTGCCCACAGGGTGAACCGGCGGGTGAGATGCATATGGAAGAAACAAAACCATGGAGGTAAAAAAATGAGCGTTATTTCAATGAAACAGTTACTGGAAGCAGGTGTACATTTCGGACACCAGACAAGAAGATGGAACCCTAAAATGGCTCCGTACATCTACACAGAGAGAAATGGTATCTACATCATCGACTTACAGAAATCTGTAGGTAAAGTTGACGAAGCTTACAATGCAGTAGCAGATATCGTTGCTGAAGGTGGTACAATTCTTTTCGTTGGTACAAAGAAACAGGCACAGGATGCTATCCAGGCAGAAGCTGAGCGTTGTGGAATGTACTATGTAAACGAGAGATGGTTAGGTGGTATGCTCACAAACTTCAAAACAATCCAGAGCCGTATCGCAAGACTGAAAGCAATCGAGAAAATGTCTGAGGATGGAACATTTGATGTTCTGCCGAAAAAAGAAGTTATCAACCTCAAAAAAGAGTGGGATAAACTTGAGAAAAACCTTGGCGGTATCAAAGAGATGGACAGAATCCCGGATGCTATCTTCGTTGTAGATCCGAAAAAAGAGAGAATCTGTGTTCAGGAAGCACACACACTGGGAATTCCGCTGATCGGTATCGCTGATACTAACTGTGATCCGGAAGAGTTAGATTATGTAATCCCGGGTAACGATGATGCTATCAGAGCCGTAAAACTGATCGTTTCTAAAATGGCAGACGCTGTTATCGAAGCAAAACAGGGTACTGTAGAGGCTGACGAGGAAGTTTTCGAAGAGGCTGAAGGAACAGAGGAGTAATCTGTAGATTTGCGGGGAACCGCATCACTATGAATGAAATCGGAGGAATAAAACCATGGCAATTACAGCATCAATGGTAAAAGAATTAAGAGAGATGACCGGTGCAGGTATGATGGACTGCAAGAAGGCTCTTACAGAGACAAATGGTGATATGGATGCAGCTGTTGAGTTCTTAAGAAAGAACGGACAGGCAAAAGCTGAGAAAAAAGCTGGACGTATCGCAGCAGAAGGTCTTGTACGTGTCGCTATGGATGGTGACAACACAGCAGCAATCGTAGAGGTTAACTCTGAGACAGATTTCGTTGCTAAAAATGATACATTCCAGGAGTATGTAGAAGCTGTTGCAGCTCAGGCTGTTGCATCTGATGCAGCTGATATGGATGCATTTATGGCAGAGACATGGAATGCAGATTCTTCCAAAACTGTAAAAGATGCTCTTGTAGAGAAAATTGCAGTTATCGGTGAGAACCTGAACATTCGTAGATTCCAGAAAGAGACACAGGAGAACGGATGCATCGTTTCTTATATTCACGGTGGCGGACGTATCGGTGTTCTTGTAAAAGCTGAGACAGCAGTTGTAAACGACGCTGTAAAAGAAGCTCTTACAAATGTAGCAATGCAGGTTGCAGCTCTTGCTCCAAAATATGTATCTTCTGAAGACGTTAGCGAAGAGTACAAAGAGCATGAGAAATCTATCCTTCTTGCTCAGGCTAAAAATGAGAATCCGGATAAACCGGACAATATCATTGAGAAAATGATTATTGGTCGTCTGAACAAAGAGCTGAAAGAAGTTTGCTTAATGGAGCAGGTTTATGTTAAAGCTGAGGACGGAAAGCAGACTGTTGCTAAATATTTACAGCAGGTTTCCAAAGAAGTTGGTTCTGACATCAAGATTACAGGTTTCGTACGTTTTGAGACTGGTGAAGGTCTTGAGAAGAAAAATGAAGACTTTGCAGCTGAAGTGGCAGCACAGATGGGAAAATAATCTGATATTTGCAGATCTTTAACAATACCCATAAAACCCTTGAAAATACTGGATTTTCAAGGGTTTTTCTTATTATTAAAGTAATACAGGCGTGGATAAGGAGGTGTTGCAATGCCATTTAAGATTGTCCGCAACGATATAACAAAGGTAAAAGCAGATGTGATTGTAAATACTGCTAATCCAAATCCTATATGTGCAAGTGGCACGGACTTAGCAATATATGAGGCGGCAGGAAAAGAAAAACTTCTCGCAGAAAGAGTAGCTATCGGTAAGATTGCAAGAGGTCATATTGCTGTTACCGGTGCATATAACTTAAAGGCAAAATATATTATTCATACAGTAGGACCGGTATGGACAGATGGAAAGCATCATGAATTTGAAATCCTTGAGAATTGTTATCGAAAATCATTACAGAAAGCATTGAAACTTAAGTGTGAGAGTATAGCATTTCCACTGATTTCGACAGGAACATATGGATTCCCGAAAGATAAAGCATTACAGATTGCTGTGTCAGTATTCAGCCAGTTTCTTACCGAAAATGAAATGGAAATCATACTGGTAGTGTTTGATAAAAGAGCTTTTCAGCTGTCTGGTCAGATTGTTGGGGATATTGATTCTTATATAGATGCTAATTATGTCAGAGAAATCTATAAAAAAGAGTATCCGATAAAGAGCAGAAGGAGTACTCGTATAAAAGAATTAGAAGAAAAAGATTTCAATGAAGAAATGCTTCAAAGAGATAAAGACAACTATCCGCTTGAGGAAATGGCAGATACGGGCATGACAGAGTTGCTAGTGCCGTTAGAAAATATATCATTGGAAGACCAGCTGGCAAATATAGGAGCTTCCTTTCATGATAAATTGTTTGAACTGATTGATGAAGCACATCTTGATAATAAGGATGTGTGGAAACGGGCAAACCTTGACAGGAAACATTTTTCAAAGATTCAGTGTGACCAGAACTATCATCCAAAGAAGAAGACTGTAATGGCCCTCTGTATTGCACTGCAGCTTGATCTGGAGCAGGCAAGAGACCTGCTTGCCAGAGCAGACTGGGCATTCAGCCCAAGCAGCAAGGTGGATTTGATTGTACAGAAAGCTATTATTGATAAGCAGTATGATATTATGCAGTTGAATGTGACTTTGTTTAAGTATACGAATGAAATTCTTGGGGTATAGGAGCAAGATGGTATGTGGAACAAGCTATAAAAAGATATTTTCTATAAAGGGTTTACAGGTAAATATTGATTGGCATATGTTGCGTCGGTACTTATAGTATCGACGTTTGTTTTTACCTTAAAAAGTGTCGCCCGGACAGCGACCATATAAAGATGCTTTTCAACTATACTCATATTGTAACAAAAAGGGAGCTGCCGGAGCAATCCGGAGATTGGAGGCAGATATGTACGGAGCAATTTTAGGAGATATTATAGGAAGTCCATTTGAATTTGACCGAGGAGATAAGACAAAGAACTTTGATTTATTTAGTAAAGGATGCGATTTTACAGATGATTCTGTTATGACAATAGCAGTTGGAGAAGCTCTCCTTGCAGTAGGAACGGAAGCTACAGTAGAGGAAATTGAAGAGGCGGTAGTAACTAATATGCAGGAATGGGGAAAAAGATATCCATATGCAGGTTATGGTGGAAGATTCATGTATTGGCTCAGAGAAAGAAATCCTAAGCCATACGGAAGTTATGGGAATGGTTCCGCCATGAGAGTATCAGCGGCGGGATGGCTTTATGATTCGATGGAAAGAACCAGAGAGGTAGCAAGAGCGACAGCAAATGTGACACATAATCATCCGGAAGGAATTAAGGGGGCAGAGGCAACAGCCAGTGCAATATACATGGCTAGGAATGGATCTTCCAAAGAAGAAATTAAAGAATATATTGAGATGGAGTTTCACTATAATCTTGATAGAACACTTGATGAGATCAGACCGGGATATCACATGGATGAGACTTGTCAGAGAACAGTACCGGAGGCAATTATTGCATTTCTGGAATCCCAAGATTTTGAGGATGCCATACGAAATGCCGTATCACTTGGCGGAGATACTGACACGCTTGGTGCTATTACAGGCAGTATTGCAGAAGCATTTTATGGAATTCCAGCTGTATTGATTGCAGAGTGTAGAAGCCGGATTGATGGAGGCTTGATGATGGATATTCTTGATGAGTTTGATCATGCTCTTGGTAGGGATGGAAGTATTGATTCAGATGCTAGTGGTGGAATCCAGTTAAATCGGATGATAGAAGCAGCAATAAATCAGTATTACGTTCAACAGGATAAAAATGGGATGCTGTTGTTTATGGAAGTTATGGTGACCAGAATGCAGCAGGCAGGAGAATTTGTGGTGCCCTATATTACTGTGGATTCTTTTATGTCCGAAGAGCAGATTAACAAAGTAAAGGTAGGTGATACAATTTCGTTAGATCATGATCTAAGACTTAAAATGGAAACTGTGACAGATGCTGATGGAAAAGAATGGATTGGAGTATTTACTTCTTCGGAGGAAATGCATAAGGGCTCAGCAGGAAATGTTCAGATGAATCAGCCTATTTTATCAATCCTAAAACTGGCACTTGAATGGGAAGAGATTAATGGAATTGTGATTAATCCATTTGGTAAGCATATTCAGATGACAAAGAAGATAATAGAGCTTTTAATCGGTGGATATGAACATTATGAAAAAAGAAGGACAGCGACAAATAACGGAGGGTTTTCAAAATATGAGCAGTAAGTGTATGTCTGATTACAGTGTCATCGAACAGCTTTACCTCAAGTTTTTTTCATGTTGAGAGAAAATTCGAAATGAGAGGAATATTTCCATTGACAAAAAGAAGATTGTATTCTATTATTTAAAGCAGAAATAAAATTTTGAAGAAGCGTATTTTACTGGTTGATAAAACTAATACATGGAATTTTCGGTGAGATTCCGAGTCAGTTTTTATCCCTACTGTAATCAGGACGAAAGCGTCAAAGCCATTGAATAGCTACTATTTGAGAAGGGACGTGAGTAGGTTTGAACTGCGAGTCAGGATACAAGTATTAGATAGACCAGAGAGATAAGTTCCGAAGGCATAAAAGCGGAGGCTTATTTTTTGTCCCCTTTTTTAGGAAAAAGGGGAAATGGGGAAAAGGGGATTATTACTAGAGGGAGTTTATATTATTGTTTTGTGCAATTTTGTAAATACTTCTTTAATTTCAAATCGAAAGATATTTATGATGTTTCGTTGTAGTTGCTGTGTGTTACACGTCATGTAATGTGAGTCAAATACAAGTTAACATATGCATATACATTAAGAAACAGACTATTTATTTTACTCCATAGATATTGCCTATCCTGATGCAACGGAATCAATGCAGGATAGGTTTTTTTGTTATATACAAAAGTTTATTTTTAAAGAGTAAAGCGATATGTGAGGATAGCAGCTATTTGAACGTAGAATAAGCATTCACTCGCTTCGAGTGTGTAGAGCACTAAGCGACTGCGTTCATGAGCAAGTTGCGAAAGCGGATTGCGAATGTCCGCTTTACAAAGAGATTGAGGGGTATATGAAAAAGAAAAAAAATCGTATCATAGCATCATTATGCATTATCGTTCTTGTGGTATGTTGCATTGTAAAAGTAATTCCTCAAAATAAAGTGGAACCTTATAATCCGTTACTTTCGCAGGTGGATCCACTTAAGATAGATCAAAATCTGCAGTTTGGTGGGGCAACAGGACAGAAAGAAGAACAGATTCCAGAAGGCGAAAAACAAGATTCGGGGCAAAAGGAAACGAAGCAAGAAGATTTAGCAGAGGAACATCAAGAAAAGCAGCAGAAGGATGTAGAACAGAAGGAGGAACCTTCTACAAGTGATTCAGATGGAATACAACAGACAGAAACCGATAGTAATATGCCTTCTTCTGTCGGAAATCAGGGACAAAATAATAGTACAAATCCGGAGACTGATAATTCTGGGAATTTACCCGGAAATAATGGAGAAGAAGATACGAAACACCCGGGAACTGGAGAACAGCCAGGTGAAAAAGAGGATGCGCTCATTACTGATTTGTACAGCAGAATTATCACTGTATCGGAGCTGTCGGGGGATACACTTGATTTTTATGCATACTATTCTGAACCCAAAGTTACATCAAATCTGAAAGTAAATTACCGGCATGAAAGTGAAGCGGGTAATGGTAAGTGGCTAAAAACAAATGACAATCGAAATTATGAGACAAAGTTAAAATTCGGAAAAAATTATATCACTATTTATTATACAGATAAAAAAGGGCAGAGAAACTGGTCAAGATTCATTCTGACATACCAGGCAGAAAAAGCTGATGCTTCCAGACCTGAAATAGGAGAATGTCCGCCAGTGATACAGACAAATCTGGATGGATGGAATGGTGATATTAACACATCAGAATTTACATTTACAGTTAGTGCAAAAACATGGGCTGGAAAACGAATTTATTCCGATGCGATACAAGTTTTGATGGATGGACAGCTGATTACAAATCCAACCGGAAGTGCGATTTTTGAATATGTATTGCGATTTGATCGACCTAAAGTAGGTGATTCTGAAAATCATACAGTAAGTGTACTTGCCTGGGATTCAGAAGGAAATTCAAGATATATCGAATACCAGATTCGATACCAGTATCATAATGACGGAGAACATCTCGGAAGTGTGCATGTAATTATTGATGCAACTACTGTAGAATGTGGAATTGTCGATGAAGCAGATATTGAATTGAGTGTAGGAGATACGGCAGCCAGTGTTGTATTGAAGATGTTGGATGAGTATGGATATACTTATCGATCCAGTGGTTCTCTGACTACAGAATTCTATTTAGGCAGTATTAGCAGAGCTGATGCATTCCGCGGTTGTCATATAGGGGAACGATTGAATCGTTTATTAGAACGGGATGGAATTACTTTTACGACTCCAGGTTCCAGAGATGAACTAGGGGAATTTGATTTTACCAGAGGCTCTGGATGGATATATTTTGTAAATGGAAGTCTGTGCCCCGGAAAGGCAATGTCTGCCTGGTCGTTAAATGGTGGAGAAACAATTTCTTTACGATATACATTGGCTTATGGAAAAGATGTGGGAGCTACTTCTACAACTGAAGGTAGTTTATCGAGTTATTGTGCACAGTGGGTTGATGGCGAAATAAAGGAGCTTGCTCATGATTATCAGGAAACTTCGCGCGTAGAAGCAGGATCGGATACGGAAGGATATATCGAATATACCTGCAGTAAATGTGGCGAGATAAAACGGGATATTTTACCTGCAATAGGAGATGATACATCAAATGGTGAAACATAACGTAAGTTAATTAGGTGAAAAATAGAACTGACAGATGGGGATGTGTCTCACATCTAAACAAAGTGGATGTGATGAGTCATAAGTTAGTAAGGATTAGAAAGATAAGGTATTAAAATGAAATATATGAAAAAAAAGCTTATGGCGGTTTTCCTTATATTAGTAATGGCACTGATGCTGGTTTCTTGTTCAGGGGTGAATCGCAGTGCAGATTCATCGGCTTTGGACGGTATGATTACACAAAGTGCAGATGCTTTACGGAATGCATTAAAACCGGAAGGAGAACTTCCAGCAGGGTCTCCGATGGGAGATTGGGCAGAAATGGTATGGGCGTTAGCTGGGGAGTCGGATCCTCATTATTTAGAATGCTTGGAGATGTACATTGTCAAACAGTATGAAAAGAATGGGAATTTGAGCGATGTCAAAGCGACAGAGTATCATCGGATAGCTTTAACAATCCTGGCACTTGGCGGAGATCCGACGAAAGTAGATTCAGATGGTATGCAGATAAATCTGATCGCAGATGGTACTTGGAATTTTTCAGGTGGTTCACCTGGGTTCCAAGGAGCTAACGGCTTGATTTATGCATTATTAGTATTGGATAGTAAGGCTTATGAAACTGGACATATTGATTTGCGAAAACAGTATGTAGAAGAGCTGCTTACATATCAGAAAGATTCCGGGGCATTTTGCCTAGATAACAGTATGGATGGAGATCCTGATATGACGGCAATGGCCATACAGGCGCTTGCACCATATCGATCTGATATGCAGGTGAATGAAGCAGTGGAACGGTCAATGAACTGGATACAGGAACAGCTTGCCGAAGCAGAAGATTATACAGATTTGAAAGAAGACAGCGCGGAAACTTGTGCACAAGTGATACTTGCGCTTTGTGCGTTGGGATTAGACCCAGACAAAGAGGCAGACTTTGTAAAAAATGAGCAGAATGTGTTGGACCATTTGAATAGTTATCGAATGGAAAATGGCATGTATCAACATGTGTACAGCGATGATAAGGAAAATATTATGGCAACGTATCAGTCTCTTTTGGCATTGGAAGCTGTGCAGAAGCTTAGAAATGAGCAAAAATGGATTTTTGATTTTACAGATCAGGAAACGAAAATGAAGTAGTAGACAGGGGATAAAAAAATGCATGAAAAAATTGTACGGATACAAAATGAGGTTAAGAAAGCAATCGTAGGGAAAAATGAAGTTATTGATCAGGTATTGATTGCAATTCTGGCACAGGGACATGTTCTTTTGGAAGATGTTCCTGGAACAGGAAAAACGACATTGGCTACAGCATTTGCAAAAGCACTTGGTCTTGATACAAAACGTATTCAGTTTACACCAGATACGATGCCATCCGACATTATAGGTTTCTCTGTATATGATATGAAGACTGGAAATTTACAGTATAAACAGGGTGCGATCATGACAAATCTGCTTCTTGCAGATGAAATTAACCGTACTTCCAGTAAGACACAGTCAGCACTATTGGAGGCGATGGAGGAAAAACAAGTGACTGTCGATGGAATCACCAGAAAACTGGAGCAGCCATTTATTGTACTTGCCACACAGAATCCTGTAGGTTCGGCAGGTACGCAGATGCTTCCGGCAGCACAGTTGGATCGTTTTCTCATGAAATTATCGATGGGATATCCTGATCGGGTGGCTGAAATCGAAATGATGAAAGAACGGCATCATACGAATCCTTTGGATGAAGTAGTTGCAGCAGTTCATATACCGGAATTGCTTGAGATGATTCAACAAGCTGAGCAGATATACGTGGATGATCTGATTTATGAATATATTTCAGATTTGATTCATCTGACAAGAACACATGAACTTATTCAACTTGGAATTAGTCCACGAGGGGCATTGGCACTATGTCGGACAGCAAAAGCGTGCGCTTTGCTTCATGGCAGAGATTATGTAATACCGGAAGATGTGCTGGAAATTTTTCAATGTGTGGGGGCACATCGATTGGTGCTTTCGCCAAAGGCACGATTACATGAACAGACGGCAGAAAAATTGTTACAGGAAATTGCAGGCAAGATTACGAAACCAGATGTGAAGGAGTCACCGATTCGATGAAAAAAAAGATATGTCAGGCATTGGTGTACTGGTTGGCTTTTATATTGATTTTTGCAATAGCTGTTTTCTGGACAGAAAGCAAAATTGTGTTAGTAGGAATGCTGCTGTGGTTTTTTGTTCCGTGGATTTCTATGGGAATGAATCTGTATTTGAAAAATCATATTTATATTGATATAACGTTACCGATCTCTATTGGAAAAAACGAACTGGCAGAAGCAATGGTAACAGTTCATAATAAGAGTCATTTACCTTGTGCCCGTTTATATTGTGAAGTTATTGTGGAAAATCGGTTAACACAGGAAAAAGTGCCATTATTGCTTGCATTTCATGCTGGAGCGTCAGGAGAAGCAAATACTTCTTTTGAAATCAGATCAGAATATTGTGGTTATTTGTATGCATATCCATCAGCTGTATGGTTGATGGACTGGATTGGTTTTTTGCCAGTTCGATGCAGGCAGGTAGAAAAAAAGTTTCAGCGTATAATAGAGGAGAAAACAGGATGTGCAGTAATTCCGGATACTTTTCAACCACATTTGTATATAGATATGGTTCAGAATGTGCGCGAAGATGCGCAACATTGGTCCCAGATACATAAGGGGAATGACTTTTCAGAAGTTTTTGCTATGCGGGATTATCTTTCCGGGGATAGCTTGAAACAGATTCATTGGAAACTTTCATCAAAACGCGGACAATTAATTGTCCGAGAAGCAAGTTTGCCAGTAGAAAAATCCTTATTACTATTTTGGAATAAAAATTCCACTGAATCACATCCGAACGAGATGGATGCACTGGCAGAATGTGCAGCATCTGTAAGTCAGGAAATTCTGAATCTTGGATATCAGTTTACGATCGGGTGGACAGAAGGGCGAAGCATAGCATTTGAGGATATAGAAACTGTTGATGATTTACTTCAGGTAATCCCACGTATGATGAAGTACGGATCGGAAATATCTCAATCGGCAAATGTGTCATTTCATCAGGAACAATTGTCAGGACAGTTTGGAAAAGTGGTATATATGGCAAATAAAATAACCGAAGAAAAGGAATATTTTAATTGTATTGATTTGGTATGTCTGATTTGTGGTGCTAAAGTAGCAGGAGATGATTGTAGAATCATTACGTTTCGACCAGACCACTATAAAGAAGATTTGGCTACGATCGAACTATAGGAAGGAAAGAAGAAGTGACCGGATTACATATTACAGAGTATCAATTTCATAAAAGAACAATCTGTGCCGGTTGGCCTGTAATGATTTTCAGTATGATATACATGGCAGGCAGTTCCAGAATATTATTATCCGGGTTTGAAAATCAGATTAGGATATGGCTGATATCGGTATTGGTCTGCACGGTTACTATGGGAGCTGTTTGGTGTTTGGTTTATTCTAAATGGAAAAACTGGTGTTTTCTTATCATTACAGGTGCTTTGGTGATAGTTTTTATAACATCTATGCCACGGTTAAAAAATGGAATTTGCGTATTGGCAAATAAATGGCTTGATTTTCTGACGGGGATAACTGGAAGAATTTATCTGAAATTTTCTACAGATGGTCAGACAGGTGTATATGCTGTGTGTGTTATAGTGCTGGCATATATCAGTGCGCTGTTGATGCTGACTATGATACAGTGTCAGCTCTGGCTTGCAACAGTTTTATTCGGAATCTGTCTGAGTGGATGTGCCTGTGGATTTATGAAAGCAGATGCTATGATATTTGTGCTTATTGTCGGATATATTGTTCTTGTTTTTTTACAAAAAATGCAAAACGGGATATTAAACAGAAAAGGACTTATGATTATGTCTGTGGTTGCTTTGCTAGGTGTTGGGTTGTTTTTATCTGGTGTGACAGGTACGTTGATTTACGCAAACTTACCAATGGAGAAAGTGAAATTGCAAACTCTCTCGTTATTGCATGAAAAGTATTATGATCATGGAGATGCTGTCCTGTCAGAAGGAAATCTGATTAATTTGGGCATTTTTTCTGGGGATGATACGACCGCACTGGAAATTATAGTGGAAGAACAGCCAGATAAATTATATTTGAGGGGAATGACGGCAGATATTTATACCGGACATGCCTGGAAATCGCTGTCACAGGAAGCATATCGGGAAGGTTCGGATTTGTTTTACTGGCTGCACAAAGAGAATTATTATGCACAGTATGCTATAGCAAAAGTGATGACATTGTCAGACAGTTCGAAAAGATCTCAATCTTTAGAAATAAAAAATATTTCGGCATGTAGTAAATATCGTTTTTTACCTTACGCATTGATGGAGGATAATGCAATGGATGAAATGCAAATAGGTGACGAACGAAATTTGTCAGAAGGAATGACAGAAACATTGAAAATGCAGTCAGGAAGTGTACCACAGTGGTATCAGGCGGCATTATGGTTGGTTGCGAATCAGGAAGAACCGGCAGTTTCAGATTATCTGTCGAAGGAAGCATCCTATCGAAAATTTGTATACGCGAATGATCTTCAGCTAACGGATACGGCAGTAAATATTTGTGAACAGATCATGGGGAAAAAAGGAAAGGATGATGTTTATACCTTGCCAGAAATCCTGGAGTTGATTCGTACTATACTGGATGAACAACTGGAATATCGAACGGACGTTGTGACATATAACGGAGAGAATGATTTCTTTCAATACACAATGGAACAGAGTAAAAGCGGTTATAGTGTTCAGTATGCAACGGCTGCAACCCTGTTGTTGCGTTATTTTGGAGTTCCGTCCCGTTATGTGGAAGGATATTATGTATCACCTGAAGAGGCAGAAAATGTACATCCGGGTGAAACTTTTTCCATTACGAAATCGCAAGCACACGCCTGGGCAGAATACTATTTGGATGGAGTCGGTTGGATTCCATTTGAGGTCACACCAGGATATGTGGATGAAGACGAAAACCAACAGGTCACACAATTGCTGGCAAATGGTAATACAGAAAATGAGGGGGCATTGTATAAGCAAGATTCGCTGACCTATATGCCACCAAGCTATCAAAAGGAGCATGAGACAGCTCCAGATCAGAGATCTCACTTCAGTTTCCGTGTTCATTATGCTCTAATAATAGTTTTATTGTTTATAGCAGTAATGTGTTTCGTCTCTTTATTCTGCGTGCTTGGCAGACGGCGTAAACTGATGCATTTTTTGAAGGATGTGCAAACTGGAGACAGGCGTGAGGCAGTTACCGGATTATATGCTTATAGTCAGATGCTCATCATAAGATGCCAGCTCCTTCCGGGAGAACAGGAAGAGCGCGTAAGGCAGATTAATTCTGAAGCAAGGTTCAGCTGTCATGAAGTAACGGAGTCAGCATTGCAGGAAATGATGCAGTATACAGATGAAATTGTAAAAAAAGCAAAAAATAGAAAAGATTTACAAAAGCGTTTCATAGAACATTATTTGCTGTGGCTTTATAAATAAAACGAAAAGGGGGGGCAACATGAGAAACTATAGGCGGCATAAAAAATACGTTAGTGCAATATTGTGTGCAACGATGCTATTTGGCGGTATTCCATTTATGTCTACGGCTGCAACTGCCGGATTAAAGGAAACGGTACAGACAGAAACAGTACAAAGAAATAGTGAAGATGAGACTACGAGTGTGGCTCAGACAGAAGGAACTTTTGTGCTGGCAGCATCAACGATCAATGAAAATATTATCGTTCCGGTGCGAATTACTTATGGATCAGGTGATACAATTCTGACTGCATTACAGAAAAGCGGTTATAAATTTGAACGAAATCCAGGAAATCAGTTTATTATAAAAATCCAGGGCATAGAAGGAAATTTTTGCATTTATTGCAGTGATGGGGGATATGATCTGGATCGTTCTCCAGAAGGAGTTAATGTAGTTGAATTTACAGAGCTGACAGAGAAGTCTGATAGTCGTACAAAACTATTGCAGCGTATGGTGGAATACCAGGAAATGACAAATAATGTGCAGCATTATCAGGCAGCAGCAGATGCATACAACGATGCATTGAAACAATATAAAAGTGTAAATGAGAGCACTGCAGCATCTTTGTTGCAAAAGCTGAACGATGCTATTACTGCGTATGAGAATATTTTGAATCAGGAAACACATACATTAACTGTAAATGCTACACAGAACGGAGTACAGAATAACAATCTATCGATGGAGTTTTTTGATGTATACGGAAATACATATCAGGCAGAGGGAAACACCATTCATTTGAGAGCGGGAGATTACTATTATCGGATTTCAGATGGAAAGTATAATTACTGTAGCAATGATTTTTCAAAACAGTTGAAAGTGGCTGATTCAGAAGCAACATTAGATATTACACTTCCTTCCGGAGAATGGTTTGATGATGTTTATCTGTTGCAAAATCGGACAGACAATAATGGAAAAAAAATACCGTTTCGGTATGAAACAGATGTTACAAATCATATGGTGGAATGTTTTGTAGATGACAGAGCCGGTGGAAAAAATAGTGTATTTTTATATGTGACACCGGGGAAAGATCTGCCAGAAGATTTGAAAAATTATGATGTACGTTTTTACCTGAATGATGAGCACAGTCTGGCAGACAGCGGTGTAGGAGTATCGTGGAACAGTGAAAAAAATGACTATGGTATGTATCGTATATCTCCGGGAATGGAAGGCTCTCAATATGATATAAAAACACGGTATCTGGGGGAATCGGATAATAGAACGTCCATATTGTTTCAAACGTATGCAGTAAAAGTGACTCGTATTCCAACGGCAGAAATTATGATCAAAGACCAGAATGGAAATGCATTGCTCGAAGGTTTTGATCCTGCTGATACAGAGTATAACGTGGATACGGTATCAGATACAATAATTGTCGATGCAGTAACTTTTGGCAAAGAAGGATATTCTGTCACGATTAATAATGACGGGACTGAAGTTTCAGATGGAAAAATTAAACTGCATGAAGGTGAAAACAAGGTTGCCGTTATTGTGTCGCATACGAATGGGCAGTCTAGAACCTATCGATTTACAGTAAACAAAAAGCATGCGGTCCAGACAAATGTGAAAGCATCATCTGGAGTAAAAGTTCAAGTCTTTAATTTCAATGATGAAGAAGTAAAACCAGTGAATGGAGGATATCTGCTGGTTCCTGGATCGACTTATACCTATGTAACGTCCATAAATGATACTTATTTTGCAAAAGAATCCTTTACAATTTCTGAAAGTCAGGATCAAACTGTTACAGTACTAGCAGCAGATCCAGAACAAAAAGATGCTTTAGCTGCTTATGGTTTGTATAATGCTTCTTCTGCTAAAAATCGTATTACATTTGAATCTAATAACAAATTTACCGCAAATATGCATCAGTATTCTTATGTTATACCAGATGCCAATACAAGTATTTTTACTCAGGCCACACCGATATCTGGTTATAAAGTGAAAGCTGTATGGAAAAACCAATCAGATGGAAAATCCGCAGAACGCAGTTCTATCAATGAGGTCAGTGAAAAAAAGGCGGCTACTGTTCTGAGCCGTGTACTTGAAAGCAGTGCTTATGGCAATCAGGTGACGTTGGTTACGTATAAAGAGGATCAAGGTGTTACGTATTATCAGAATTATGTATTAAATATCAGACGTTCTTTGCATATGAAGAATTTGTCAGTATCGACCATTGCGGGAAATGTGGTGTTTACAGATAAAGAAGGAAATGCTCAGACATTTGATCGGGATGTTTTAAATTACAATTTAGTTATTGCATCTGGAATAGATGAATTAACATTGAGCGGACATTTCGTGAATGAAGGAACTGTTAAAGCATATGATGGTGGTTATTATGCGCTGATTAATGGAAAGAGATATACAGATTTGTCAGAAGTATCTGTAGCATTGGATAATTCTAAAAAGGAAGAAATGATTCCAATTGAAATCTGCAATGAAAAAACGGATGCAGTTTCCAGTAAATATACTCTGACAGTGAAAAAGCGTGACATGGCTAGTGTGACATTCCGTACGAATCCGAAGGATGCTAATGTATTTGTGCAAAATGAGCTGGATCACAGCACGGTGTACAGTGACATGTCCGGTCATTATAAGTTGATGCCAGAAGTTCCTTATACTTATACAGTGACAAGGAAAGGATACAAAGCAGTTCAAAAAACAGGATTTATTGTTGAAAAAAATGAACTAATAACAGTGAATCTGGAAAAAGCAGAGGAAAATACTTCTGTTAAGGAACTATCATCTCAGTGGCCAAGTTTTCGTGATGAAAATAACAATGTGGTTTTAAATGAAAAAACACCAATTAAGGCAGAGGATTCTGTTCTTTACTGGGCTAATAATGAATGTTTTGATGGGTACTGTGGACATCCGATTTTGGTAAATGGATATTTGTATACATATGACAGTAAGAACTTGTTGAAACTGGATACTGTGACTGGTGAATTAGTGCAGAAGGGCGCTTCCTTAGTTCGTGCATCTTCTTTTTCCATTCAGCCACCGACCTATGGCGGAGGCATGATTTTTGTTGGATTGAGTCAGGGAACCATTCAGGCATTTAATGCCGATACTATGGAATCCTTATGGGTATATAAAGATCCATTAGGAGGACAGCCAAATTGTCAGATTACCTACAAAGATGGTTATATTTATACCGGTTTTTGGAATAATGAAACAATGGAAGCAAATTACGTATGTATTTCCACTACAGATGAAAATCCGACTTCTGGGACAGAAGAAAAAAAAGCTACCTGGACACATACACAAAAAGGTGGTTATTATTGGGCCGGCTCATATATAGAAGAGAACGGAAAGTTTATGCTTGAAGGAACCGATGATGGTGAAGCAGGATATATGAAAGGCTACGCACATGTATTGTCAATGAATCCAAAGACCGGAGAGGTGATTGATGATCTGACACTTCCTCATCCAGGTGACTTGAGAAGTAATATTACACATGATACTGTGGGAACTAATGCAACCGGTGACTATTATTTCACAACCAAAGGAGGATATTTCTATCGTATTTCTGTTGATACAGATGGCCGATTTGACAGGAATTCTTTAAGATGGATAAAACTTGATAACGGCAGAAATAACAATACTGCAATGAGCACTTCCACACCAACTGTGTACAATGGCAGAGCTTATGTGGGGGTATCTGGAGAATCTCAATTCGGGCAATATACAGGACATCGTATAGCAGTGCTTGATCTGATTTCCATGACGGCAGCTTATTATGTACCCACACAGGGATATCCGCAGACGAGTGGAATCTTAAGTCGGGGATATGAAAGTGAAACTGGAAAAGTATATGTATACTTTTTCGATAATTTTACACCGGGCAAGCTTCGCGTCATTTCTGATCAGCCTGGACAGACAGCAATGGCTGAAAAGACAGAAGAACAGTTATATGGAAATGTATTTGATACCGGATATGTTCTTTTTACACCGTCAGGGGCACAGGCACAATATGCTCTTTGTAATCCGATTGTGGATGAATATGGTACACTTTATTTCCGAAATGATTCCAATTTTATGATGGCATTTGGATCTTCAATTACAAAATTAGAAGTGACAAAACAGCCGGATAAAGTTGATTATAAGGAAAACGATATTTTTAATCCAGCGGGAATGGAAGTCATGGCAACATATGCGAATGGTTTAACGCGCGATGTGACAAAATATGTTTCCTATTCGAACGAAAGATTGTCGATGGATGATACGGATTTTGTTATTACATTTGAACATGTCAAATATCAGAATAAGGATGGTCTGACTGGAGTGGATTATACAGCTCCGATTGCTCATCTATCACTGAATATCACATCAGATTCTGTGAATGGTGTATCGGTCAGTGGACAGATCAGGAGTTGGGATTCTGAAAATAATGCCAGAGTATATCTGTATGATGGAAGTGTTTCTGATGAAGATATCCGTACTGATATGAGAAATGAAATTCCTGAATTGGCCGAGAATTATGTTGCTGTCATGGGTGTAATCGGTGAAAAACGGGAGGGCGAATACTTTGAACAAACGTATCAGTTTACGAATGTGAATGCTGGTAATTATAAAATTGCAATTGAGAAAAAAGGAAAATATGTCGTATCTGTTATGCCGATTTTGGTTGCACAAAGTAATGTGACAGTAGATGCACAAACAATGTGGCTCTATGGAGATGTAAATGGAGATGGGATAGTCGATTCTAAAGATATAACACAGATTCTGCGTTACATTTCAAATAAATCATCTGTAGTATCAACTGATTCAGAAGATATATTCTATAGAAAATATGTGGCAAATGTTACTGCACTGAGTGAAAATGACAGCATCATTGATTCTAAAGATGCAACACAGATTCTGCGTTATATTTCCAATAAAACGTCTGTATTTGATTGTGTGAACTAGATAATAGTGTATGGTAGATGAAGTTAAGTGAATAAACAGAATAATATCAATTTGTGCACAAACAAGTAGCCCGGGCGGATTGAAAATATCCGTTTGACTATAAAAAAGAGAAAAGGAGAGAAAAATGATGAGGGCAAAGAAAAAGATACTTTCACTTATTTTAAGTATCACAATGTTGTTGGGAGTGCTTCCTGCAACAACTATTTCAGCATTGGCGGCAGAGGCGCAAAATGCGTTGACAACAACGGCAACGGAAACCTTGAAAAGCGGAGATATTTTTGAAGCGACTTTTACGCAATTGGAAACAGTTTCAGAAGTATCGAGTTATGAAGCAGGCATTTGTTTTGACAAAGAAGTACTTCAGGTGATTGATGTCAAGGCGGCTACTGTTGAGGGGGCTGGCATGTTTTCTGATACAGATGTGGATAGTGCAAATCGTGCTGGTAAAGCATCCACAAATGTTATTTCAAAAACAGCAGACGCTGATATGACAATCCCGGCTCAGACAGAGCTAATTACATTAACGTTTAAAGTAAAAGATGGTGTAGCTTCAGGTACAACTAAAATAGGCGTAAGCAAATATTTAGTGGCAGGTCTGACACCAGATGGAACAGGTTCTGTTGATCTTACGCCACAAAATATTGGTAAAAAAGAGATAACTTTAAATATTCAGGAATCTGATACTCAAACAGATAGTGTTACATGTTATGTAAGAGCAGAAAGTAATGAAGGAACTGTTCTTCCATTGACAAAGGTTACTATGAATAAAAACAAGGTGCCATCTTTTAGTTCTTATGCAGTTAAGAATGCACCGGATGACAGAGAATTTATTACATCTTTGCATATTTTGTTACAGGCATTGACAGATCGTGGAATGACAGATGAATTGGCAACCATTGATATTGGAAGTAGTGGATGGATTAATGATATGTTTGGCTGGGGATATAACCAGTTATGGTGTATCAGAGGTATTGACCCGCCTGTAATGAGTTGTAATTATGAAGCAAAGGATGGTGAGACATATGTGTTCTATCAGGTAGAAGGAACCTGGGGAGGTACATACGGAAATACTGCATATGGATTTTTCGGTGAATATGGACCGGGACAGGATTATACAGAATACAGTGCAGTTGAAACTAATGAAATGACGAAAGAAGTTGGTGAAACAGCTGATTTTAAATATATTTATACAAGTTCAATGCATTCACCAACCTCAGGTCCATGTAACAATGAGGACGGAGCTTCTACGTTAGTATATGTAGGACAAAACGGTGCTGAAAGTGTTACTGATAATGATTTGCGAGCAGAAATTGATGTAGATAAAGATGGTAAATTCCAGCTTACTTTTGATCAGCCTGGTACGTATGTTGTTTCGGCACGTTATTATAATCCGGACGGAACTAGAGGGGCAAGCAATGCATACTGCAAGGTAACAGTAAAAGATAGCTATGGTCTTAATGACCTGATGCAGAAAATTGAGAACATTGGGACTGTTACATTAGATTCTAAGAACGCAATTGCAGAGGCAAGAGCAGCATATAATGCATTACCGAAAGAAGTACAGGCTCGTGTTACAAACTATAAGAAACTTACAGATGCAGAGGCTACACTTGCTTCAAAAATCCCGGAAGGATTAGCAAATGAGGCTGACAGCGATGGTAATCTGTATTACTATCATGCAGGTGGAACAGTAGCTACAGATGTGACAGGAGTTGTAAATAATGCAACAGCCTGGTACTATGTGAAAAATGGTAAAGTAGATTTCAATTATACAGGAATTAAAAACAATCAGAATGGCTGGTGGAGAATCGAAAATGGTAAAGTAGACTTTACATATACTGGTGTGACGAATAATGAATATGGCTGGTATTATGTAAAAAATGGTAAAGTAGATTTTACCTATACAGGAATTAAAAACAACCAGAACGGCTGGTGGAAGATCACAAATGGCAAAGTAGATTTTACATATACCGGAGTAACAAACAATGAAAATGGCTGGTGGTATGTAAAGGACGGTAAGGTAGATTTCTCATACAATGGAATCAAAAACAACCAGAATGGTTGGTGGAAAATTACAAATGGTAAAGTAGATTTTAGTTATACTGGTGTATCAAATAATGAAAACGGCTGGTGGAGAATTGAAAACGGTAAAGTAAACTTTAACTTTAATGGTATTGCAAATAATAGCAATGGATGGTGGTATATAAGAAATGGTAAAGTAGATTTTTCTTATAATGGAACTGTTAAAAGCAATGGCAGTGTTTATCGTGTAGTGAATGGAAAAGTTAATAGATAAAGGAATTATGTATTAATATGAAATATCAGATGAATTTGACAACATCATATGAAGATGTGTCAAGGTTTGTATCGGCAGAAGATTTGAGGCAGTTTTATACAAAACATGGCTGTGATGGATTGGAATTAATGCCATTACCATATTCAGAAGCAGATGCTCCAAATATTTATCATTCACCAAAAAAATGTCCGATTATTACAGAAGACATGGTAATCGGCGTTCATAGTTGTTATGTTGGTGACTGGATGGATAGTGACAAGACGGAACTGATTAATCACTATCGTCAGGATTTGGACTATGCTATGTATACAGGCGCAGAATATGTCGTCTTCCATGTCGTTCAAGTTGATGAAGAGGAAGGATTTACTTATCAGACGAAACATACAGATCGTGAAGTGATTGATGCGGCAGCAGATTTTATAAATGAACTTCTGGATGGACAGAATTACTCTTTTTGGTTTTTAATGGAAAATTTATGGTGGCCGGGATTGAATTTTCTTAATCCAGAGGATACCAGAAGACTGATTGGGCGTGTTCATTATGAAAAGAAGGGATTTATGCTGGATACAGGTCATTTTCTGCATACAAATTTAAATTTGCAATCGCAGGAAGAAGCAGTAGCATATCTGCATCAGATGTTGGATCATCAAGAGGATATGATTCCCTATATAAAAGGCATTCATTTGCAGCAGTCGTTAACAGGCAATTATGTAAAAGAGTGGTTACAAAGACCGCATGAATTGCCAAAAGACCCTGCAAAACGCTTTTGCAAGGTATTTGAACATATTTTCCAAATTGATAAACATGAACCATTTACTGCTCCTGGTGTGAAAGGATTGGTTGAACGGATTGATCCATTGTATGTGACATATGAATATATCACGCGTAATCGGGAAGAACTGGCCAGTTATCTTGAGCAGGGAAGATTAGAGCACATACAGGATTAAGGTATAAGAAAAATTCAATTGAATCATTGGTTGAAATGAACTATAATAGGCGTATCACTTTGGTGATACGTCTATTATAATTGAAAGGAACAAAGATGTTGTGGCAAAGAATCAGAAAACCTATGGAATAGTCGTAGACTTTTTTAAGAAAAAAATAATTGCAGGAGATTTGAAACCGGGAGAGAAACTTCCACCTGAGCGGGAGATTGCGGAAGAGCTTGGGGTTAGCCGTAATTCTGTCCGGGAAGCCATCCGTTTTATGGATATGACGGGGGTTATTTCTTCCCAGCAGGGATCCGGTAATTATATTACTTGCGATTTTCAAAGCAGTCTGGAGGAGACCATGGGTATGATGTTCGCCATGGATCAGATTGATTATATACAAATTAGTCAGATACGATATTCACTTGAGAGACTTGCATTTACATTGGCACTTGATCATGCTTCGGAAGAAGAAATTAAACTGATGGAGGATTATGTAAACAAGTTGGATAAGAGTACGGATGCCAGTGTAAATAATGAACTGGATAAGAAAATACATTATACATTAGCCAGAGCTTCAGGAAATATCCTGATTCTGGACATTCTGGAAGCATGTTCCAGTGTCATTGATGAATTTGTCAAGGATCTTCGCAGGGAGATCATTCGAAAAGACTCTGGAAAAGAGGCCTTAAATGCCTGTCATCATCGGATTGTAAGAGCATTGCGTGAACATAATCGAGAGGATGGTATATTGGCATTGAAGGAACATTTTGCTATTATTGATGAAATACTGTTAGAATGGAAAAAATAAATAATCATGCTATCAAGATTTGTTTTTGATAATTGTCAAGATGGGGATAGTTGAAACGGAGAACTGTAAACGAAATACATTGCATACAGTTCTCTTTTGTTTTGCAATCTGTACATCATAAAAAAAGTGTGTTATACTTTGTAAGTCTGTCTGGGCACAGGCTGAATACAAATGAGTTGAGAGGTTGAAAGAATGTTAGAAATCATCAAATCGGTGAACACTGTGGTGAACAACTTCATCTGGGGTGTTCCTGCTATGATCTGCATTATCGGAGTTGGCCTGCTTTTAAGTGTACGGACTAAATTTCTGCAGATTCGTAAATTTCCTTATGCAATGAAGCAGACTATCGGAAAAATTTTTGATAAAAAGGATGCTACTGACGGGGCTATGACTCCGTTCCAGGCGGTCTGTACCGCATTGGCCGGCACTGTAGGAACCGGAAATATTGCCGGTGTAGCCGGAGCAATTGCCATCGGTGGTCCGGGGGCGGTATTTTGGATGTGGATTTCTGCTCTGCTTGGCATGTGCACCAAGTTTTCAGAAGTAACTCTCGCAGTGCATTTTCGTGAAAAAAATGCTATGGGAGACTGGGTTGGAGGCCCGATGTATTATATCAAGAACGGCTTGAAAAAACACTGGCATTGGCTGGCAGTTCTTTTTGCCCTGTTTGGTGTACTGACTGTATTTGGAACTGGTAATGCCACACAGGTAAATACGATTACCACAGCCATTGATTCTGCATTATTGAATTTTAATATCATTCCGGAATCTGCTACTAAAATTACAAATCTGATTATTGGTATAATTGTTGCTGCTATGGTTGCAATGATTTTGCTAGGCGGTGTCAAACGTATTGGACGTGTAACGGAACGTTTGATTCCATTCATGGCATTATTGTACATTGTGCTTTCATTCGGCGTTATTATCTTAAATATCGATCGTGTACCGGCTGTGTTTTGCGCTATTATTGACGGAGCTTTTCATCCGGCTTCAGTGACCGGCGGTATTGTAGGAAGCTTTTTCTTGAGTATGAAAAAAGGTGTTGCCCGTGGTATTTTCTCCAATGAGGCAGGTCTTGGTACCGGATCTATCGCTCATGCATGCGCAGATACTGGTGAACCAGTAAAGCAAGGGCTGTTTGGCATTTTTGAAGTATTTACGGATACCATTCTGATCTGTACACTGACTGCTATGGTTATCTTGTGCAGTGGCATCTCAGTAGGATATGGCGCAGATGCAGGAGCGGAGCTGACTATTTCGGGATTTACGGCTACTTATGGTAATTGGATATCTATTTTTACAGCAGTGGCTCTTTGCTGTTTTGCATTCTCTACCATTATTGGATGGGGATTATATGGCGCACGATGTATGGAATATTTGTCTTCTGAAAAATGGGTGAAACCTTTTATGGTTGTATATGCGTTGGTAGCAATTGTAGGCGCAACCATGGATCTTGGCATGCTCTGGAGTATAGCAGAGACATTTAACGGTCTGATGGCAATTCCAAACCTGATTGCATTGTTCCTCCTGTCTGGAACGGTAGTGAAACTTGTGAAAGATTATTTCACACGCCATCGTAAATAAATGTGACATATTATGTAGTAAGAGTGCCTTGAAATGCTTGAATTAAGGCTGTCATAAGACTTTACTATTATATCATCAGCAAAAGTTCTGAATTATCTGAAAAAACGCAAATTTACAGAAAAAACTTGGTGTGAAATATAACAACAAAAAGTATTTTGCAAGAAAAAGAGAGACTCTTCGAAGCTGGTATCGAAAAAGATACTAATTTCGAAGAGTCTTTTTTGTGAGTGAGTTACAGGTACCTTTAATGAGAAGGAAATAAAATATATTATTGACAGCTAACACATGTTGCTTTATACTAAAGAAAGATAGAGAAAGGAAATTCAGTATGCAGGCAACAGAGTTAGAAAAGACGGAAAATTATTACCGAACTCAGATGCAAAAAGACAGGATTGTTGAGCGTTTAAAGGAGAATGGATGTCGAATTACAAAACAAAGAATGATTTTGTTAGATGTAATTCTGGGTGGCAATTGCACCAGCTGTAAGGAAATATATTACAAAGCAACGAAACTTGATTCAAAGATTGGAACGGCGACCGTATACCGTATGGTAAATCTCTTAGAAGAGATTGGAGCCATCAGTCGGGTGAATTTATATGAAGTGAAATGCGAGGCAGAAAACAGACAGGAAGAGCATGTAATTGAACTGGATGACAGTTCTGTTCGAGTTTTGACAGAGCTTGAGTGGACCAGAGTGATTGAACGAGGACTACGTGCTTGTGGTTACATTGATCGGCAAACTGTCAGGGACGTCAAAGAAGAGATTGTGTAAAAAAACCTTGCATCTTTTGTGAGAGTGTGCTATCTTATAAATAAGAATATGTTGTATGTAGTAAGAGTGGGCGTGAGTCCACTCTTCGTTGTTGTTATAGCGAAACCTGAGAAAGAAGGTGACAAAGATGTCGAAACGTGAAGATTACGAAGCACGCACAGAATCATTATTACTTCCTATTATAGAAGAAATGAATTTTGAATTGGTAGATGTGGAGTATGTAAAGGAAGGAAGTACATGGTATCTGCGCGCTTATATTGATAAAGAAGGCGGAATTACTGTTAATGATTGTGAAGCTGTGGCTCGTAGAATGAATGATTTACTGGATGAAGAAGATTTTATTGCAGATTCCTATGTGTTTGAGGTAAGTTCTCCTGGTCTTGGCAGACCTTTGAAAAAAGAAAAAGATTACAAGAGAAGCATGGGAAAGGAATTAGAAATCCGTACTTATCGCGCAATCAATCGTCAGAAAGAATTTTATGGAATTCTGACTGCATATACAAATGATACCGTTACGATTCGTACTGAAGAGGGCGCAGAACTTACATTTCAGAAAAATGAGATCGCACTGATCAGACTCGCATTTGATTTTTAGGCATTCGAAGAACAGGAGGAATAAAAAATGGCTAAAAGCAGCAAAAACAGCAAAAACTCTGATAGCAGAGAATTACTGGAAGCGTTAACAATTTTAGAAAAAGAAAAAAATATCAGCAAAGAGACACTTCTGGAAGCAATTGAAAATTCTTTGTTGACAGCATGCAAAAACCATTTCGGAAAAGCAGATAATATTAAAGTTACAATTGATCCGGATACATGTGAATATCATGTCTGGGCAGAGAAGACAGTTGTGCAGGAAGTGCAGGATCCACTGACTGAGGTAAGTTTTGCAGAGGCAATGATGATGAATGGAAATTATGGATTGGGAGATGTGCTCCATGAAGAAATTCATTCTAAAGATTTTGGCCGTATTGCAACTCAGAATGCAAAGAATGTGATTTTACAGAAAATTCGTGAGGAAGAGCGTAAAGTGATTTATGATCAGTATTACGGAAAATCAAAAGATATCGTTACAGGTATCGTTCAGCGCTATATAGGTAACAATGTAAGTATTAACCTTGGTAAAGTAGATGCTGTTCTCAGTGAAAATGAGATGATTCCAGGGGAAAGTTTTGAGCCGACTGAGCGTATTAAAGTATATGTGATTGATGTGAAATCCACCTCAAAAGGACCAAAAGTACTTGTCTCCAGAACACATCCGGAATTAGTAAAACGTCTGTTTGAGGCAGAAGTTGCAGAAGTCCGTGATGGTATCGTTGAGATTAAAAGCATTGCCCGTGAGGCGGGAAGTCGTACGAAAATGGCTGTATGGTCTAATGATCCTGACGTTGATCCGGTAGGAGCATGCGTTGGAATGAATGGTGCCCGTGTTAATGCCATTGTAGAAGAATTAAATGGTGAAAAAATTGATATTATCAACTGGAACGAGAATCCGGCAATGTTGATTGAGAATGCATTAAGTCCGGCAAAAGTTATTTCTGTTATCGCTGATGCAGAAGAGAACAAAGCAAAAGTTGTTGTTCCGGATTATCAGCTTTCACTGGCTATTGGTAAAGAAGGACAGAATGCCCGTCTGGCAGCCCGTCTGACAGGATTCAAGATTGATATTAAGAGTGAGACACAGGCAAGAGAAGCTGGTGACTTTATGGATTACGAGGAAGATTACGAAGATGATGAGAATATAGAAGAAAATCTGAATAGTGAAGAGGATTTTGATATGACATCTTCTGACAAGGATCCATACGAAGAAGATAATTTCGCAGCAGAAGAGGATAACGAGAATGACTAAGAAAAGTCCGATGCGCATGTGTGTTGGATGCCATGAAATGCGGGAAAAAAGAGATATGATCCGGGTTTTGAAGATGCAGGATAATACGTTTTGTATTGATTCGACAGGACGCAAAAACGGGCGAGGAGCATATTTGTGCAAGAATCCGGCATGTCTGGAACTGGCAGTAAAGAATCACGGATTAGAACGATCATTCAAAATGAATATACCAAAAGATATAGTTTTATATTTGGCAGAGGAGATGAAAACGATTGCAGAATAACAGAATTTTATCCAGTCTGGGCCTTGCACAGAAAGCTGGTAGTATTGCCAGTGGTGAATATGCTGTGGAAAAGGCAGTAAAATGTGGTCAGGCTTCTCTTGTGATCGTGGCAGAGGATGCTTCGGATAATACGAAGAAAAAGATGAAAAATATGACAGAATTTTATGAGATACCTCTATATGTTTACGGAACCAAAGAGGATTTGGGACATTGCATTGGCAAAGAATACCGCTCTATGGTAGCAGTTTTACAGCCAGGGTTCGCAAAATCTGTCATAAAGCAGCTTGAGAACAGACCAACAACTGAATAGGGAGGAACTGGAATGGCAAAAATTAGAGTTCATGAGATCGCAAAAGAATATGATGTACCAGCGAAGGATGTAATTTCTTTCCTTCAGGGACATAATATAGAAGTAACAAATTTAAGTTCACTGGAAGATAATGCAGTAGCATTGGTAAGAGGAAAATACGGAAAGCAGACAGGGGCAGATGCAAAAGATCGTCCAAAGAAAAAAGCAAGCATTTCTGCTGTATACAATCCTCAGAACAGCAAGATGGGTAATCGCCGTCCGAACGGAAATCGGAACGATCACAATGATCGTAATGGAGATCGTCCACAGCGTAATAACAGTGACAGACCACGAAATAACAATGGAGATAGACCGCAACGCGGATACAATGGTGACCGTCCACAGCGTAATAATGGAGACAGACCGCGTTTTGACGGGGAGCGCCAGCAGCGTAATAATGGAGACAGACCGCGTTTTGACGGGGAGCGCCAGCAGCGTAATAACGGTGACAGACCGCAGAGAAGATACGGAGACAGACCAAACAGACAGGAAAATGGTGATAGAAATGGCCGTTATGAAAGAAAAGACAACAATAATCAGAAAGGCTTCCAAGGTAATCGCAGTGGCAGTAATAATTTTGGAGCTAATCGAAACAATCGACAGGACGATCAGAATCGTTCAAGAGAGACGCGCGGACGTTTAGATCAGGAAATTTCACGCATGAATCGTGACAGTGCAAAAGCACCAATCGAGGAGCTGCGTGGAAAAGAAAATACGCACGCAAATAAAAAGAAAAATAAACAGGATTACGAAAGAAAGAACCGAAAACAGGAACAGTACGTAAACCTTGAAAAGAAAACTGGACATAAAAAACGGAATGCGCAGCCTCAACCACAGTCAGAAAAGAAAACAGATGAAGTTCGCAGTGTTTCACTGCCAGAAGTCATGACTGTACGTGAACTGGCAGAGCGCATTGATGTGCCGGCTTCCAAAGTTGTAGAGAAATTATTTATGCAGGGAATTCTTGCAACAGTAAATCAGGAAGTTGATTATGAGAAAGCAGAAGAAATTGCACTGGAGTTCAATTGTATTGCTGAGAAAGAAGAAAAAGTGGATGTTATAGCAGAACTTCTGAAAGAAGAAGAAGATGATGAGAACACACTGGTTTCCAGACCTCCGGTTGTATGTGTGATGGGTCACGTTGACCATGGTAAAACATCCCTGTTGGATGCAATTCGTGAAACTCATGTAACAGACCGTGAAGCAGGCGGAATCACACAGCATATCGGTGCATCAGTAGTTCAGATCAACGGACAGAAGATTACATTTCTGGATACACCTGGTCATGAGGCATTTACTGCCATGCGTATGCGTGGAGCTAACTCCACAGATATTGCAATCCTTGTAGTTGCCGCTGATGATGGTATCATGCCACAGACAGTTGAGGCTATCAGTCATGCAAAAGCAGCTGGTATTGAGATTATCGTAGCAATCAACAAGATTGATAAAGAGAGTGCAAATATTGATTATGTAAAACAGGGGCTTGCAGAGCAGGGACTTATTCCAGAAGACTGGGGCGGAAGTACTATCTGTGTACCAGTATCTGCACGTACAGGTGAAGGCATTACAGAACTTCTTGAAATGGTATTGCTGACTGCAGATATTCTGGAACTGAAAGCAAATCCGAAGAGAAAAGCCCGCGGTCTTGTTATTGAAGCTCAGCTTGATAAAGGCCGTGGTGCAGTTGCAACTGTGCTGGTTCAGAAAGGTACTTTGAAAGTAGGAGAGCCGATTGCAGCAGGAAGCAGCTATGGTAAAGTGCGTGCTATGATCGATGATAAGGGAAGACGTGTTAAAGTTGCAGGTCCGTCCACACCGGTTGAAATTCTCGGACTCAACAGTGTGCCGAATGCCGGTGAGGTGTTTGTTGCATGTGATTCTGAGCGAGATGCAAGAAGTTTTGCAGAAACGTTTGTATCACAGAACAGAGAAAAAATGCTGGAGGAAACAAGATCCAGAATGTCTCTGGATGATCTGTTCTCTCAGATTCAGACAGGTAACTTAAAAGAACTCGAATTAATCGTAAAAGCAGATGTTCAAGGATCTGTAGAAGCGGTAAAACAGAGTTTGACAAAACTTTCCAATGAAGAAGTTGTAGTAAAAGTAATCCATGGTGGTGTTGGAGCTATCAACGAGTCTGATGTATCTCTGGCTTCTGCATCTAATGCGATCATTATTGGATTTAATGTAAAACCAGATGTAACTGCAAAAGCAACTGCAGAGCAGGAGAAAGTAGATATTCGTTTGTATTCTGTTATTTACAAGGCCATTGAGGATATTGAAGCTGCTATGAAAGGTATGCTGGATCCGATTTTTGAAGAAAAAGTTATTGGTCATGCTGAAGTTCGTCAGATTTTCAAGGCTTCCGGTGTCGGCAATATTGCTGGATCCTATGTGTTAGATGGTGTGTTTGAACGTAATTGCAAGGTTCGTATCACAAGAGAAGGAAAACAGATTTTCGAGGGTGATCTGGCTTCACTGAAACGTTTCAAGGATGATGTAAAAGAAGTAAAAGCAGGTTATGAATGTGGTCTTGTATTTGATGGATTTAACGACATTGCAGAGTTTGATGTTGTAGAAGCATATAAGATGGTAGAAGTACCTAGATAGGCTGGTGATGACATAATATGAGAAAAAACAGTATTAAAAATACCCGTTTGAATGAAGAGGTAATGCGTGAGTTATCCACCATTATCCGCAACGAAATAAAAGACCCGCGTATTCATCCGCTGACTACTGTGTCAGCGGTGCAGGTTGCACCGGATCTGAAGACATGTAAAGTGTATATCAGTGTGCTTGGTGACAAAAAGCAGAAAGAAGATACCATTGTAGGATTGAAAAATGCAGCAGGCTATGCACGCCGTTGTCTGGCACAGTCATTAAATCTGAGAAATACACCGGAATTAAGATTTATTCTGGACGAATCCATTGAGTATGGTATTGAAATGTCCAAAAAAATTGATGCATTGACAGGTGGTAAAGAGGAAGAATAAGAGGATGAGAATGATTTCATTAGATTCATATCTGGATGGGATTACTACAGTCGCCATTTCCGGTCATATTAGGCCGGATGGAGACTGTGTGGGTTCCTGTCTTGCTGTATACAACTACATTTGTGACAATTACCCGGACATTATGGCTGATCTGTATCTGGAACCAATTCCTGATAAATTTATGTTTCTGAAAAATTCAGATAGAATCCGTCATATAAAAGAGACAGATGGAAAAAAAGAGTATGACCTTTTTATTGCATTAGATTGTGGTGATGTGGGACGACTGGGACTGTCTAGTCAGTATTTTGAAGTGGCCAAAAGTACATTTTGTGTAGATCACCATATCAGCAATCAGTCTTTTGCAGACTTTAATTATATTTTCCCAAATGCAAGTTCTACTTCAGAACTGGTATATCAGCTGATGGATACGGACAAGATTACAAAAGAAATCGCTGAGTGTATTTATCTTGGAATCGTACATGATACAGGTGTGTTTCAATATTCCTGCACTTCTTCCAAAACGATGGAAATTGCAGGAAAACTGATGGACAGGGGAATTGATTATTCCAGAATAGTAGATGACACATTTTATATCCGCACTTTTGCGCAGCAGCAGATTCTTGGAAAAGCACTTCAGGATGCAGAACTTCATTTTGATGGCAGATGTATTTCAAGTGTGATTAAAAGGAAGCAGCTGGAAAAATTTCATGTAGAGCCGAAAGATCTTGACGGTATAGTAAGTACTCTGCGTTCCACCGCAGGTGTGGAGACCGCTGTTTTTGTATATCCGAATGAAAATGATACTTATAAAGTTAGTTTGCGTTCGGCTACTTATGTTGATGTTGCTGAAATCGCAGTAGGATTCGGCGGTGGTGGACATTGCCGGGCAGCCGGTGCTTCCATTCATGGAAAAGCAGATGAAATCCTCAAAAAAGTGCTTACAAAAATTGAAAAGCAGTTAAAAAATAAAGAGGAAGACGGATGTACAACGGAATCATAAATGTATACAAGGAAAAAGGTTATACTTCTTTTGATGTAGTGGCACGGATGCGTGGTATTTGTGGACAGAAAAAGATTGGTCATACCGGAACTTTAGATCCTGATGCAGAAGGAGTTTTGCCTGTCTGCCTGGGAAAAGCGACAAAAGTCTGTGACATGTTGACAGATTCGGATAAGGTATATCGTGCTGTGCTGCAGCTTGGTGTAGAGACAGATACGCAGGATTTGACAGGAACTGTTTTAAAAACAGGTGAGACCTCAGGGCTGACGGAAGCAGAAGTGAGAGAGGTAGTCCTTGGATTTCAGGGAGAAATTCTGCAGGTTCCACCAATGTATTCAGCATTGAAAGTAAATGGAAAGAAACTGTGTGATCTGGCCAGAGCAGGGGTAACTGTGGAACGAAAGGCAAGACCAGTCACAATTTATGAGATTCAGATTGAGCGAATCGAATTACCGGAGATTGAGATGAATGTTTCCTGTTCCAAGGGTACATACATTCGCACGTTATGCCATGATATTGGTCAAAAACTAGGATGTGGCGCAGCCATGAAAAGTCTGGTAAGACTTCAGGCAGCAGGTTATCGCCTTGCGGATGCGTACAAATTGGAAGAGTTGCAGAAATTCAAAGAAGCCGGTATGTTAAAAGAGGCTATTACACCGATTGAGCATGTGTTTGAAATATATCCGGTCTTGACGGTAAAACCAGAATTTGATGTTATGCTCAAAAATGGAAATAAAATGTCACCACAGCAGTTTCAGGAATGCATAAAATTACAGTCTGGATTGAAAGTACGTGTTCGGATGTCAGATGGACGATTTGCAGCAGTTTATGAATATCAGGAAGAGATGGGGCTACTTCGTCCATTAAAAATGTTTTTGGAGGATTAACAGGTAAGGATGAAATATATAAAAGATACATTAGATTTTAGAATTGAAGAACCTTCTGTTATTACTCTTGGAAAATTTGACGGTTTGCACACTGGTCATCGTTATCTGATGGAAGCAATGCAAAAAGGTAAAAGTCATGGATTGAAATGCGTGATCTTTACTTTTGATATTCCGCCAAAAGCAATTCACAAAGATAAATACAGTGTGTTATCTACTAATGAAGAAAAAGCACATATATTTGCGGAGGCGGGAGTTGATTATTTGATTGAATGCCCGTTTACCGATGATTTTCGTCAACTGTCGCCCTATGACTTTTTGCAGATTTTGAAAGAAAAAATTAATGTAAAAATGATTGTTGCAGGAACAGATTTCCATTTTGGATATCAGCGTTCCGGTTCTTATCGGGAGTTACAGCAATATGCTGCCGATCTTGGATATGAAGCAGTTATTGTGACGAAAAAACAGTATAAAGGTAAAGATATCAGTAGTACCAGAATCCGCGCCTGCATTGCAGAAGGTGATATGGAAGAGGCAAATTATCTGCTGGGATATTCTTATTTTTTGACTGGAACGGTATTACACGGCAATGAAATTGGGCGCACGATTGGAATTCCGACAGCAAATCAACGCCCGGAAGAATTTAAATTGCTTCCGCCAAAAGGAGTGTATGCAGTTGAAGTTCTGGCAGAAGGAATGGTGTATGATGGAATCAGCAACATAGGATGCAAGCCAACCATAGAAGGCGTCAATCCGATGGGTGTAGAGACATTTTTGTTTGATTATTCTGGAAATTTATATGGTAAAGATATAAAAGTGTCCTTTCTGAAGTTTATCCGTCCAGAAAGGAAGTTTGCTTCGTTGGCGGAGCTGAAAACGCAAATGGACAGAGATATTATGATTTGTAAAGAATATCTGGCAAAAGTTCATTCATCCGATATAGACTAAAAAAGAGAAGTCTTGTGAGAAGTGTTGTTTTATAGTATATTCATGTTGAAAATAATGGTTTACAAGTCAGATTGAATATGATATAGTGATTAGGCGTGAGTAAAAAGCCCATACTCAGTACTCGGACACTCCGACCGGTACTTGGTAGACACGCATATTTGGGCGATTATAAGAATAAAGGAGGAAATCAAGATGATTTCAAAAGAAAAAAAAGCAGCGATTATGGCAGAGTATGGTAGAACACCAAATGATACAGGATCACCGGAAGTACAGATCGCAATTTTAACAGCAAGAATCCAGGAGCTCACAGAGCATCTGAAAGAGAACCCGAAGGATCATCATTCCAGAAGAGGACTTCTGAAAATGGTTGGTCAGAGACGTGGTATGCTTGCTTACCTTCAGAAAAAAGATCTGGAAGGTTATCGTGCACTGATCGCAAAATTAGGCATCAGAAAATAATAACAGGATAGCTGTCAAAATAGAGCGGAATTTCCGCTCTATTTTGGATTGGCGGGAGGGTTTATCCGAGACCGCTGAGGTATACAAAATTTTTTTGTACAGCTCAGTAGTTTCGGGTCCCCTGCCACAGTGAAGAAGGAGAGAAAATAATGAAGAAAACCTATTCAATGGAACTGGCTGGAAGAACATTAAGCGTTGATATCGGCCGAGTGGCTGCGCAGGCGAACGGTGCTGCGCTTATGCATTATGGTGATACAGTTGTTTTATCTACAGCAACTGCATCCGAGAAACCGCGTGAGGGAATCGATTTCTTCCCATTAAGTGTAGAATTTGAAGAAAAAATGTATTCTGTAGGAAAAATTCCTGGTGGATTTAACAAACGTGAGGGAAAAGCATCTGAAAATGCTGTTCTGACTGCACGTGTTATTGACCGCCCGATGCGTCCGCTCTTTCCAAAGGATTACAGAAATGACGTTACTTTAAATAATATGGTAATGAGTGTTGACCCAGAGTGCCGTCCGGAGCTTCTCGCAATGCTTGGATCTGCAATTGCAACAAGTATTTCCGATATTCCATTTTGCGGACCGTGTGCAACTACACAGATTGGTATGATAAACGGAGAATTTATTGTAAATCCGTCTCAGGCAGACTGGGATAATGGAGATCTTCAGTTGACGGTTGCATCTACTTCTGAGAAAGTAATCATGATCGAGGCAGGCGCAAACGAAATTAAAGAAGAAAAAATGATCGAGGCTATTTATATGGCTCATGAGATCAATCAGACAATCATTGAATTTATCAACAATATGGTTGCTGAGATCGGTAAACCAAAACATGAGTATACCAGCTGCGCAGTTCCGGAAGAGATGTTTGCAGCAATGCGCGAGATTGTAACTCCAGAAGAAATGGAAGAGGCTGTATTTACTGATGTAAAACAAGTTCGTGAGGAGAATATCCGCGTTATTACAGAAAAACTGGAAGAAGCTTTTGCTGAGAACGAAGAATGGCTTGCAGTTCTTGGTGAGGCTGTATATCAGTATCAGAAAAAGACTGTTCGTAAAATGATTTTAAAAGATCATAAACGTCCAGATGGTCGCGCAATTACACAGATTCGTCCACTGGCAGCAGAAGTTGACCTGATTCCGAGGGTTCATGGTTCTGCAATGTTTACGCGTGGACAGACACAGATCTGTACAATTACAACTCTGGCACCGTTATCTGAGGTTCAGAAAGTAGATGGACTGGATGAGAATATTACAAGCAAACGTTATATGCATCATTATAACTTCCCGTCCTACTCTGTAGGCGAGACAAAACCGTCCAGAGGACCGGGACGTCGTGAAATCGGACATGGAGCATTGGCTGAGAAAGCTTTAGTACCGGTACTTCCGACAGAAGAAGAGTTCCCGTATGCAATCCGTACTGTATCTGAGACATTCGAATCTAATGGTTCTACTTCTCAGGCAAGTATTTGTGCATCTACGATGTCTCTCATGGCAGCAGGTGTACCGATCAAGAAACCGGTTGCTGGTATTTCCTGTGGTTTGGTAACAGGTGAAACAGATGATGATTATATCGTCCTGACAGATATTCAGGGACTGGAAGACTTCTTTGGCGATATGGATTTCAAGGTAGCTGGAACACATGATGGTATTACAGCAATCCAGATGGATATCAAGATTCATGGATTGACAAGACCAATCGTAGAGGAAGCTATTGCAAGAACTCGTGAAGCAAGACTTTACATTCTGGATGAAGTTATGACACCGGCTATTTCAGAGCCGAGAGCACAGGTTGGCAAATACGCACCGAAGATTATTTCCATGCAGATCGATCCGCAGAAAATCGGTGATGTTGTTGGTCAGAGAGGAAAGACCATCAATGCAATCATTGAGCAGACCGGTGTTAAGATTGATATCACAGATGACGGTTCTGTATCTATCTGTGGTACTGATGCAGATATGATGAATCGTGCAGCCGAACTGATTCGTATTATTGTAACAGATTTTGAGGCAGGTCAGGTTTTCACTGGTAAAGTAGTGAGCATCAAAGAGTTTGGTGCATTTATCGAGTTCGCTCCGGGTAAAGAAGGAATGGTTCACATTTCCAAGATTTCCAAAGAGCGTATTAATCGTGTAGAAGATGTTTTGACACTTGGCGATAAGGTTACTGTTGTTTGTCTTGGAAAAGACAAGATGGGAAGAATGAGCTTCAGCATCAAAGATGTAAAATAATGATATAATATATAAAAATTAAAACCGGTGGGCAGATTGCCTGCCGGTTTTTTGAACGCAAAATAAGCATTCCCCCGCTTCAAGTGCGTAGAGCACTAAGCGGTGGGTAAGGGGGATGCTTATGTCAGTGAGAGTTAAAAGCTCTCACTGACAGGTCGCAAAGCGACTGCGTTCATGAGCAAGTAGTGAAAACGGATTGCGAATGTCCGCTTTACCGAAAGATGTTTTTTGGGCTGAGTTTTTCCATCAAAAATGCCGATAGCATTCGTGCTGCCACAGATGGCGTAGTCTTTCCGGCACTATAATTTTGGAAATAAAAGCATTTTTCAGTAGATGGAATATATTATTATATGGAAAAAATTTTAAAATATATTCATGCATCTGCTGCATACAGGCAGGGGATTTTCGGACAGGGTATTCTTGTTGCTGTGCTGGATACAGGAATTTATCCTCATCCAGATTTATCAGGGAAAATTGTTGGATTTCAGGATTACGTCAACCAACGTTCACATCCTTATGATGATAATGGTCATGGGACACATATCAGCGGAATTATAGGAGCCGGTGGGAAAGGAGTTATTCATGGAGTTGCACCGGGATGTTATCTGTGGAACGGTAAAGTTCTGGATAAAAACGGAAATGGAAAGATTCAGGATGTCTGCCAGGCAGTGGAAGATATTATGAATTATAACCAGCGACATACACAGAAAATCCGTGTTATCAACATATCGGTTGGAATGTTGGAACAGGTACAGCCAGAGTTGCAAAAACGTCTGATAAGCAGTGTGGAGCGTGCGTGGGATGAGGGGATTGTTGTGCTGGCAGCAGCCGGAAATAATGGCCCAGGTGAGAATACAGTGACCAGTCCCGGAATATCACGTAAAATAATTACAGTAGGAAGTCTTGAAGTGTGCAGTGAATCAAAACAGGAACCAAGTGTATATTCTGGTCGTGGACCGACAGAAACCTGTGTGGTAAAACCTGAAATATTGATGCCCGGAACTGATATTATTAGTTGTGGTACGAGACCGGGCACCTATGTCAGAAAAAGTGGCACTTCTATGGCAGTGCCGATTATGTCTGGAATGATAGCGTTATTGCTATGTAAATATCCATCTATGACACCAAATGAGGTGAAATTACAGCTGTATCGCAGTGCTGATCGTTCAGGTTTTGAACAAATATTTAAATGCTGGGGGACTGTGGATGTGAGAAAATTGTTATCTATATATTAGATAGCAGAAAACGGGACAAAATTTGCATCCATGTATCTTTTAAAGTGAGCAGAGGTATGCTTTCTGCGGCTATTAAATCAACGCTTCCAACTGTTACGCCATTAAGTGTATACACAGCTTTGCCAATCACATCATCTTTGTGAATGGGAGCTTTTATTTCATCCGGAAGCTTTAAATCCTTTGAGAGTTCACCGACCGTGTCTGCAATATCCAGATAGCGAAATGTGGATTTATATTTAATCGTAAGAAGTGATAGCTGTCCTCTGGAAACTGGGATTTCAGGTAAAATATCGGTATTTTCGTCTGTATACACCTGGCAATTCGCAAATCCCCATTCAAATAAATTTTTAACATCTGTAATGCGCTCTTTGCTGCTTGGTGCATGAAGTACAACAGCAATGAGATTTAGACCATCTTTGCAGGCAGTAGCAGACAGGCAAAAACCAGCTGTGGATGTAAAACCTGTTTTCAATCCTGTGGCATAGGCATACTGTTTGATTAGGTGGTTAGTATTACTGAGGGTAAAGGTCGTATTACCTCTGGATGTATGGTGTGTGATGTCTTCCATCCAGATTGAGGTGTAATCGAAAATATCGGGGTGTTTTGTGGTAAGTTCACGGGACATCACAGCGATGTCCCGGGCAGTAGAATAATGGTTATTACAATCCAGACCGCAGCAGTTTGCAAAGTGCGTCTGTGTCATCCCAAGGGATTCGGCCATGGCATTCATTTTCTGGACAAAAGCATCTTCGCTTCCGCTAATCAGTTCGGCCATGGCGACACAGGCATCATTAGCACTTGCAATAACAATACATTTGATCAGTGTTTCTACTGTTTGAACTTCACCTTCTTCCAGGTAAACCTGCGAGCCACCCATACTGGCTGCTTGTGCGGAGATGGTGACAGAGTCTTTTAGTTGAATCTTTCCAGAATCAAGAGCCTGAAAAATTAGCAACAGTGACATGATTTTTGTTACGCTGGCCAATGGAAGTGTTTCATCAGCATTATGCTCGTATAAGATGGTTCCGGTGTCTGCATCCATCAGGAGTGCGCTGGAAGAACTTAATGGAAGAGAAGGCACGTTAATATTTTGAGAAACATTATCAGATTCTTGTTTTGTTTTTGTATTTGAGGTGATATTTGTACTGGAATCATCAGTAGAGTCATAAGTTGTTTTCAAAAAACATCTGTTTATAGTCTGAGCGTTACCTGTGTGTACCAACGTTGAAAAGCAGAGGATCAGAGACAAAAATAATGTGAGAATAAATTTCATAAGCAACCTGAGGAAGTAATTTATTCTATATGTATGAGTAAAAAGATGAATGTATGCGAGCGGTAAGGAAGGAAATAGAAAATCCTTCCAGAAAAAGGTCAGTAAAAACGAGAAAAACCTTGAATTTTTACAGGGATTCAGTACAATAGTGTAAGATTGGAGAAAAAATGACCTATGGAATTAAAGGTAAAACTAGAAGTGTTTGAAGGTCCTCTGGATCTTCTACTTCATCTGTTGGATAAAAATAAAGTAAGTATTTATGATATTCCGATTGTAGAGATTACAAATCAGTATCTGGAATATATCCGGGAAATGCAGCGACAGGATTTGAATATTATGAGCGAATTTCTTGTGATGGCAGCCACTTTGCTTGAAATTAAATCAAAATGGCTTCTTCCAAAGGAAGAAAGTCTGGAGGAAGAAGAAATAGATCCCCGAACAGAATTGATGGAACAGTTATTACAATATAAGTTGTTTAAGTATATGTCTCAGGAATTGAAGGACAGGCAGATCGATGCCGGCCGTCGACTATTTAAGAATCCATCTATTCCGGAGGAAGTTCGCTCCTATGAAGCTCCGCTAGATCTGGATGAACTGACAAAAGGATATAATCTTACAAAGCTACATGCAATTTTTGAGTCTGTCATGAAAAAGCAGGTGGAAAAACTGGATCCTATCCGTTCCAGATTTGGAAAAATCGAGCGTGAGGAAGTATCCCTGGATGAAAAAATGATTTATTTGGAAACTTACTGTCAAGAACATCAGAAGTTTTCCTTCCGAAATCTGCTGGAGCGTCAGGAAAGTAAAATGGATATTATTGTTACATTTCTTGCGGTACTAGAATTTATGAAAACAGGAAGGATCCAAATTGATCAGGAATATTTATTTGATGAAATTTATATCACTGTCTGTCCACAGACAGTGATGACGATACAGGAGTAGTTGAAAATGAAGATAGAAGAATATGAAGCAGCGGCGGAGGCTATTTTGTTTGCAATGGGAGATTCTGTAGAATTGAAAAAACTTGCATTTGCCTTGCAGGTAAGTGAGCGGGAAGCAGAGCTGATCATGCAAAATCTGTCAGATCGTTACAAAAATCCAAGTTGTGGTCTGCAGATACTGGAGTTGGACGGAGCGTATCAGATTTGCACAAAACCGTCTCAGTACGAATATCTGATCAGAATTGCAAAACAGCCACGGAAACAGGTGCTGACAGATGTTTTGCTGGAAACATTGTCCATTATTGCATACAAGCAGCCGGTAACAAAAGTGGAAATTGAAAAGATTCGAGGAGTCTCCTGCGAACATGCGATTAACAAGCTTCTGGATTATGGCTTGATTCAGGAAGCAGGACGTCTGGATGCACCGGGCAGACCGATTCTTTTTGGAACGACAGAGGAATTCCTGCGTTGCTTTGATGTACAATCGGTGGAGGAACTTCCGGACATGAATCCGGACAAAGTTGAGGAACTCAAGCAAGAAGCTGAGGAAGAAGTGCAGCTTCAGTTAAAATTGTGATCAAATAATACGAAAAAATTAAACAAAAATGAATTGCATTTTTTCACGAATCTGTTTGAATATCTTGTTAATGAATTAACTACTGTAAAAAACAACTAAATAGGAAGAAAAATAATAGTGTATATTGCACAAAAAGTGAGAAGAGTGATTGGGTTGAAATTACTAACAGGAAACCCGGTCACTCTTTTCTCAGTATTGAAAAAAAAACAATGCTATATTAAAATGTGACACATGGGTACTGCAAAACCAGTGTAGATATGTAAAAAATGTACAAAAAATGTACGAGATTATAATTGAGGCGTATAGCCACTACAGATGGAAGCAGCGGACTTTACAGTGGTAAAGGTTTAGGAGGATAGGATATGAGCAGATTATCAGTAGTATCAGCTGACAAAGTAAATTCTACGACAGAACAGCTTATGAAAGAATTTACACAGCGAATTGTAGCAAATCCGCCGGGAGTCTGTCCGGTAGATATGCAGCTGGCATTTTTAAAAGTATGTCATGCACAGACATGTGGAAAATGTGTTCCATGCCGAATTGGTCTGGGGCAGTTAGAACGACTTCTTGAGAAAGTGCTGGACAACGAAGCAACTATGGAAACTCTGAAATTGATTGAAGAAACAGCAGAGAATATTAAAAATTCTGCTGACTGTGCCATCGGTTTTGAATCAGCACGTATGGTGCTGGCAGGTCTGGAAGGGTTCAGAGAAGATTATATTTCACATATAACAGAACACAGATGTCTTGGTTCATTTGAACAGCCGATTCCGTGTGTTACACTTTGTCCGGCGCATGTGGATATACCAGGTTATATTGCGCTGGCTGGTGAGGGACGTTGTGAAGACGCAATCCGTTTGATTCGTAAGGACAACCCGTTCCCAACGGCCTGTGCATTGATCTGTGAACATCCATGTGAGGCAAGATGCCGCAGAAATATTATTGACGATTCTATCAATATTCGTGGTATGAAACGTTATATCGTAGATAATGCACCGTCTGACAAAGTACCGGTTCCGGCATGTGCAAAATCCACAGGTAAGAAGGTTGCCATTATCGGTGGTGGCCCGAGCGGACTGACAACTGCATATTTTCTGCAGTTAATGGGGCATCAATGTACCGTATTTGAGGAGAAAAAACAGCTTGGTGGCATGTTGCGTTATGGTATTCCTAACTACCGTTTCCCACGTGAACGTCTGCAGGAAGACATTGATGCTATTCTTTCTACTGGTGTGGAAGTGAAATTAAATGTAAACATTGGAACAGAAGAAATGAAGCAGATAGAACAGGAGTATGACGCAATTTATGTGGCTATTGGTGCACATACCGATAAAAAACTTGGCCTGGAGGGAGAAGATAGCAAAAATGTGATTTCTGCTGTCGACATGCTCCGTGAAATTGGTGATGGTGCTTATCCGGATTACACTGGAAAACGCGTAGTTGTAGTTGGTGGCGGAAATGTAGCTATGGATTGTGCCAGAACCGCAATGCGTGCGAACGCAGAGACTGTAAGCATCGTATATCGCAGACGCCAGGAAGATATGACTGCACTTCCGGCAGAGGTAGAGGGTGCGATTGCAGAGGGAATCGAACTTGTTACTTTAAAAGCCCCGCTTCGTGTAGAAGCAGACGCAGAGGGAAAAGCATGTGCTCTCTGGGTACAGCCGCAGATCATTGGACCAGTAAAAAGTGGCAGACCAGCTCCGCGTAAGGCAAACAAACCAGAGGAACGTGTGGAATGTGATATTGTTCTGGTTGCCATTGGACAGGATATTGTATCTCAGCCTTTTGCAGATTTTGGAATGGCTGTTAACCGTGGACGAATTGTCGCAGATAAAGGTGGTGCAGTAAATTTAGTTGGCGTATATGCAGGTGGTGATTGCGTCTCTGGACCAGCTACTGTAATCAAGGCTATTGCAGCAGGAAAAGCAGCAGCCGCCAATATCGATGAGTATCTTGGCTATCATCATCCAATCAGTTGTGATGTGGAGATTCCGGAGCCAATGTTGAATGATAAAGTACCGTGTGGACGCGTCAACCTTCAGGAAGTAGAAGCATGGGCAAGAAAAACAAACTTTGAAGGTATTGAACTTCCTATGAGCTGCGAGGAAGCAGTACAGGAAGCAAGCCGCTGCTTGCGATGCGACCATCATGGCTGTGGCACACTGAGAGGAGGCAGAGAGTTCGAATGGTAAATTTAACAATTAATAATAAAAAGATTCAGGTACCAGAAGGTACTACAATCCTGGCAGCTGCCGCTCAGATTGGAATTAAAATTCCGACATTATGCTATTTAAAAGAAATTAATGAGATTGGAGCCTGTCGTGTCTGCGTGGTAGAGGTAGAAGGTAAAGAGACTCTGGTTGCTTCTTGCAATACAGTCGTAGAAGAAGGTATGGTTGTATATACAAACAGTTACAAGGCACAGCATGCCCGCCGTATGAATGTACAGATGATTCTTTCAGAACATGATGCACATTGCGCTTCTTGTGTCAGAAGTGGAAACTGTACATTGCAGACAGTGGCAAATGAACTGAATATCGGTGATGTTCCATTTGATGAAAAATATGAACAGAATGAATGGCCACAGGATTTTCCACTTATTCGTGATGCAAGCAAATGTATCAAATGTATGCGTTGTGTGCAAATCTGTGATAAAGTCCAGCAATTGAAAGTCTGGGATGTGATCAATACCGGAAAACGCACCAGTGTTGGTGTGTCTGGCAGAAAAAATATTACAGAGTCTGATTGTGCAATTTGTGGTCAGTGTATCACACATTGCCCGGTTGGTGCACTGCATGAACGTGATGATATAGAAAAATTAATGGATGCTGTACATGATCCGGAAAAGATTGTTGTCGTTCAAATTGCACCGGCAGTGCGTGCTGCCTGGGGCGAAGATCTTGGACTTGCACGTGAAATGGCTACTGAAAAAAGAATGGCAGCAGCAGTGCGTGCTCTTGGTGTTGATTATGTATTTGATACTAATTTTTCCGCAGATCTGACAATCATGGAAGAGGGGAATGAGTTTCTGGAGCGTATGACACATGCGGATGAATATTCCTGGCCAATGTTTACTTCTTGCTGTCCTGGATGGGTTCGGTTCATCAAATCTCAGTATCCGGACATGGTAAAAAATTTGTCAACGGCAAAATCGCCGCAGCAGATGTTCGGTGCAGTGGCAAAATCCTATTATGCGCAGGTCCTGGATGTGGATCCTTCCAGAATCTTTAGTGTTTCCATTATGCCGTGTGTGGCAAAGAAACATGAGTGTGCAATACCTGTTATGAATGATGCAGGAGCTGGTCAGGATGTAGACCTTTCTTTGACAACCAGAGAATTGGATCGCGTATTAAAGGCAGAACTGATTTCGCCGGCTTTCCTTGAGGAAGAAGAATTTGACCAGCCATTAGGCGTGGGTTCCGGTGCAGGTGTTATTTTCGGCGCAACTGGTGGCGTTATGGAGGCAGCTCTGAGAACTGCTTACTATGTGTTAAATGGAAAAAATCCTGATCCTGATTTGTTTAGAACAGTCCGTGGTATGGACGGAATCAAAGAAGCTGAAGTTGAGATCGCAGGTATAAAGATTAAGGCTGCTATTGTCAGTGGACTTGGAAATACAAGAAAATTAATGGAAAAAATTCGTTCGGGTGAAGCAGAATATCATTTCGTAGAAGTGATGGCATGTCCGGGTGGATGTGTTGGCGGTGGCGGACAGCCAATCACCGATGGTGTGGAACTGGCAGATGTACGAGGAAGAAATCTGTATAAGTTAGATAAAAAGAATCCGCTTCGTTTCTCACACGAAAATCCATCTGTGATCAAAGCGTACGAAGACTTTTTTGAGAAACCGTTATCTCATAAATCTCACGAATTACTACATACGGATCACGAAGCATGGAAAATGCCGAATCAAAGATAAAAACAGTAAAAAGATAAGGTAATCATATAGGTGGGACAGCCAATGACTGTCCTACCTTTTTTTTGTAGGAAAAAAGTCAGATTCCATACATGTAAATATTTTTTCATGGTAATCTTACAAAGGCATAGAATGAATAGAAAAGAAAAAATGGATATTTTATGAAACGATTTTTTATAATATGTGTTTGTCTGATATATATAATAGTGTTTCCGTGTGGAATGGTTTCGGCGGCAAAAACAACTATGGCAGAAAGACAAAAATATGAGATACAGATGCCCTGGAAGGATGCCAGGGAGCAGTTTTCAGATTTTCAAAAAGATGACCTGGATTTGCATGCCAAAAGTGCGGTTTTGACAGATGCTGACACTGGACGGATTTTATATGGGAAAGATGCCAACACTGCTATGGCAAATGCAAGTACAACAAAAATTTTGACTTGTCTGCTTGCAATAGAGAGCGGAAGACTCGAAAAAATCGTGGTTTTTTCAAAAAATGCCTGTTCGATGCCGAAAGTACGGCTTGGCTGTCCACAAGGGACACAGTTTTTATTGGAAGATTTATTATATTCTCTGATGTTGGAATCACATAATGATACTGCGGTGGCCATTGCAGAACATATCGCAGGAACGGTTGAAGTTTTTGCAGAACAAATGAATAAAAGAGCAGTGGAACTAGGCTGTCAAAATACACATTTTGTGACACCAAATGGACTTGACAACTCAGATAGAAACGGTATGCATCAGACGACGGCTTATGATCTCAGCTTGATTATGGCGGCTTGTATACAAAATGACAAATTCTTGGAAATTACAAAAACTGCTCAAAAAACAATCAACAGTATAGATGGTACATTTCAGGCAACGCTGACGAATCATAATGCACTGCTTTTCATGGTGGACGGTATGGTTTCTGGAAAAACCGGGTTTACGGCAAAAGCGGGTTATTGTTATGTGGGCGCATACCGAAAAGAGGACCGTGCATATACATTTGCATTATTGGCCTGCGGCTGGCCAAATAACAAAGGATACAAGTGGGAAGATTCCAAAAAGCTGATTGATTATGGAAATGATAATTATTTTCGAAAACAGTATATATGGAAAGACGAAAAAAGAAGGATCTGTCTGGATAAAGGTATAATAATTCAGAGGAGAGTGCTTGATACAGAACATCAAGGAGATATTTATTTGGAAAAGGTCAGATATGCTTATTTGGAAAGTATTATGGTACAGACAGAAACTATGCAACGAGAACTTCTGGTTTCTGATTCCGATATAATTACAGAAAAATGGAGTTTACCGGATTATTTGGAAGCACCGGTTCAGAAAGGTGATAAAGTCGGAAAACGCGATATTTTTTTAAATGGGTGTCAGATTCTGACACAGTCAGTCTGTGCATCAGAGACGGTAACGAAATTTGATTATTGCTGGTGTTTGAAACAAATTTTCTTTATATTGTTTCTTAAAGAAATATGAGGTATACTAGACACGGTATTACCCGTGCTTTACAATAACTGTTATGCGGGAAATCATATCTGATATGACAAAAGTGTCCTGTCAGATAAAAAGTGGAGAAGAGAAATGAATAATTCAAATGAGCTGATTAATAGGATTAATGAAAAGTACAGCAGTATGAGTAAAGGGCAGAAGCTGTTGTCTACATATATTACAGATAATTATGATAAGGCGGTTTTTCTGACCGCAGAGAAACTGGGAAAAGTTGTTGGTGTGAGCGAATCCACTGTTGTACGGTTTGCGACACATCTTGGATATCGTGGTTATCCTGAATTCCAGAAAGCATTGGAAGAACTTGTGCGCAATAAGTTGAATTCTATCCAACGAATGGAAGTAACTTATGGACGGATTAGCCAGTCAAAGATTTTGGAGACGGTGTTGCAGTCTGATGCAGAAAAAATCAAGAGAACCATGGAACAGATCGACCAGAATGCCTTTGAGGCGGCACTGGATATTATTTTAAATGCAAAGCATATTTACATTGTAGGAATTCGAAGTTGTGCACCGTTGGCTAGCTTTATGTCTTTTTATTTTAATTTGATGTTTGATAATGTGCACCTGCTTCATACCAGCAGCTCAAGTGAACTGTTTGAGCAGATGGTACGCATTAGTGAGGATGATGTAATCATCGGTATTAGTTTTCCGCGCTATTCCATGCGAACGTTAAAAGCCATGGAATTTGCCAATAACCGAAATGCGAAAGTAATCACACTGACAGACAGTGTACATTCCCCTATGAATCTGTATTCTTCATGCAATTTGATTGCAAAGAGTGATATGGCATCTATCGTGGATTCCCTGGTCGCACCGCTGAGTGTGATTAATGCGCTGATAGTTGCTCTATGCATGAGAAAACAAAGTGAAGTGGCTGAAACGCTGGAGACACTGGAAGATATCTGGGACGAATATCAGGTTTATGAGAGTGATGAGATCAATTATATTGATGATCATATGAAAATGCGTTATGGAAAGATTGAGAAAGTAGATCAGGAAGATTCTGGAAAAGAAAAATAAAAGCAGATGAATTTTAGATAGATATTTTTCAAATTAAAAAACAACAAGTGTAAAATCGGAGAAAATGAATGAGTAAAGTGGCAGTAATCGGCGGAGGCGCCGGTGGAATGATGGCAGCATGCATCGCAGCCGGAAAAGGACACCAGGTGACGCTGTTTGAACAGAATGAGAAACTCGGTAAAAAAATCTATATTACGGGAAAGGGACGTTGTAACCTGACCAATGCATGTGACACAGAGGATTTGTTTGCTGCAATCATGAAAAATGCAAAATTTCTCTACAGTGCGATTTATACTTTTGATAACCATGCACTGATGGATTATTTTGCAAGTCTTGGTCTGAAAATGAAAACAGAACGGGGAAACCGTGTGTTTCCGCTGTCGGATCATGCTTCCGACGTAATTCGTGCACTGACAGATGAACTGCGCAGAAAAAAGGTGCATATCTGCTTGAATACTAAAGTGCAAGAAATTTTAAGTGATGGAACGAAAATCACTGGAGTGTGCTGGGATTGCCATGATACACATCAGAAAAATCAGATAGAGGAATTTGATGCTGTGGTAGCAGCCTGCGGTGGTATGTCTTATCCGACAACAGGATCAGATGGAAACGGTTTTGAACTGTGTAAAAAACTTGGGCATACAGTAACGGAACTTCGACCTTCTTTGATTGGAATGACTACAGCGGAAGAGTACATCATGCAGTTACAGGGGTTGTCTCTGAAAAATGTAACGTTAACGGTGAAAGATGGGAAAAAGACGCTGTATTCGGAATTTGGTGAGATGCTATTTACTCATCAGGGAATCAGCGGACCGTTGGTACTGACAGCCAGTAGCTGTATTCCGGATAAATATATGAAGCAGAAACTGTCTTTTGAAATAGACTTAAAGCCGGCACTTTCGGAAGAACAGCTGGACAAGCGTCTGCAGCGTGATTTTGCAGAGAATGTAAACCGTCAGTTCAAAAATGCCCTGCATGGGCTTGTTCCAGCAAAACTGATACCGGTTTTGATCAGATTGTCTGGTATTGGTCCGGAGAAAAAGGTACATTCCATTACCAGAGAAGAACGTCATCAGCTTCTGACGTTGTTGAAACATTTTCCGGGAACCATTACAGGTCTTGGTAAAATAGAAGAAGCTATTGTTACCAGAGGTGGTATTAAGGTTAAAGAAGTGAATCCGTCTACCATGGAGTCAAAACTGGTGCAGGGGCTGTATCTGTGTGGTGAAATGTTGGATGTAGATGCCGTAACCGGAGGATTTAACCTGCAGATTGCATGGTCCACCGGATATCTGGCAGGAATAAGTATAGAATAAATGAGAGAGGTTAAACAGATGAGTTTTAACATTGCAATTGATGGACCGGCAGGTGCCGGAAAAAGTACAATAGCGAAGAAGCTGGCAAAAAAAATATCCTTTATTTACGTGGATACAGGGGCAATGTACCGTGCTATGGGATATTATTTTTTGCAGCATGGTATAAAAGCAGATGAAGAAGAAAAAATCAAAGATGCCTGTCAAGATATTTCTGTGGCTCTGATTTATGAAGATGGTGTGCAGAAAGTCCTATTAAATGGAGAAGATGTTTCTGGAAAGATCCGTCAGGAAGAAGTAGGAAATATGGCATCAGCCACAAGTGGTTACGGATTTGTACGTGCAAAACTTCTCAGTCTGCAGCAAGATATGGCTGCACAGCATAATGTCATCATGGATGGCCGTGATATCGGGACCTGTGTACTCCCAAATGCACAGTTGAAGATTTTTCTTACAGCAAGCGTAGCGGTGCGGGCAAAACGCCGTTATGACGAATTAGTAGAAAAAGGAGAACACTGTAATCTGGCAGAAATCGAAAAAGATATTAGCGAGCGAGACTATCGTGACATGCATCGTAAAATTGCACCATTAAAGGCAGCAGAGGATGCTGTCATGCTGGATTCTTCTGATCTGAATATTGATGAAGTGGTAGAGGCAATTTATAAGCAGGCAAAAAAGGCAGGGCTGGAAGCATGAAAGTAGAACTTGCAAAGATGGCTGGTTTCTGTTTCGGTGTTAATCGCGCGGTAGATACCGTATATCAGGAAGCAAAAGAAGATGCTGCAGTATATACTTACGGTCCCATTATTCATAATGAAGAAGTAATATCGGATCTTGAAAGAAAAGGAGTTAAAGTACTCAATTCTCTGGAAGAAGCAAAAGAAAAGTCAGAAGGTACTGTGATTATTCGCTCTCATGGTGTGACAAAAGCGGAACAGGATGAACTGATGAGAGATGGGTTGCGTGTTGTAGATGCCACATGCCCATTTGTTAAAAAAATCCATACACTTGTGCAGGAATATTCCCAAAAAGGTTATTATGTGATTATTATTGGAAGTGGAGATCATCCAGAGGTGCAGGGGATTGTGGGATGGTCTGATGCAGAACGTACAGTTGTCATTAATAATGAGTCAGATGTAAAAAAAATAGATCTGAAATCATGGAAAAAGATATGTATTGTTGCACAAACAACATTTAATTACAATAAATTTCAAGAACTTGTTGAAATTATTCAAAAAAAAGGGTATGATAGTGAGAGTACGGTGGACAAGGACAGTGAGATCATCGTCCATAACACCATATGTAATGCCACAAAAGAACGTCAGGAAGCTGCAAAAGAACTTTCGACGAAAGTGGATGCCATGTTGGTGATCGGCGGATTAAGCAGTTCCAATACACGGAAACTGTATGAAATCTGTTCTGAAAATTGTCGAAATACTTACTTTATACAAACGAAAGAAGATTTAGAGAATTCTGACTTTTCGCGTTTCGACTACGTAGGTATTACAGCTGGGGCTTCTACCCCAAATAATATTATTGAGGAGGTTCAAAAATATGTCAGAAATGAGTTTTGAACAAATGTTGGAAGAATCTTTAAAAACAATCAGAAATGGAGAGGTAGTCGAAGGCACTGTTATAGATGTGAAACCGGATGAAATTATCCTGAATATTGGCTATAAATCAGACGGAATTATTACCAGAAACGAATACACAAACGACTCTAATGTAGACCTCACTACTGTTGTTTCTGTTGGTGACACAATGGAAGCAAAAGTTCTGAAAGTAAACGATGGCGAGGGACAGGTTCTCCTTACATACAAACGTCTTGCAGCAGAGAAAGGAAGCGAGCGTCTGAAAGAAGCTTTCGAGAATGGAGAAGTTTTAACAGGTACAGTAAGCCAGGTATTAGATGGTGGTTTAAGTGTTGTTCTCGATGAGACAAGAATTTTTATCCCGGCAAGCCTTGTATCTGATTCTTATGAGAGAGATCTTAGCAAATACAAAGATCAGGAGATTCAGTTCGTATTAACTGAGTTTAACCCGAGAAGAAGACGCATTATCGGTGACAGAAAACAGCTTCTGGTTGCTGAGAAAGAGCGTAAACAGAAAGAATTATTAGAGAAGATCAACGTTGGTGATGTGATTGAAGGAACTGTTAAAAATATTACAGATTTTGGCGCATTCATTGATCTTGGCGGTGCAGACGGACTGCTTCATATTTCTGAGATGTCCTGGGGACGCGTAGAGAATCCTAAGAAAATCTATAAAGTTGGCGATACTGTAAAAGTATTTATCAAAGATATCAAAGATACAAAAATCGCACTCAGCGTGAAATTCCCGGAAGAGAATCCTTGGAACAATGCAGCTGAGAAATATGCAGTAGGTAATGTTGTGACTGGCAAAGTTGCACGTATGACAGATTTTGGTGCATTTGTAGAGCTTGCACCGGGTGTTGATGCTTTACTTCATGTTTCCCAGATTTCCAGAGATCACGTTGAAAAACCGGCTGATGTATTAAGCATCGGACAGGAAATCGAAGCTAAAATTGTTGATTTTGATGAGGCTGACAGAAAAATCAGCCTGAGCATTAAAGCACTTGCTCAGAATACAGAGGCTGAAGCAGCTGAAGAAGAGTAAGATTGATTTGAAGTAAACGGACAGAACAAAAGAGTGTTCGAAATTAGATGATTTTTAGTTATCACAGACTACTAGACAATAGCCAGGCGAGGACGTATATCCTTGCTTGGCTATTACTTGTTTGGCTTGTTTTTTTATGGCAATTAATGCAACAGATTTTTCAAAAAAGAGGATAGAAAAGAATACAGTTGCTGTAATTGCGTGGATGAAAAACTAAGTGGTTTACCGGAAACAGAATCAGTCTGCGGTAGTTCAAAATAAGTAGCTGTATCAGAATAGTCGCTACGCAGATAACCATTTTTATCCGGAACAAAATGAATAAGATAATCGCATGCTTTTTCCAGATAGCAGTTTTCTTTTGTAACTTTTTTGCGGTACTCAGAATCTACACACGAACCAAGACTTTTATGTATGATAGTCTGTTCTTCTGGAAGATAATAATAATTTTTATAGTCTTTGAAATAATGGCGCAGGGATCCATGGTGAACTGGGAAGGAAATCATCACTTTTTTATCACAGAACAAAAGAGAGGCTTCAGGCAAGATGGAAGTGATTTTCTGTGGAAATGAATAAGTAGTATTCAATGTAATATCACAGTAATGTGTCTGGTCTGTGGAGGATATGCACACACTTTCAATTCGAAAATTCCCGTTCAGAAAATCTGAGTAGAAAAGCAGAGGAAGAAGACGATACATTCCATGCACGTCTTCCTCGTTATGCAGCAGTAAGTTGTGTAGTAATTCTTTCGCAGGTTCTTTTATATATAGAAGATACTGAGCAATCAGCTCTTTTCCGGTATAAGAATCTTCACGAAAATATCCGAGAAAGCTTTCGATAGATTTCTGCTTATAATCCGGCAATCGAATCAGTTCCTTCAGACGGCAGGCTTCCCGGTACAAATCGATTGAGAGAATGTCGGAAAATGAATGCTTCATATGATTTGATGCGTACCGCTTTTTTAGAAAAGGAAGATCAAAAGCACTGCCATTGAACGTAATGATCTTTTTGTGTGTCTGTAAAAGTGCTGCCAGTGCGGTTAGAAGTTCTGCTTCTTGCTCAGGCTTTTCTGCAAAAAAAAGCTGAATTGTGATGCTGTTATCTTTATCGGTGGATAGATAAGAACAGCCGATGCAGTAAATGGAATGCCGTGCAGCAGACAGCCCGGTTGTTTCTATGTCCAGTAGTATGGTGTCAGGCGTCAAATAGTTCTGGACAGATTCATCTAATTCAAGATTAGGGAAAAAAGTTTGTTTTATGATCATATATTTAAAGTTCTCCTGCACTATTTGTATTTTATACAGTTCATTATAGTTTGTTTGGTATTTTTTTCAATACAAAAGGAAAATTGCATGGAATTTAGTACTTTTTTTGGGAAGTGTGCTATAATATTCATCGATATTATGCAGGATACATATTATTTCTGCGGAAACTATTTTAGAGAAAGTGGGGCACAGGTTATGGGCTTATGTACTTTTAAGGGCGGTGTCCATCCATATGATGGAAAGGACTTGTCGAAAGATAAACCGATTCAGGAATATTTACCCAAGGGTGATCTGGTTTATCCGTTATCACAGCACATTGGTGCACCGGCAAAGCCAGTCGTTGCAGTAGGTGATGCTGTAGTAAAGGGGCAGATGATCGCTGAAGCCGGCGGTTTTGTATCTGCACCGATTTATGCAACTGTATCCGGCACTGTTAAGGCAATTGAACCGAGACGAGTAGCGGTCGGAGACATGGTGAATTCTATTGTGGTAGAGAATGATGGAGAGTTCAAATCTCTGGAGTTTACACCGGTAGAAGATGTTTCAACTCTGAGCAAAGATGAGATCATTAAAAAAATCCAGAATGCCGGTATTGTCGGTATGGGTGGTGCGGGATTCCCGACACATGTAAAACTCTCTCCGAAAGAGCCGGAAAAAATTGATTACATCATTGCGAACTGTGCAGAGTGTGAGCCGTATCTGACTTCTGATTACAGAAGAATGATTGAAGAGCCGGAGAAATTAATTGAGGGAATGAGAATTATTCTTTCTCTGTTTGACAATGCAAAAGGTATCTTTGGCATCGAGGATAATAAACCAGATTGTATCGCGAAGCTTACAGAACTGACAAAAAATGAGCCTAGAATGGAAGTAAAAGCATTAAAAACAAAATATCCACAGGGTTCTGAGCGTCAGTTGATTTTTGCAACAACAGGCAGAGCAATTAACTCTACTATGCTTCCGGCAGATGCTGGATGTATCGTAGACAATGTTGACACAATTGTTGCAATTTATCATGCAGTAAAACTTGGAAGACCGCTGATGCATCGTATCGTTACTATTACAGGTGATGCGATTGCTGATCCAAAAAACTTCTATGTCTGTATTGGAACAAACTATGCAGAATTAGTAGAAGCAGCGGGCGGATTTAAAACTCAGCCGAAGAAAGTGATCTCCGGTGGCCCTATGATGGGATTTTCAATGTTTGGACTTGATGTCCCGACAACCAAGACAACATCTGCATTGTTGTGTCTGGCAGAAGATGCAGTTGAGGATGCTGCCCAGAATGCAACAGCATGTATTAACTGTGGTCGTTGTGTAGAAGCATGTCCA
>CAKREL010000003.1 GCA_934317205.1 uncultured Eubacterium sp.
CGGGAGTGTGTTTGAGCCAACAGCTGTTTTTGCTGTTGGTGAGTTCGCGGGAGCGGTCGGAGATAAGCGGCGCAGCGCAGATAGAAAATCCGTCGTGCCGGCATTGGAGTTTTCTTCCAGCTTCTTTTTAAACTACCCTAAACAAGATTTATACGACTTTATGTTCGAGCCATTTCCGTCTGTGGAACCGAATGGTAAATATAATACTTCGCACGGACCAATCAGCAAACATTCCGATCCATACTGCAATTGGACCAAATCCCTGTGCTCTACAAAGATAAATGCACAGGCTCACACGAAAGATCCACATAGAACAAGTAGACAAAATCATGGAGAATCTGACATCTCCGGCTGCACGAAGTCCATATGGCGGAATAAACGCCGGAACCCAGACAATCGGTTTTACGATAGTGATCACTGTCATCATGAAGAAACACATATCCGCGCTCTCCGGTTCCATGCCTGCGATCATTGTAATTGGTTTTGTCAGTGCCCAGATCAGCAGACAGCAACTGAACACAACAATCTCTGATATCACAGCCAGTTTTTTAATATAATATACTGCCTGTTCTTTTTCGCCGGCACCAATACACTGTCCAACAATCGTCATCAAACCAATTCCAATACCAATCGCTGCAATACCGTTTAAATTTTCCAGGATGATAGTCATAGCCTGAGCAGCAATCGCTGTAGTTCCAAGTGTCGATACCGTAGACTGAATTGCAAGTTTACCAAATTGAAACATACCATTTTCAATACCGGAAGGAATTCCCACAGAAAGGATGATCAGGATCAGCTTCATATCCGGACGAATACTGAAATAATCCCGGATTACAATTTCCTGTTTTGGCATACGCTGGCGACAGATCATAATAACCGACATCAAAATACGGGATATAAGTGTAGAAATTGCCGCACCTGCCACGCCCATATTGAATCCAAAGATCAGAATTGCATTTCCTGCAATATTTGCAATGTTACACAAAGCTGAAATTGTCATTGGAAGTTTGGAATTTCCTTCTGCCCGGAAAAATGCTGCATTTGCATCAAACAAACCAATAAACGGAAATGATATCGCTGTGATCAGGAAATATATCTGCGAATTATCCATAACATCCTGCTCTACATTTCCGAAGATCAGTCTCAACAGCGGGTAACGAAATACAATGCATACTGCCATCAATCCAACGGAAATTACAAGCATTGCCAACAATACCTGCCGGGCAGCCTTATTGCAGGATTTTATATCTTTTCTGCCCAGATACTGGGAACAGATAATGGCACCGCCTGCTGTCAATGCCGTAAAAACCTGAATGACCAGCACATTGATGGAATCTACCAGCGAAACCGCAGAAATAGCTGCACTTCCCACGTTGCTGACCATCATACTGTCCACGGTTCCCATCAGGGAGTTTAACAACTGTTCCACCATCAACGGTATCAGCAATACCTTCAGATCGTGGTTGGAAAAAAGCAACTTACTCTCATCTATTTTCTGTTTTTTCAACTCACTCTCACCTTTTCCCCTTCTTTGGGCATAAAACTGTCAAAAATAAACATATCAAATGTTTCGCGGGCAGCTTCAAGTTCTGCTTCATTCTTAATCGTCCAGGCCGCAGTTTTTACTCCAAACAACTTACGGCACATACGAAATCCACGTATTTGACAGTCTTTATGATTATATGAAATGAAATCCGGTTTTGCCCAGAAATTCAACAGCAGATTTGTCAGGAAAAAACGTATAATCTGTGGCATCTTATCTTCACTTTGGAAAAAGTTCATTGATAATTGTCCGCGTAATACATTCGGATAATGTCTGCGATACCATACCAATGCCAATGGATTAAAACATTCTATACAATATATACCCTTATATTCTGACAGCATTGCCGCTGCTGCTTCTGTAGTAGCCTTATAGTCAAATCCAACTTTAATTTCAACTACAAGAGGCACTTTTCCACCGATCAGATTCAGCACATCAGAAAAAAGCGGTATCTTTTGTGTACTGTTCTTCAAAAGATACTGCTGTAATTCCGCATATGTTGATTCTGTTAATTTCTTATGTACACCACACATGCGCTTCAAGTCAAAATCATGAAAAACGACCAGCTTACCATCTTTGGTAAGCTGTACATCCAATTCCATGCCAAAACCACATTCCATTCCTCGTTGAAATGCCGCCAGACTATTTTCCGGTACTTCTGAAGCATTATTAAATAGTCCCCGATGTGCGATCATTGTATGCTCAAAGATGGCAAATGAACGAGTTTTCTCCATTTCCGGGCGAAGCATACATATACTTAAACCAAGCACTCCGAAAACAACTACTCCTATAATAAGAAAAATAATAACTACCATTTCTGTCATTTTCCCTATGCCTGTACTTTATTTAAGAAATGCTCCCATTCTACGACTGCTTTTTCAAACTCTACTTCCACCCAGTAAGTCTCTTCCTCTACATCGACAGCAATTTCACAGCAACATGCACCACCATTTTTTGCAGGCTTCGGTGTCACTACAAATACTTTTCCATCTTCCTGTATTTTCTGAAAAATCTCTTTGAACTGATCTTTTGGGATATCCTGATCCGGCACTTCCCGCTGCAGTACATTATTAGCATCGTAATATTTTGCGCCCTCTAATAAAAATCTTGTAATAACCGGAGATTTGAAACGAATTTCCGTATCATCCAGATAACGATCTGCCAGTGTATCATTAGACGGATTGTTATGTCTTGCTGCCACACCAAGCAGCACCATTGTCATTAACCCCGGATTAAATTCCATTTTTTTCACTTCAGCATCCTGGAACATAAATTTGTCCAGTTCATTTACACATTTATACTTCATATCTTCTCTCTCTTTCTACTTGCTGTTTTTCTGACTATTCTTATATGTTTTTCTTTTTTTCATAAGATAGATTATAAGTATAATGCATTATTTTTGCAAGTACAAGAGCATAGAAGTAAAGCGGACATTCGCAATCCGCTTTCGCTACTTGCTTATTCTGCGTTCAAATAATCCAAGTACATCAATGAGCGGCAAAATTTACTTTGCCGCTCTTGTCATTTTTATATGATATGTGAAAAAATCGGTGCGACAATAACAGTCAGGATACCTGCCACTGCAATGGACAGACCACCCATAGCACCCTCGATCTCACCCATTTCCAGTGCTTTCGCCGTACCAATGGCATGGGCAGAAGTACCAAGTCCAACTCCTTTGGCTACCGGATGAGTAACATGGAATAATTTGTATACAAAATCTGCCAGCACATTTCCCAGCACACCAGTAATAATGATGACTGCAACGGTGATCGTTACGATACCATTTAACTCTTCTGATACGCCCATACCGATAGCTGTTGTAATTGATTTTGGAAGCAATGTAACAAACATATCATGCTCCAGATGAAAAATCAGACACATTATTAAGACACAGACCGCACTGGTAAGAACGCCTGCTATGATACCACTCATAATGGCTTTCCAATTTTTCTTCAGAAGTTCCATCTGTTCATATAACGGAATGGCCAGACATACAGTGGCCGGTGTCAGCAGATAACTTAAAAGCTGTGCACCATCGTTATATGTATCATAATCAATATGGAATCCCACTAAAATCAGGATAATGATCACAATGGAGATCAATAATGGGTTTAAAAGTGCAAATTTAAATTTCTTTTTCAGCAGTACACCAACCTCATATGCAAGGATACTCACCAGTACGCCGAAAAACATAGAATTACTCAGAATGTCCTTCATTTTTCTTCCGCTCCTCTGCTTCAATCATTGTCTGTGTTACTCTTCCGGAAATACCCATAACCACGATCGTAGATATAAACATGATTACAATAACCGGAATCAACACTGGCTTTAATGTATCCCATGCATTCAACAGACCGACGCCTGCCGGGATAAACATCATCGGCATAATCTCAATCAGAAATTTTCCAGCATCCTGAACTGCCTCCACCTTCAATACTTTTGTCTCCAGCAATACAAACAACAGCACCAGCCCATAAATACTTGCCGGAATTGGCAACGGCAATACGTATTTTAAAGCTTCTCCAATAAAAGAAATAAACAGAATAATGACAAATTGACGAATATACTTCATAAACAACGCCTCTTTTCCTTAGTCAAAAAGTCTACATTTTAAAGTTTACATTTTATACTAATTATTTTTTCCTTAAAATGCAATTCAAATTTCCAAATTATTATATCATGAACAAAACCAGTTCATGACCGACATTCGTCGTTCGTCAGAATTGTGCGAGCATATTCTGACTCTCTTGCACTCATTATATCAGATATTTCAATAATTTCAATACATTGGTGCTACCAATATTAATAAAAAAGTTTTTGTCCACTTTTATACCTGTCTGCTATAATCGGATTTTATCTATGCTTTTTTTCGTTTATATAATGTGCTTCCTGCTGCCCAAATCACAAACAAGAATACAGACAACAGACTTGCCATGTTACCATACTTTTGACCTGGTGCATCAAATTTTAGATCAACCGTATGAGCACCGGCTGAAATTTTTGTTCCGGCAAAAGCAGTATTCACAGTTTCAAGCTTCGCTTCTTTGCCATCTATATATAGCTTTAGTCCATTCTGCATCGGAATGGATGTCACGAAATACCCATCCTCATCAGCAGTGACCGTGCCATTTAAAATACTGTCAGATTCCCATTCTTCCTCTGGGAAAAGTTCCATAGATACTACTTGTTTTTTAGCAAACAGTTTTGTCGGCAAACGATAACTTTCCATATTGAGCAGATCATAAGTGCCTTCTGACAATTTCAGGGAAATATATTTGTTACTTCCTTTTTCTTTCAGCATATAGGAAAAACAGTCATTTTCATTCGGATAAGGTGCTATCACTCCGGACAATTTATTTTTTCTTCCATTTGCAGAGATTACTACAGCATCCTCCGTATGATTTTTCACATCAAATCGAAAATATAACGTGCCATTTTTCATACCTGGATCCAACGGAATACGAACCACACCACCGCCCTCTCCAGCCTGAATACGATAACCATTTTTCAGTGCCTTAATCTGAACATTACCAGTTACGCTGACTTCTTTTGAGTCAAGTGCCGGGAAAGAAATTTTTTCCATTTCTGGAACTTTCACACTCTTTCCTTTCGCATCACCTGCTACTGTATAGCGACTCAGGGCTGTCATTTTCTCTGTATCGCTCAATCCGGCAAACTGTTCCTCTGATATGATATCTGCTGTGGTGTAAGCAATCGGCAACACATTAAAATTCTCTGCGATTACATATTTTCCTTTCTGCAGGAGAACAGAATATCCGGAAGGCATTTTATTTTCTGTAGTCAAAATATAACGTTCACCCATCAACTGTGCAAACAATGGATTGCGTTCCTCCAGAAGTGCTGTCCGATTGTTGATCTGGATCGGCATTTTTACTACGTTATAGTAAAAATTCTGATACAGCGGATTTGTTATTGAAGAATACATATTTGCACTCTGCTGTCCGTAAAACTGCAGCGCATTGCACTCCCTCTTGGTATCTGTCAGTTTATCGCAACGATACATTTTATTTCCACAGAGCATCTGTAATTCTTCTTCCGTAAAGCATTCTTCTTCCGGTGTCTGCTCTGTCATATTCTTTTGATCCTTCTCGTGATTTTGATTGGCACTGTTTTCTTCCGGTGCAGAGTTGCCCTGCGCTTCCGTTTCCTCTGTCCCCATCAAAAAATTTACGAGCGCAGCGGATTTTGCCTCTTTCAGCTGACTGGCCGCTTCATTTGAGATGCCTTGCCAGCCTTCTCCTGCTGCTATGCACAAATAAATCAAAAATGGCATTACAAACAGTGGAAGATAGCGTACGAAACCGGTTTCTCTGCCAGAAATACGTTCCGCATCCATACTTCCGGTCAGTTTACGCCAGATCAGATCCATTACTACAATCACAAAGAGAACAATCAAATCCAGAGAAATTCCTGTAAACCAGATCTCACCCCGCTGAGTTAAAATTCCTACAAGTAACAATACAAATGGCCAGAACTTCCAACGCACTTCGCCGCAGCGGATCTTCTGAAAAATCTTCATACAATATAAAATCACAACCAACACAAACGGAATCAAAATTTTTCCCCTTGCATACAATGCCGCATTCAATACATACGAAGCCACTCCAAACAGGCTGCCGGCCAGCAGCAGTGCGCACTGCCACCGTACCTCACAAATTGTAAGTCCCAGAAGCAACAGATAGACACAAATGATCGTAAGTCCCATTCCATACGGAGAATACAACAGGTTCTGCGCATTTGGCACAATCAGGTCAGCCAGCGTCGTTGCTTTTTCTCCGCTGTGTCTGTGTTCCAGAATTGACAGGAAGGTAGGGAGCAACAGCATCATCGCCATTCCAACAGACAAAATGACACTTACCACACCTTGAAACAACAATTTCTTTCTGCCGGATCTATCCTCTCTGCGCAGCATACCGATTGCAAACCATCCAATAACTGCCAGACAGGCAATTGCATAATAAAAACTGTGCAGGTAAATCAATGTCAGACTGACAGACATGAGTGCAAATCTTCTTTTTTTCAAAAAAATCAATGCCAAAAGCAAAAATGGCAGGTAGTTTACAAACATGATCTGTCGATGTGTCTGGAAGAAGCAATCCGCCAGTAAAAAAAGCATACTTCCAAAAAATGCCAGAAACGGGGAAAGCCCCTCCAAACGCAGCCAATATTCCATCAACAAAACAGATGCCAGATAGCAGCCCAATGCATACATTGGTATCAGCACAGTCATCGGCATCTGCGGAAACAGACAGCCTATGATAATATCCGGTCGGTAATATCCGTAATATGCAAATTGAAAACCATTGCTGCCACCGCCAAGAGGTATCCATGCCGGTGCCAGCGTCTTCTCCTGCAAACAGATCTTGCGGATCGTCTCTGCCAGCGTCACATGCTGATCGTACCAGTCTGTCGTGGAACCAAAAAAACATCCCTCCGGCATGATCAGACCGATCAGACATACAAACATCGCTACCAATATTGCCGTATATATGACTGTCTGTATCATATTCTTTCTTAGTTCTGTCTTTTTCATACTCGTCTGTCCTTCCAGGTCACATCAATCTACTTCACATACACTTTTTATCGGTACATAATTTTTTTCTTTTTGTGACTTACCCAGTATAACAGAGAATTTTGAAAATCTTCTATTGAATTTCTGAATTTTTCTTAAGATTCAGATCGCACGCAGCCAGTCCGCATACGCACAGATCACATGCTCAATCCGGAAAAGTTCTGCTTCCCTGCTTGTAGTGCGCCAGAGTTCCTTGTAATCATAAAGCCAGTATTCCAAAGCCTCCGCCAATTTCCGGTATTCCTCTTTTCCTGCTTTTCCATTAACTGTTTTGCCGGATGCAGCATCATTTTCTGCAAGTACCTTTCCGATCTTTTGCAATAAAATCATTCCCTGTACAGCGATCAGATATGCATGGATCTGTCCTCTCTGTGTTGTCGGAAGGTTTGTGACAGATTGATACAACTCCGTTTTAATCTGCTCCAGATCCATGACGGCATTCTCATAGATTTCTGCATTGTGTAATAATTGTAATTTTCCCTGTTCCATCCAGTCTACTGCATTTCTCCAGGTAAATTTCCAGCTCTCAGAAATACGCGCCAGTAAAGACACCAGGGTTTCTGTCTCATCTCCGTAAGCAATTCTTGAAATCTGATGATTCATATCCTCAAACTCCGGAATATCCAGATTCCAGGAAAAAGCTGCTCCATAGATCATTCCAGGAAGACTAAAATCCGGATGATTGATATGTCCACAATCACCCCAATCCGTATTCAACAGGCCTTCTGCTTTGTAAGTATGTGCATACTGACACATTCTGCTGATATTTTCATAAGAAACATGTATCTGATTCACCAGCTGATCCCATCCACTGACACCCGGACAATTATAAAGTCTGACTCCGGCTTCTGCCAGTTTTCGCGTAGAATCCTCCGGCCAGTCTGCATCATAGCCCCAATTCAGACAGATTGTCTCTTTCGGCAGCTCCTGCACAGCCTCCGGAAATTCGCAGATAATATCTCCCCAGAACATCGGTGTTTTTCCCTTACTTACCACATATTCACATAGCTCTTTCACAAAATCCAGATATAGTCGCTGTGTACCCATTTCCGCTGCCAGTGCTGCACTCTTTCCTTTCCCGAGATCAAAGGTTTCGTCCGCACAGATATTAAAATACTGTGAGGTAAAAAGCGGCATAAATTCATCGATCAGAGATTTTACCAGCCGCATACTCGCCGGATTAGATACATCCAACGTATGATGCCTCATCCGGTCCATAAAGCCAAATGGCTCCTCCTCCATCCCGGACAGTTCACACAATGCACCATACGTTTTTGTGCGGAGCACTTTATACAAATGTCCAAAACATGCAATACTCGGAATCAATTCCACATGCCGTTTTCTGCAATAAGCATCCAGTTCCAGAATATCTTGTGCTGTCAGTGGTGTATCATCCCGCCAGACTTCAGAAAAAGCCTGAAACTGGAAAGTATGCTCCATATAAAGCTGCAGCTGATTCAGCTTATAAAAAGACATGCGGTCCACCAGTTTTTTCAGATAATCCATGGTCGGGATCCGCCCTCTGGTCACATCATGATAAAATCCTCTGTGCAATATTTCCGGATGATCTACAATGATCGTATACGGGATACAACACCCACACTGCAAAATAATCTGCCTCAGTGTCTGAATCCCATAAAAAATACCACAGGCACTCCCACCTGTGATACAAATGCCCTGTGGCTGAACAAGCAGCGTATATTCCTGCTCTTCCATATGCTCACCTAACTGTAGACAAATATCTCCTTTTTCCGGTATTCCACGGCTGATATGCATGGGAAACCCCGCATACTCCTTCAAATCCTGCTGCAGCAACTGCACATCCTCATAAATATCCGGAGGACAATTACTTCCCAGCACGATCCCACGATCATATTTTAATGTAAATGTCCCCTCTTTCTGATACCACTGCTGTGGTTTTGGAATAATGTACATATCTTTTCCTTCTCCTTAATCTTTGGTTTGTATGTAAGGAACAAGATAGAAAAAACTCCAATGCAGGATGGATTTTCTATCTTTGTTCCATTTGCACAGACAAACAAGAATTTACAGCACTTTGGACAGGAATTCCTGTAAACGTGGATTTTGCGGATTCTCAAAGAAATCCTTCGGATTATTCTGCTCAGCGATATTTCCGCCATCCATGAACAATACGCGCGTTCCGACCTCACGGGCAAAGCCCATTTCGTGAGTTACAACCACCATGGTCATTCCATCATCTGCCAGTTCTTTCATCAGCTGAAGAACCTCGCCAACCATCTCCGGATCCAATGCGGAAGTCGGCTCATCAAAAAGCATTACTTCCGGATTCATAGCCAGTGCACGGGCAATAGCGATACGCTGCTGCTGTCCACCGGAAAGCTGCTTTGGATATGCATCTGCCTTATCCGGAAGACCAACACGCTCTAAAAGTTCCATAGCTTTCTGATCTGCTTCACTGTCAGACATTAATTTTAATGTCACAGGTGCGAGCTTGATATTTTCTTTGATCGTCAAATGCGGAAACAGATTAAACTGCTGGAATACCATTCCCATTTTCTGACGCACTTTATCAATGTCTGTCTTTGGATCTGTGATATCCACACCATCTACGGTAATAGTACCGGAAGTCGGCTCCTCTAACAGATTCAGGCAGCGCAGAAAGGTTGATTTTCCGGAACCGGAAGGTCCGATGACAACAACTTTTTCTCCCGGATAAATATGTTCATTGATTCCGTCTAAAACTTTGTGATCCCCAAATCTTTTTTCCAAATTCTTAACGTCTATCACTGTTTCTCATCCTCCTCTCAAATATAGCAAGTAATTTCGACAATACCATAACGCATACAAGATAAATTACTGCGACACTGATATACGGCATAAATGGCTGATAAGTAACCGCTGTAACAGTCTGTGCTGCTTTCATCAGATCCTTTGCTCCGGTAACTGTCATAAGAGAAGTATCTTTTAATAATGTGATCATCTCATTGCCCAATGCCGGCAGAATATTTTTGATAGCCTGTGGAATGATGATGCGGCGCATGGTCTGTGTATAATTCATACCAAGAGAACGACCAGCCTCCATCTGTCCTGCATCTACAGACATAATGCCGCCTCGCACGATTTCTGCTACATACGCACCGGAATTAATACCAAAAGCCAGCGTTGCCACTCCGACGGAATTACGGCTGGAAGCAAAAATAACGAAATATACGATCATCAGCTGAACCATCATCGGTGTTCCACGGATCACAGTCAGATAAACCTGACAGATCGCATTTAAAATATTTAAGATCACATTGCCGAAGCCATGTGCATTTTTCTTTCTGGAATCATGTTTTGTACGAACAATTGCGACAAGGATACCGATCACAATACCCATTAAAAGCGCAAGGAGCGCTACACGGATCGTAACACCAAATCCTTTTAAAAACAACTGCCAGCGGTCACTGGTTATAAATGTTTTGGTAAAAGAATTTGCCAGATTTGCAAACCATTCCTGCATATTTATTTCTCCTTTGTTTTTTTCATAATCAGTAAAATGGAGCAGCATAATATGCTGCCCCGTTTCATACGTTTCTTAACGTGGACTACTCAGCCTTGATATATTTATCAATGATGGACTGTAATGTTCCGTCTGCTTTTAACTGTGCCAGAATTGTATTGATCTGGTCTAATAATTCTTTATTTCCCTTCTGTACAGCAATCGCATAATCCTCTGTTACATACTCAGTATCAAGAATCTTCAATCCGTCATTCTCAGCTACAAATGCTTTTGCCGGCTCATTATCAATAACAACTGCATCAACTTTTCCTGTCAGTAATGCCTGGATCGCACTTGCACCATTCGGGTAAGCTGTTACATGATCTTCTCCAAATCCACCCTTTTCCGGTGTATCAGAACAGTAGATATGACCGGTTGTTCCCTGCTGAACTCCAATCATTTTGTCATTTGCCAGATCGTCCGGACCTGTGATATCAGAATCTTCCGGAACGATGATTACCTGTACGCCGGTTGCATAGCTATCAGAGAAATCCACGCTCTCTTTTCGCTCGTCTGTTACTGTCATACCAGCCAGAGACATATCAGCTTTTCCTGTTGTGATTGCCGGGATGATAGAATCAAAATCAATATCATCTACAACCAGTTTTTTGCCCATCGCATCAGCGATTGCCTGTGAAATCTCAATATCAATTCCTTTGTACTCATCACCGTCTACATACTCATATGGCGGGAATGTAGCATTTGTTGCCATAACGAGTGTGTCGCTGTCAGATGCTTTATCTGTAGCTTCTGCTTTTGCACTTCCGTCTGCTGCATTGGATCCGTTATCTGCTGTGCTGCCACATGCTGCCATAGAAAGCACCATTGCTGCAGCTGCCACAAGGGCTACGATTTTCTTTACTTTCATTTTTTCTCTCCTCTTTTTTCCATCCGAGCAGAATAAAATGTCATGTAACAGTCGCTTCTGCTCTTTTTCTTTTTCTTAACTGCTGTCTATTATAATTCTATTGAGGAAAGAATGCAATGGTGATTCTGCATAAAAATTAATATTATCTGCATATTTTTTCAGTCTAACCGAACAATTTATGCAGTTTTTGTGTTTATTTATTCATATATGCATTATTTTATTCATTTTCATGTATACATATATCCATTTGTATGCGCTCTTCTTACTCCCCCAATTCTACCCAATATTCGCACATCGTAGTTTCAGGCTTTTGACACTGGCATCATTATATTTTTAAAATGAAACTGCTTTTTACCGGTAGCATAATCGTCTACAATCTGACCGTGTCCATACAGTTTGTATTTGTAACTTACCAGTCCTTCCAGTCCAACCGGTCCTCTTGCATGAAGCTTTCCGGTGCTGATGCCAACTTCTGCACCAAATCCGTATCGATATCCATCTGCAAAACGAGTGGAACAGTTCTGATATACGCCAGCGGAATCTACCAGATTCATAAAGTGCTCTGCCGTCTGTGGATTTTCTGTAATAATACAGTCAGTATGATGTGAACCAAAATAGTTGATATGCTCAATGGCCTCATCAATATCTTTCACCATTTTTGCAGATAGAATATAATCCAGATATTCGGTCTTGTCATCTGCATCGGTGGATGGTACACAATCTACCACTTCCGCAATATCTTTTGTACCGCGCAATTCTACTTTTTTCACATCCAATGCTTCTTTTAAGATTGGAAGCAGCCTGTCTTTGATATCTTCGTGAATGAGAAGTGTCTCTACTGTATTGCAGGCTGACACATACTGTGTTTTTGCATCCACGATGATCGGCACTGCCTTTGCAAGGTCTGCTTCTTTATCTACATAGATATGACAGATGCCATCTGCATGTCCCATCACAGGAATTTTCGTATGGTTCATAATATACTGCACAAAGGCATTGGAACCTCGCGGAATCAGCAGGTCCACAGAATCGTGACACGCCAGAAGTTCATTAATTTCAGAACGGGCTTCCAGCTGCATCATACAGTTTGCAGGAAGTCCTGCATGAATGGCTGCTTCATATATAATCTCAAACAGTTTTTTATTACTTCGCAGTGCCTCACTGCCTCCTTTTAAAATTGCACAGTTGCCGCTCTTGATGCACAATGCCGAAATCTGAACCAGTGCATCCGGCCGAGCCTCAAAAATAACACCGATGACACCGATTGGACAAGTAACACGCTTTAGCACCAGTCCTTCATCCAGTTCTCTGGCAAACTGTGTCTGAAACAGCGGATCTTCCATCCTGGTCAGGTCTGCAATTCCTGCTGTCACATCGCGAAGCTTTCCTTCATCAAATTTCAGACGTTTCAACACCGGAGCAGATATTCCTTCTGCCTCTGCCTGCTCCATATCCAGTCTGTTTGCCTCAAAGATTTCATCCTGATGCTGCAGCAATGCTTCTCTCACCGCTGCCAGCGCTGCATTTCGCTGATCATTTGTAGTTGCAGCCAGCTTCGGCGCTGCCTGTTTTACCTTTCTTACCTGTTCCTGAAATAACATACTCTTGCTTCCTCACTTCTCTCACATCTGCTATATTTAAGCATTCACTTTTCCGTTTTTCACCGCATAGGCTTTTCCATTTACATGAATGGTTCCGTTATAATTAAAATCAACTTTTCCGTTTTTGATATACCACCAGCCATTTTCGTTGTTGGCAATTCCGTTAAAGTTAAAGTTAACTTTACCATTTTCCACACGCCACCAGCCGTTTTCATTGTTAGACACGCCGGTATAATCAAATTTAACCTGTCCGCCGCGGATATACCACCAGCCATTCTGATTGTTTGTGATTCCATTATAGTTAAAGTTGACCTGTCCGTTTTCTACACGCCACCAGCCATTTTCATTGTTGGATACGCCGGTATAATCAAATTTTACTTCACCACCGCGGATGTACCACCAGCCATTCTGATTGTTTGTGATTCCATTATAAGTAAAATCTACTTTTCCGTTTTTAATACGCCACCAGCCGTTCGCATTATTAGCAACTGTATCGGAAAAGATGACCTGACTTCCACGTACATTCCACCAGCCACTCTCACCATTTACGGTTCCTTCAATGATATTGTTGGTTTTCATACTTACCAGACCGTTTTCTACATACCACCAGCCTGCTGCATTTTTTGCAAATCCGGTAAAAGTCGTATCCTGTTTTCCATTTACCGTATAAATCCAGTTTCCTTTTGTATCCTGGACAATGTCTTTTTTGTCACTGCCGATGATATCAGAAGATCCGGTATAGACTTTGTTAAAATACAATCTGCGGATCAGTTCTCTTATCGTATCCACACCGGCATCCCCGTCTGCGGACAGACCGGCATTCTGCTGAAATTCTTTTACGGCTGCTTTCGTTGCCGGGCCATAACTTCCATCCAGAGCAAGACCGGCATCCTGATACTCGTTCAGTGCTTTCTGCAGCCACTGGATTCCGATCTTGTTTGTTCTCGGAGATATTGACGGCATACGGTAATCGCCGGATTTGCAATAAGTCCAGCCCTCCCCGGAAGCGTCCACATAGGCCTTGATCCTTCTTGTGATAAAAGATTTCCGGTTTGCATCGGACTGTGCCAGCCATGTATTTCGGTTTGTATATGCATAACAAACGGTCGCAATATGTATCTCATTTAATGTCAGTTCAGACAGACTGCCAAGATTTTTTGCATAACTAAGAATCGTATTTACACCGCCGGATCCCGTCTGATTTTCTACATCTGCAAGATAGGCAACAGCTGCTGCATTTCTGATACCGCGATTGTAAATATCATTCACATAACCAGTTACATCCGTCTCTTCCAGGGAATCCTGCGCCATCTGGCTCTGGTTTGTTGCCAGAAGTTCCTTGATCTTCGCAGTTTCATCGGTATTTAGCACACGCTTGCTCCAACTAGATTCACTTTGAATCTCATTATATAGAGGCTCACCCAGAATCTGTTTTGCCATGTTGGTATCTCCGGCAACGATCATCTGAAGCAGGCTTTTTGCGCGGTTCGCATGCCACTGCATTTTTCCGATGGAAAGTGCTCCATTATCGTTCGGATTGACGGAATTATACGTACCCTCGTATTTGCGGATCATGACTTTCGCTGTATTGATAATATCTGTGGTAGCCACACCTCCGATACTGGATGGAGTGCTCACTGCCGCTGTTGCCATAATCTGTGCCTCCTGCAGCGAAACTTCATCCTCGGATTCCTGCAGCATTGTGCTGTCATTCACATTCTCTGATATATCAGCTGCATTTCCGGCTCCAATCATGGTCGTATCGGTTGACGGATTCTGTACATCAGTTCCTGATGTCGTATCAGCTGCCGCACTGTCTGCGGTATTCTGATCTCCCTTCGTTGTACCCGTTCCATTTTCCACGGCAGGATCGGCCGGCGTTGTTCCACCCTGATCCTGATCCGTATCGGTGTCATTTGTCACACTTTCTACCGTTTTCTGTGTCTCCTCTGTATTTTCTGCCTTCTGTGTCTCTGCAGTTTCTGTCACAGCCACTGGCTGCTGCGTCTGTGGCAGAGAAGCGGCCCATACTGCAGAACTGCTGCTTACCGTCAGCACTGCAACCAATCCGAGTGCTACTATTTTCTTGCGTCTCATTTACATATCCTCCTTACAAATAAAACATGCTCTTATCCATTGTTGTCTCTCTAGTAAAGCGGACATTCGCAATCCGCTTTCGCTACTTGCTCATGAACGCAGTCGCTTTGCGACCTGTCAGTGGGAGCTTTTAACTCCCACTAACATAAGCATCCCCCTACCCACCGCTTAGTGCTCTACGCACTTGAAGCGGGGAAATGCTTATTCTGCGTTCATAATCCCAAAATTTATGCTATAACTATTCAATCAAATCTATATTTTTGCTACTCATCTGCGTTCTGATATCTGCGCCATCTTACTTTCTGTTGCCCAGCTGCCAGAAAGCCACTGCGCTGGCTGCCGCCACGTTCAGGGAATCTACCCCGTGCGCCATCGGAATTTTTACTGTATAATCACAGTCCGCAATGGTATCACTGCCGAGCCCGTCTCCCTCCGTGCCAAGCACGATGGCCAGTTTTTCTTCACGCATCAGTTCGGGATCGTCAATATTGACCGTATCATTTCGTAGTGCCATGGCCGCTGTCTTAAATCCCAGTTTCTGTAATGTCTCCATACCTTTTTCCGGCCATTTTTCCTTTTCCGGAAAGATGGTCCAGGGCACCTGAAATACGGTTCCCATACTCACACGCATCGCTCTGCGATACAAGGGATTGCTGCATCCCGGTGTCAGAAGCACCGCGTCCATATGTAATGCTGCGGCTGAGCGAAAAATCGCTCCCACATTCGTTGGATTAACCACATTTTCCAGTACTGCGATCCGACGTGCATTACTGCAAACTTCCGCTACAGTTGGCAGTGTACGGCGTTTCATGGCGCACAGCATGCCGCGTGTCAGTGCAAATCCGGTAAGTTTTGTCAGCACATCATATTCTGCTGTATAAACCGGGAGATCCCCACAGCGTTCAATCAATCCTCTCGCCTGGGTTTCGATATGTTTCTGCTCCACCAGCATGGAAATCGGTTCATATCCCGCATCCAACGCCCTCTCCACGACTTTCGGGCTTTCTGCAATAAAAATACCCGGTTTCGGTTCGTGGAAGCGCAGCAGCTGTACTTCGGAATAACGTGCATAAATATCCAGTTCCGGTGCCGCAAAATCTGTAATTTCAATTATGTTTGCCATATTCTAAAAATGCTCCATTTTTATCACTATCTGATATTTGTTCTTAGATATTTGTTCTTAAGTTTAACATAATTTAACTTTATTTTACACCCCACTGACTTGATTTTGCCAGCAGATCTGCTCTCCTTTGATTGGAGTATAACGGATCAGTTCTGTTGCATCCAGATTCTCTGCATGCATATCCACTGCTGAAATCTGATGATTTTCATAGGTTGTATAATAATAAATTCCTCTGTTCAAATTGCAGCAGGACGTGTATAACGTAATCTCATATTTTCCTTCTGCAACTTCACAACATCCACGCTGCTGATCTACGGAATTTAAAATGTGGAAAAACTGGCTGACACTCTCATTTTCTGAGTCTCCGGAAATCGCATTCAGTTTTGTAAATGCCACACGGACAAAACGGGAAGTGGAAGACAGATCCCCCGGAAGCCCAAGTGCTCCCATACCACGGCTGTATGCCTGTAATCCAAGTTTATCAGAAAAATAATTTTCCGGCTGTTTCGGTGATAAGTGCATATATTGATTCAGCTGAAACATCTGCTGCGGAAATGGCGGATTGTTGGTCAATACGCCCGCCGGATTGTCATATACATGCAAACCATCTGCCATGCATTCTACAGTAATTGCTTTCTTCGCATCCGCAATGATCCAGTGAAGCTGTGCCGTCGGCAGGCTTTCATGGAATGGTGTTCCAACAAGGTTCATCCGTCCCAGACATTCTTTTGCCTCCTGTACAGTTGCGCACTGACGCAGAATCCATGGAATAAATTCATACTGCGCTACATTTTCTTTTTCCTCCGATACTTCCTGATATACTGCATTTCCGACAAAATTTAATCCAGCCATTCCCAGACCTTTTTCATTGACGGCATCATAATATAACGGATAGTCACCAACCACATGCGCCATGCCAAGGATTGCATAATTTTTGTCAATTTCTCCTATATGGCGAAACTGCATCGGATACCTGCGCGGTGTGATGGTCAGTTCGTCTCCATAAGAGAATTCATAGTCTAAGGTTCTGCCAAAATAAGTATCTTTTGTTTTATACGTCGCTGCGGTACACATGCTGTTTTCCCTCCACTTATAGTCCATATTACAGGCAAAGTATTTCTTTTACTTTTCCAAAAACTCTTCTATGATACACTGTGCAAATTTATCCGGCTCATCCGAAGCGAAATTGTGATATCCCGGTACGATTCTGTGTTCCCATCCTTTGGTCTCTGCCGCCTGATACGCAGAACGATGAAACATTCCGGTTCTATCATCTGCTCCGCAGGCTACCGTCACCGGAACGGATATGTCAAAATCATCCAACTTCAAACTGGAAAAGCTGTCCATCTCTTTCTCCAGAAATAGTTCCAGATTTTTCAGATTGCGGCTCTGCTGTTCCATGGACTGGCTTTCTTTATCCCGGTTCATGCCACCCATAGCATTAATAAAATGCATCATACAGGTAATAATTCTATGCTTCTTGGCACTTTTTCGCAGTTTCTCCCAGAATGCATCCTGCTCAGCTGCCAGTTCTCCACTTCCCCGCATCAGTGGTTCGTGCAAAAATACCTGACGCACTAATTCCGGATACTTCGTTGCCAACGCAGCTGTGACCGCACCACCAGCACTGCAGCCGGCCACAAATGCACATCCAGCCACATGTTTCTTTTTTCTACTCTGATAATCCGTCTCTCCCAGACACATTTTTTCCTCTTTCACCCGTTTCAGTTCTGCCTGAAGGATCTGCGCAGCATCATCCGCATGAGCCCAGGCTGAAAAATCGTTTTCTCCTTCTGCCGGAATACTTCGGCTGTATCCTCTTCGATCATAACTGATCACCGTAAAATGCTCCGCCAGGATTGCGGATGCCTGACGAAAAAATTCGCTGTCACAGGCTACTCCATGTATAAGCAGAAGGGTTGGTCCACTGCCCTCCCTTCTGCAAAACAGCGTTCCATGCGCTGTCTTCATCTCATATTCCATTTCTATTCCTCCACAAATACGACTACTGTTAGTTTAACATAAATGTAAAGCAATAAAAATGGAAAAATCTTTTTATATCCCCTGCTTCAGACAGGTTTTGATATCATCCTCCGCATTGCTGATCAAATGCAATTGGAACGTATCTACCAGATACTGCACCACATTCGGGCTTAAAAACGCTGGCAGAATCGGTCCGAGATAGATATTTTTGATGCCAAGGCTTAGCAGAGCAAGCAATACCGCCACAGCCTTCTGCTCATACCAGGACAAAATCATGGATAAAGGCAGACTATTTACATCCGTGTCAAAAGCATCTGCCAGCGCGGTTGCAATTCGTACTGCAGAATACGCATCGTTACATTGCCCGACATCCAGCAATCTCGGAAGCCCTGCCACAGTTCCAAAATCAATTTTATTAAAGCGGTATTTTCCGCAGGCAAGTGTCAGGATCACACAATCCTTCGGCACAAGTTCCGCAAATTCGGTATAATAATTTCGCCCAGGTCTGGCTCCATCGCAGCCGCCAATCAGGAAAAAGTGACGAATCTGTCCCTCTTTTACCGCCCGTACGATCTCTCCCGCATGGCTTAGAGTCGCTCCATATGCAAAACCCGTCAGAAGTTCAGATACCTGATGACATTTCGGACAGTCTGACAGTTCCACCGGCTGTACTTCCCGGTCATTTGCATAACCGCCAAGTTCCAATGCCTGACGAATGATCTCACTGAAATCCTTCTCGCCATTCTCTTTCTTTCCGATATGTTTCACGCCATCCCATCCAACAACATTTGTGCTGTAAATGCGGTCTTTGTAACTTTCCCTCGGACGCATCAGACAGTTGGTGGTCATCAGAATACAACCTGGGATGTTGTCAAACTGTTTCTGCTGATCCTGCCATGCACCGCCAAAATTTCCGATGAGATGTGGATATTTTTTCAATCCTTCATAACCATGTCCCGGAAGCATCTCACCGTGAGTATAAATATTCACTCCGCTTCCTTCACTTTGTTTCAGCAGCATTTCCAGATCATGAAAATCATGACCGGAAACAATGATAAACGGACCGGCTTTTAATGTTGTTGATACCGCATGAGGGGTCGGATTTCCATATTTCTGTGTGTTTGCCTCATCCAGCGTCTTCATCACGGCCAGCGCCATCTCACCGGTCCTCATGGAAAAACGAATCAGTTCTTCCACCGTCATTTTATCATCCGTCACCGCCGCCAGTGCTTCCACATAAAAGTCATCCACCGCATCATTGAAATAGCCTAATTCCCGTGCCTGATGTCCGTAAGCGCTGATTCCCTTTAATCCATAGATGATCAGCTGGCGCAGAGAACGGATATCTTCATCCAGATTCTGGTCATACATGATACCAGCAATTTGGGCAGTGCGCAGCATCTCACTTTTTTTCTGCGGAAGACGGTAGGACATATAAATACTTTCAGTGCCAACTCCACCGGTCTGCTGACGCAGTTCATCCTTGATCTTCTGCGCTTCTTTCAGAAGGTTCACATGGACTTCTGCATCAAAGTTTACATTGGTCAGGGTCGTAAACAGGCAGTTTTCGATAAAAGAAATCACACATTTATTCAGTTTCTCTCCCTGATCCAACCGCATTTTTCCATAACAACTGATGCCTTTTAACTGAAAAATGAGCAGATCCTGCAGATTGGCCACCTCCGGCGTTTTCCCACACACGCCCTGCCTGGTACACCCTTTTCCATTTGCCGTCTGCTCACACTGATAGCAAAACATTTCGTATCCAAGTTCCATATTATTCTGCATGACATTTCCTCCAATTTTATTTTTACATTTTAGAATGTCACATTAGAATATTTTTATACAAAAAAACGGAACCACAGCGCTTAACTCTGTGATTCCGCCTTCTTAGCATTTGTTAGTGTTTCTGTTCACCTGCACCTTTTGAAAAACGCCTTTTCAGGTTTTTCTATAGCTGCACTTTTATTCCTCTGCTGCTTCTTCATCAGCATCCTCATCATCCGGAATATTATTTCTGATAGCATCAACCATGACAACGATTGCCTCTGGATCATTATGAACATCCACATCCGGGTTTTTCGCAATGTCCAGATCTTTGACACGGATAACGTCGCCGACTTTCATGCCTGCCACATCAACGGTAACATGATCAACCAATGCTGCCGGTAATGCCTTGAATTCAATCTCCTCTAAGCACTCCTGCAGAGCACCTTCAAGGACTTTTTCACGGTTTTCAATAACAACAACTGCTGTTGAATGAACTTTCTCGGTACTTACCAGTGCCTGGAAATCAATTTCATCCACACAACGTTTCATTGCATTATAATCTACCTCTTTGATCAGAACATCGTAATCCTGTCCATCCACATTCAGCATAATCTGGCTTCCTTTGTGATCAGTCTTTAACAGACGGTCAACTTCGATTCTGTCCATCTTTACAGGAATAGAACCCTCGATTTCTTTGCCGAACAGGTTACCTGTTACGAATCCTTCTCTTCTGAGTTTCTTTGCTTTGACATCCATGCTTCTTTTTTCAGCTTTTAAAGTATTCATTTATCTTTTCCTCCAAAAATCTGAATTGCTTAGCAGCCTTCTACAAAGAGGTTTTGTTAAGTAGTTCCTTATTTGTTACAGCGTCATTATAGCAGTTATAGCAGAAACAGATTAACCAAAATTGTAAAAATATTTGTCTTATTTTTAGTAATTATGAAACGATTTTTATCTTTTGGTACTCTGATCCTAGCAAACAAAAAACATCCTCCACACAGTTGTCCTGCATGAAGGATGTCATTTTACTTAGTAAAGCGGACATTCGCAATCCGCTTTCGCTACTTGCTCATGAACGCAGTCGCTTTGCGTTCATTTTATCCGATGTATATACATCCAACTGTCCACATAATCCTTGCGTTCCTGCTCTGACATTTTCACATACCTGGAATATTCCAGTTTTACAGGTTGCATCGCTACACCCTCACATTTAAAGCATTCCACACCGCTTCTACGCGAAACAGTCCGCAACCACCCGCATTTGGGGCATATGAACAAACGTATCATTCCGTTGTACCCTCCGAATCACTTGAGGTATTATCCGATTCCGCAGTACTTGTACCATTTCCAAAAAATTCATCCTGACTGCTGAAACTATTGTCACTTTGATAATCAGCATCCATCTCAGACAGATCAATGATTTCCTGGCTATATTTTTTTACTGTCTCAGACGGTTCATAATCCTCAGTACCAAATAACTGCTTATGCAATTCAATAACATTTTTCTCCAGATCCAGCGGAACTACAACATCACCAGTTTTCTTACTAACTGGCTTGGTATTCTTGGTATATGGAAAACCACCACTGTTTGCCATGTCATATTTGATCATGACCGCCATCATACTGATGATATCTTTCTTATTCAAATCTGTGGAAATCTGTGGGAATACAGTATTGATCGCACTGTTCAGTTCACTTAAGCTTGCACCTTTTGCTTTCTTGATGATCTCAGTCAGGACACGACGCTGACGTTCTGCACGCTTGTAATCTCCGCCGGCTGTGTAACGGATCCGCGCATAAGATACTGCCTGTGTACCATTGAGTGTCTGCTTTCCGGTATGCTCTACCAGAGTACTGTCTCCTCCTGTATGATTACTTGTATCAATAATATACTGATTCAGATAATCAAGCTCCTTGTCGCTCTCAATATCAATCTCCACACCGCCGAGAATATCAATCACATCTGCTACTGCGGAAAAATCAAATGCCACATAATTATCAATTTCCAGATCCAGGTTACGGTTCAGCATTGTCACTGCCTGTTCTGCACCACCCGCTGCGTATGCCGCGTTGGCTTTTCTGAAGTAAGCATCCTCACCTTCACCGGCCACATTCAGGAATGTATCACGATATATGGATACCAGACTTACTTCCTTCGTATCATTATTGATATTCATAACCATAATGACATCACTGTTACCTGTCTTGTAATCGCCCTGCTCACGATTATCCAGACCCAGTAATGCAATTGTTGTATATCCATTAAATGTTGCCTGCGTATCAGCAGATACATCTGCTTTACCTACCTTGGACGCATCCAGTTTCTTGTTGTTGATCAAATCCAGTTTACTGTACAGGAATAATACTCCTGCCACCAGAATCAAAATAATAATCTCAATAATAAATAATATCAGTTTACGTTTTCGTCTTTGTCTCTTGGAAATTTTTCGTTTTGCCATCTTTTATCTCCATGTCTCTTCTGTTAACGTTTTCTTATGTACGGAGTCTTACCGTGCATGCATGAAAATATCATACCCCAAGGAAGAAAAAAACTCAACCGTTTATTTTCTTAATTTTTTTGAAAGAATGGCTCACCAATGATCAGCTCATATACATCCCGGCAGAATTTTTCTGTATGTTCAAATATCAGTCGTTCAAAACGTTGATCTGTCTGCAATCTTTCAGACTCCCTCATCCGCATGGCAAACACATACTGGCTGTTTTTACCAGGAACCAGGCTTCCCGCCGGGGTCATCACATGATATTCCGGCGTTTCACTATAAGATCCGCAAAATCGACGATCTGCTGCATCTGCCATATAGATTACACCATAACGATAATCTGCTCCATCTGTATCGATCGGCTCATGAATTTCTTCTTCCAGCAAAGGACGCCATCCCTCTTCTATCTCATCCCATATACAACATGCATAAAATAGTGCCATATCAAAATTACTTGTAAATGCTGTCCATTCCTTTGCTTCTCCAAAGTATGCCGGTGTGACACCCGGAATATACTCCATTGGAAACTCCTGTTTTTGCACATGACATCCTCTGACCACATATGCATTTTCACCCCTGAAGTAATTTGGCAGAGAAAACTGCTTCGTAAAAGTCCCATTGGGTAATGTCACTCTCTGGTCCATTTCATAACGACTTCGGTCTTCCAATGAAAAAATACCTTCGGTCGGCTTCCACTCGACTCCCTTGCGTGCACAGGCATCCAGTTCCAGGTTCAATAAAATTGCTTTCTTGCGCTCTAACTGCTGTTTTACATGGATTTTTGCAATCTCCCCAATCGATACTCTCTTCTCCATTTCTTTTCTCCTTCCCCTGTAATCCAAGAATGCCCTCGCCATTCTTATTAAGCGAATATTCGCTATCCACCCATTCACGCTACTTGCCAAGCGCAGGCAAGTCCCCCTGTGCGCGACTATTTTAGCAATTTAGTCAAGCAATTTTCAAGTGTTTTTAGCAAAAAAATCTCAAATCCAAAAGGCTGTCGACAATATTCGCCGAGTTCTCCTATAACGCAAAAAGTCACCAGAAATGTGCCATTCTCTCTGGCTCATTTCTGATGTCTCCTTACTTTGTCATTATTTACTTAAATACAAATATTATTTGACATAATATCCAGCAGCATGAAGTTCCGTTGATAACATATTTTCTACAAACACATAATAGGTTCCTGTCTTTTCACAAGGAAATGTCCCCGCCACATTACGCATTCCTGACATGTAAAGCATGGATCCGTCCGGTCTGCGAATTCCATAGCGATGATACCTGTCGGAATAGATGTAACAGGAAATCGATATGCTTGTACCGGCCTTTTTTATAAATCCAGTAGAACGTACAAAATTATGCCCCGGTATATACCAATTAAAATTTTTCTGTACAGACAACGGTTCAATGCTATCTTCTTCCATAACAATTGCATTGTTCCACTTTTCTTCATCCACCTGGTCAGCCGGAATCATATGTATCTCAGATTCCACATCACTGTTATCCTTCTGAAGTAGTTCAGTCTCTCTGGTTTTGCAATAGAGATTATTCTGACCTTCTGCTATATGCGTACTGGATGCAAATGCAGTTACAGAACTTCCCGCAATCAGAGTCAATACCAAAGCCATACTAAGACAGGCTCTTTTTCCACTTTTCTGCCACTTAATCATATACTCCACTCTCCTTTTCAATGATTCCTCATTGTTCAGTTGTGAAACAAAAGGCGGTAATATCGTTCGGCCACTCTCGCTGGCTTTCAGCAGCAGATTAAAATAAATTTTCGCTTTTCCATTAAAATATTTCTTACAGACACGAATATCACAGGCAATATCAGACCATGTATCGAAATCCTCCAGATACAAATGTAAAATCGGATTGAACCAGTTGATCAATATAATTCCCAGAGCAATCTTTTTTGCCAGATTATCCCGTCGCACAATATGCATTCCTTCATGCATCAGGATAATTTGCATATCCTCATCTGTATATGTGATTTCAGGAAGCACGATTTTTTGATGAAATACACCCATAACGCATGGGGATTTTATCGTAAAATTTGTGCAGAATTTGATTCGATTCCAGTTCCTGCCAGGATATAAACGCTGTAATATTTCCCTATAGTTATTACCACGGATTGGAAGATTATTTCTGCAGATCCACCGGTAGTGTTTCCACTTATTTGCATAATATCCGGCAAACCATATCATCCCAATCACCCAGATAAACAATGATACCTCAAGTATCCGGTAAAACAACGTATTTCCAAAAAAGCAATCACCGAGCATAATCTGTATCTCCAGACCATATCCACATTGCATCATGGTCCTGCACCTGATATACAGATATCCAAATGGCACGACAAAAAATAGCAGCACCAGTCTGTGCAGCGGATATATGATCCGTATTGCATTGCATTTCTTTGCGAGCAAAGTCAGCAATTTACACAAAAAATATGCGGCTGTTCCTGCCAGTGTATTCAGAATAATTACGAAAAAAAAGAAATTAATCCAGCTCATCCATTAAGTCTTTTAATTCCTTCAGACCCTCCTGCCAATTCTGATCCTTGCCACCCGTTGCAAATAATGCAGAAAGAAATTCTGTCGGTGTCCCAGGATCACCCCAGTAATGAACCAGTTCATTAATCTGAGAGGAACGGTAAGCCTCCTCAGATACTTCCGGATGATACAGAAATACTTTTCCGGATCTGCGCATACTAAGATATCCTTTTCTTACCAGATGTGCCAAATAAGTAGAAATTGTCTGAGGTCTCCAATCTTTATCAAAGCGCTCATTCACCATTGCTACCAATTGTGACAAGGCCAACTCTTCAGGGGTATCCCAGATACATTTCATTATCAGCATTTCAATATTAGTCAAGTCATTCTCCAGCATAACATTCTCCTCCTTATAATTCCTTGCCCTTTCATGAGATGCACATAGCAAAATCTCATTGCGTTCATTGTAACATGAGCCTTTTCTTTTGACAATAAAAGAACGTATGAAGATTGTTTTTTGCTCTGAAAGCCAAACCTTTTGTTTCAATTAATTCAGTTACATTTCAAGTATATCATAGCACGGTTCTTCATACAACTAATTCTGTCGGATTAAATTAATGCTCATCTGTAATATTTCATTCCTCTTCTGTGGTGTGTCTGAGCACAACAGCTGAAAATTTCGGCAATGTCAGCTTCAGATAGCTGCCTTCCAGCTGATAAGTAACCGGTGCCATAGAATAATTTTCCTCCGTAGAATACATGATCTGTGTCAGCTTGCAGGAGGACGGAATTCCGGCACCACACACACCAACCTCAATCGTTCTCGTATAAGCATCATTGTTGACCACAACCACGAATTGCTGGTTTCTGTTAAATCTTGCAAAACAAAGAATGTCTTTTTCTCCACGCAGGAATTTTACAGAACCGGTTCTCAAAGCCGGATTTTCCCGATGAATACGAATCATATCCCTATGGAAGCGAACCAGTGTCTTATCTTCTCTGCCCCATGGATAGGTACGTCGGTTATCTGGATCAGTAAATCCGCAAAGTCCCGCCTCATCTCCATAATACAACGTCGGTGCTCCCGGCCATGTCATCTGAATGACAACAGCCTCTTTCATGACACCTTTATTGATTCCCTCAGAAGCGGCCTGCGTACCAAGCTGTGCTGCACGACCTACTTTATGATTTGTTCGTGTCAGGAAACGGGAATGGTCATGGTTGGACAGCTGGTTCATAGCGCACTGCAAAGACGGCGTTGCAAAACTTGCCATATAATGTGTCATAGCATTCTCATAGTTTTCAATATTTCCAAGCATATAATCCTTGTACTCATCACTATGTTTTTCCATACCTGTAAGGAACCAGGTCATCGGCTCCATAAAAGCATCATAGTTCATGACACTGTCCCACTGATCCCCCTGCAGCCACTCTTTCGGATCCCCATAATGCTCTGCCAGAATCAATGCTTCCGGGTTTGCCTCTTTTACTGCCTTACGGAATTTTTTCCAGAACAGATGGTTATATTCCCTGCTATGCCCCAAATCAGCTGCCACATCCAAACGCCATCCATCTGCATTATAAGGCGGAGAAACCCATTTTTTTGCAACTTTTAGAATATATTCCTCCAGTTCCGGAGATTCTTCATAATTCAGTTTTGGCAATGTATCATGTCCCCACCAGCCTTCATATGACACATTATCCGGAAAGGCATTATCATTCTGAAAATGGAAATAACTATGATACGGACTATCTTTTGTTGCAAAAGCACCCGGCTCAAAATCCGGGCATTCATCGTATATTTTTTCACGATCCAACCATTTATTAAAAGAACCACAATGATTAAATACACCATCCAGGATGACACGCATGCCACGGCTATGAGCTTCCTCCACCAGCCGGATAAACAGTTCATTGCTCGCTTCCAGGTTTTTCTTATTCGTCACACGGGCTTTATAGATAGAAGCCTGGCGATTATCTGCACAGCCCTGCGGCATTGGTTCACCGCCATCCTCAATAATCACGCCAAAATGTGGATCAATATAATCATAATCCTGTGTATCATACTTATGACTGGACGCAGATACAAACAATGGATTGAAGTAAATAACTTCCACGCCCAGCTCTTCCAGATAATCTATCTTATCTATAACACCTTGCAGATCACCACCATAGAAATTAGCCACATCAAAATCTTCCGGACATTTATCCCAGTTTTCCACTTGCTTCGTCTGACGGTCGATATAAAAATATTCGCCTGTTTTTACATCATTGGATTTATCTCCATTATAGAAGCGATCCGTAAAAATCTGATACATCACGGCACCTTTCGCCCATTCCGGAGTTGCAAATCCCGGAATAATGCAAAACTCATACTGCGGTCGAAAATCTCTGGACACACCGGCTCTGTCATAACAGCAACGCAGCATACCGGAAACAATTTCAAAATGGTATTTATACTGCTCCTCACCTACACGAATCTCTGCTTCATAATAATCAAAATCACGTTCACGATCCACAGGCCGCATCTCAATCTTTTCATCTTCATGGCAGAGCAGTACCAGATCCACGTTATCGGCGGCAGTACGAAAACGAATTTTCACTGTCTCGCCTGCTTTCGGTTCCGGTGGAATCCGATAATCAGATGTTCCATCCGAAAATAACGCTCTCTTTCTCAGAATTGGGCGCATTTGCAAGATGTAATTCTCTACACTATTGAATTTTTGTACTGAATCATATTTCATACTATCTTCCTCATATTTAAAAATTTGTATTGGAATAAAGGTGACGAATGACTGACTGATTAGAAAAGATTTCCCGATTTTGTATTTTTCGATAACTTTCATTTTATCAAATAACAAAGCTCTGAAAAAAATAAAAGAGACAGCCATTTCGATCTGCTGTCTCTTTTAAAAGGAGAAGGTATTTTTTACTATGGGGGTAGCAAAAAACTATATAATGTATTGGGGGTATTTACAGGTATTATAATAGCAAACCCCAATCGATAAGTGTTCACAAAGTTCACAAATATCGGTTACTATTTTTGTGCATATTGCCGTTACCACAAAGTAACCTTCTCGCTTTTCTATAGAAATTCCGCACAATTATCTGTGCACTTCCTACAATTTCTTACTCAGCAGACGTTTCTATTGCCTTTTTTTCTTCGAATAAAGCTTCAAATTCATCACGATTGATTTTTTCTTTTTCCAGAAGCAGTTTTGCACAGCGATGTAATACATCTTCATGCTCACAGATCATCGTGCGGGCCTTCGCATAACACTCGTCTACGATTCTTTTCACTTCACTGTCAATTTTAGCAGCCACAGTCTCACTGTATCCACGAGTATGTCCTAAATCTCTGCCAATGAAAACTTCCTCGTCATCATCATAACAGATCAGACCAATGTCATCTGACATACCATATTTAGTAACCATGGATTTTGCCAGGGAAGTAGCCTGCTTAATATCCTGAGATGCTCCTGTCGTCACATCTTCAAAGATCAGTTCTTCAGCCACACGACCGCCGAGATCCACGATGATCTCCTGCAGCATCTGACCTTTTGTATGGAACATTTCGTCTTTTTCCGGCAACGGCATTGTATAACCTGCTGCACCTACTCCGGTCGGTATGATAGAAACGGTATACACCGGTCCCACATCCGGAAGCAGATGGAATAAAATTGCATGACCTGCCTCATGGAAGGCGGTAATCCGTTTTTCCTTATCGGTAATGATACGACTCTTCTTCTCCGCACCGATTCCTACTTTAATGAATGCTTTTTTGATATCTTCCTGGCAGACATACATCCGTTTTTCTTTTGCTGCGATAATCGCAGCCTCGTTTAACAGGTTTTCCAGATCTGCTCCGGTAAATCCTGCCGTCGTCTGCGCGATCTGCTTAAGATCCACATCATCTGCCAATGGTTTGTTCTTGGCATGGACACTTAAAATCTGCTCACGGCCGCCCACATCCGGTCGACCAACGTATACTTTACGGTCAAAACGTCCCGGACGAAGTAATGCCGGATCCAGTATATCGACACGGTTGGTTGCTGCAATGACGATAATTCCTTCATTAATACCAAAACCATCCATCTCAACCAGTAACTGGTTCAGTGTCTGCTCACGCTCATCATGTCCACCGCCCATGCCGGTTCCACGGCGACGGCCCACGGCATCAATCTCGTCAATAAATACGATACACGGTGCATGTTTTTTTGCTTCAGCAAACATGTCACGGACACGGGATGCACCAACACCGACAAACATTTCCACAAAATCAGAACCTGAGATAGAGAAAAACGGTACCCCCGCCTCTCCAGCCACTGCTTTCGCGATCAGAGTTTTACCCGTACCAGGAGGTCCCACTAAAATGACGCCTTTTGGGATACGCGCACCAAGCTTTGTATACTTGCCTGGATCTTTCAGGAAATCAACCATTCCCTCTAGTTCCTCTTTTTCCTCATTCAGTCCGGCAACATCTTTAAATCTGACTTTAACATTTTCACCCATGGTCAGTGTGGCACGGTTTTTACCAAAATTCATCATCTTGGAATTACCACCACCTCCGGCCTGCGCATTCATGCTCATGATAAAAATGATTAAAACTATTACCATGAGCAATGTCGGCAGAATTTCGATCAGCGCATTCTGTCCTGGCACATCCTTTAAGGTATAATTATCAAAATCTGCTTCTTTTAATGTATCCTGTAATACGCTTACATCAGACACATTCATCTGTACCCGGCTGCCATCCTTCAAAAGAATCGTGGCGGTTCCTGTCGGTACTTCTTCATTCTGTTTAATCACAATGGAATTGATCTTATCATCTTCCAGATTCTGCTCAAACTCTGACCGTGTACAAGTATTGCCTCCAATATTCTTTGAACCGAAGGAATACCAGCCCAGGATAATGATCAGGAAAATAATAACATATATTCCAAAGCCCCTAAAATTACGTTTCAACTTTCAAAGCTCTCCTTTTTCTATATTCAGCCATTTTTCATACTCGGTATGGTATTTTATCTCAGCTTACGCTGGTAAAGCGGACATTCAGAATCACACATCAAGTCTCACATGCGTTCGACTTGAAATTTAATCTGTTTCTACAACACCTACATACGGAAGATTTCTGTATTTCTGTGCGTAATCCAGACCATATCCGACTACAAATTCGTCCGGAATCTCATATCCAATATAATCTACCGGAACATCTACCACACGACGGGATGGTTTACTCATCAGCGTGCACAGACGTACAGATTTGGCTCCTCTGCTCTTTAAATTATCTACCAGATAGCTTAAGGTACGACCGGAATCAATAATATCCTCCACGATCAGTACGTTTTCGCCTTCGATAGAATCATCCAGGTCCTTGATGATACGAACAATACCCGATGACTCTGTACCATCTCCATAACTGGATACAGACATGAAATCAATATAAACCGGAACGCTGATGCGTTTTGCCAGCTCACATGCAAAAAAACTTGCTCCTTTTAAGATACAGATAATCTTTACCGGCTCTCCATTCAGGTCGCCACTGATCTGAGCACCAAGCTCTTTGATTTTTGCATTTACTTCTTCTTCCGTAAACATTACATGAATTTTGTCACTCATTTTTTTCTTTTCCTCCATTAACGCATACTTCAAGAATGCGTTTTGTCTCCTGTGTCACTTTATATGCCTCACTGATCCGCCTTCCAACAATCCATAATATATGACTGCCTTCTGCCAAAAGTACCAGTGTATCCCTCTCCTTTTGTGGGATCTTGCTGTTAATCAGATAATCTTTCAGTTTCTTATGTCCGCCCTCTGAGCGAACCTGCAGAAAGTCTCCCGGACGCCGTGTCCTTATCTGAACAGTATTTTTAATTTTATCATAATCAAACCATTTCGTATATGTTTTTTCCGGAATTTGTTGAAAATTTCCATCAAAAGGAAAAACGCACGCACTTATCTGTATACCAGAGAACTCCTGAATCTGACCAGATACATCCAACACCATTTCTGTCATGTTTTCCCTGGAACTCTTTTCAAAATCATTTTGCTTGTCACCGGAATCTGCCAGTTCATCTGAGTCCTCATTTATCCTGCATGTTTCCTCCTTCTGATACAGACAAATATCCTCATACCCGGCTTTTGCAACCATCCGATAAGGCAGATCGATCTGTCTCCCTACCTGTCCTTGAAATAATTCCCGTACTTTTTCCACATGCACCGCTGTAATATCCTTGCGACTTCCCGCAAGTTCTCCCATTAAACGCTGCAACAGATTTTCCTGCAATATTTTTGGCATCTCTGTAAATCCAGCCCTCGTAATCCGCACTTCCCGCAGGTTTTGTTTTTCCGGAAGATAACAAATATATTGCCTGCCAAGGCTCCAGGCAACCTCGTCGATATAGTCACACACTTCTTCCATATAACCTGCTGTCCGCACCATATGAGGTACTGCCGCCGGATTGATCTGACACAACTGCGGCAATACCTGACTGCGAATCCGGTTGCGGCTCATGTTCTGATCAGCATTTGTGCTATCTGTCCGATATTCCTGCTGCATTTTCTTCAGAAATCCTTCGATTTCTGCTCTTGTCAGACACAAAAGTGGCCGGATCAGCTTCACATTGTTCTCTTCTATCTGCCGCACCGGCACAATCCCACACAACCCGCGAATGCCTGTTCCTCGGCTTAAATGAAACAGCATTGTCTCTGCACAGTCATCCCCATGATGCGCTACCGCCAGACGGCTGGATCCACCTTCCATGCATGCCTGATAAAAACATTCATACCGTAGTTCCCGGGCTGCTTCCTCCAACGACTGATGTCTTTGCTGTGCCCGTGCCGGCGCATCTACATGAAATATTCGCAACGGCACGTTCAGATCTGCACACAGTTTCTGTACAAATTCCGCATCCTGCAGACTTTCTATTCCACGGATTCCATGCTCCACATGCACAGCTGACAGCGAAAAACCAACGCTTTTTTGCAGCTGCTCCAGTACACGGAGCAGGCAGACAGAATCCGCACCGCCGGATACTCCCGCCACTACATGGTCTCCATGCTCTATCATATGATATTGTTCCATAAATATTTGTATTTTTCTTTGCATACTCATATGTGTTTTCCTCGTTTATCTGCTCCAGACTTCTGCCGTCAGCACTGTCATATCATCCCTCACCCTGCCGCCGGTAAAAAGCAGCACCTGTTCCAGTATATTTCGCGAAAATTCTGCCGGATTTGTGGTGTCAACGCCACGAACAATCTCCTTCATCGTCTCCCCGGCATCTTTTACATGCAGATGATCCATTACACCATCTGTAATCATAACAATAAAATCGCCATCCTTGATCTGCTCCGTCACCTTTGGCACACGCTGTCCCGCAAACACACCCACCGGCATGCTGTTTTGTACAATCTGACGCACCTCATTTCCATGACGGATAAACGTAGCTGCCGCGCCAATCTTGTAGAAATCACATTGCCCGCTATCCAGATCCAGCCGCATCAGATCCACCGTAGAAAACAGATTATGTTCCCCATGTGTGACCATGGCTGAGTTCATCATCCGCAATGCGGTATCCGGCAGAAATCCTGCTTCCATAAATTTCTCTATTAAATCTATCACCATTTCACTTTCTTTACAAGCCGCATAACCGCTTCCCATACCATCTGACACTGCCATCACACAGCTGCCATTATCCAGCATCTGAAACGTAAAATTGTCCCCGGACACCTGTTCATCCTCCCGTACCGCCCGAACCACACCGTAATTTGCTGTCAGACGACAACTCTGCACAAATACAACAGACTGTTCCATCGCTCCCAGAAGCGCTTTACTATCCTTTACCGCCACAAAATTTCTGCCACTGACTCCACTCAATAGTTTTGCCATTTCCCGGACAGATATGCACTTGGTTCCTTTTGATCTTCCCTGAAGCAGCACCTGCCATTTTCCATGGCTGTTTTCTAAGATGCGCAGCTGTCTGATCACCACTCCTGCCTCTTTCCAGATATATCGGACAGATGCTGCGATTTTACCTTCCCGGGCTGTTACATCCTGCTCTTCGTTAGCACAATCCTCCATAATATAGGCCATTGCATCCAATTGCTGAGCAATTACATCTCGATTTTCCTGCAAACGATTGTACCATGCCATGTTCAGATGTGCTTTTTCAAATACCAGCATTACCTGTTCCACTAATTCTTCTTTATACACACAATATTGCCCAAGCTCCGCAGAACTTTCCTGCACATCATCCCCACGCTGCAGTGATTGCAAAAAGCGGTACAGAACCTGATACATCGGCATCGTATTCTCCTCCCAGCACAATGCACACTGACTACAGGAAACACAAATCCGCCCTGTGACCTCCGTCTGCATGCGTCCAAGTTCCTCTGCGGAAAAATCATCCTTAAACCGGTTCATTTTTCGAAAGGTGGAGGATAACTTTTCAAATGACTCTGCATAATCCGTCAGCCTGCGTCCACCCGGCACATACATCAACGGTAACTGTTCTTCCCTGGGTTCCCATTCCGGAATCATGACCAGCAACCGGCTCACCACATAAATAAAACAGCTCACCAAAATCCCCTCACATATCCGGATGAAACCCCCGGATGTGCCAGGCAGCCGCATTCCATTCCAAAACAACCCGATACTTACTGTAATACTTCCGCACAAAATCCCCGCAAGAAACGTACGGCAATGCCCGGTATACCATTCCACGCCTCTCACCACCAGAGCGCTAATCAGCACGATCAGAGCATATTTTGCCATAACTGACACCGGCGCCAGAATAATAAGTCCACTGATACTGCACAAAAACAGCAGACTCCGGTTCACTCCCGCCAGATATCCTGTCATAAAAAAGGCCGGAACTAAAGGATAGACTCCTGCCAGTTCAAATTGCGGGGCCACTAATGCCGCCATATACAAAACCAGATGTTTCAAACTAAAATTCATTTTTTTCACGATTCTTCCCTCCCTGATTTTCACCTGTCTTTTTTCTTAGGGAGTTATTCTACCTGCACAACTACAAAATCTTTGTCAAATGGCAGTCCGGTTTTTGAAAATCTTTCGGCAAAATTCGTTCATGGCTGGGGATTTGAAGTCTTTCGATGCACCTAAGGTATTTTAGGATGTTTCTGTGAATGACGTTTCCTACTATACCTGAATTGCTGTATTCTGATATTTTTTTGTAAACATAAATAGCGGGATTTTAGAATCTTCCTGTCAGGCAATTATTAGCTGACAGGAATCGTTTAAAATCCCGCTCACATAATTAAATGAATTTGAGTGCCAAAATGCTCAAATCTATTTAATTATTCTTATTTTTCTTTAAATACAATCTCATCCGGAAATGTCATACCAAGTTTTGACTTTGCTGTATCAATAACATACTGATCTGATCCGACATAAGCTTCCTTTTCCTGTAACTCACTGGCACGATCCTGCTCATCCTTTAACTGCGCCTGTTTTGTCTTCTCTTCCTGCTTATATCCTTCATTCACTCCATACAAATGTACAATCTGAACTGACAGGATCAGCGTCAGAACCAGCACCATGCAGGAGATACAGATTTTTCCTGTTCGGTTTTGCTTTTTCTTTTTCTGCTTCATTTTACGCATTATGTAATCTACCCTCTATTTACCTATACTCTGCATTTAAAGTTTACATAAGCCCATTTTAACTGCTTTCCACAGTTTTTTCAATTGTTTTTTTACATATCGGTTACTTTTTTTACCCGTTCCACACAACATCTGTACACTTTTACCAATGGGATTCATTATAATTCGTACAGGTTTCATAAGTATCCGGCTAATCCAACGGACTCCACCACAAATTTTCTTTAGAAAAAATGTCCCAAAGCGTACCACAATTCCACTAAAACTCTTTCCATACAACAGCATTCCAAGAAACATTCCAAGGATTACAAATCCCCTGACTTTCCCGTCATTTTCCTGATACAGGAACTGAAACAGTATGAATGCGCTGAGCACCCAGAAAAACATATCCTCCACTGCAATCCATACGGTTCCGTGAATCGCCACCCGCCGAAAGATCCGCAGCAGATCATAGACAAACAGCATGGCGATCCCAAAAAATACTGCCTGTACAAATAATTGCCCCTGCTGCCAGATTTCCGGGCTTACCATCACTTAAACAGCCGCCCAAGCAGCGACTCCCCCTGTCCATTTTTTCCTTTGTTCAGATCCGAATACTGAATAGAATCAATTTTCCCCGACAGATCTACCTCGCCCTTTTCCAGGGTCAGTCGATTCACATGCAGATCCATCCCGCGGATCATCAGCATGCCCATTTCCGTTTCAAGCAATATTTCATTGACATCAAAGGATAAGATATCGGATATTCCATTTAACGCACAGGTTCCCCTGTTGGTCAAGATTATCTTGTGCTGTCTGGCTGCCTGTCTCTCTTCCATATAAAACCTCCCTTACTGTTTCCAGTATATGGGAGGTTTCCAAAATTATGACTGCTGTGCCATTCTGCGAACTAACTCTTACAGATAGCGGAACATTTCCTTTGCTTCCTCCTTACGTGAAGTGTCTGCCACCACCAGCACCTCAGCACGGACAGATTTGTTTCCAAAAGCAATTTCTATAATATCGCCAACTTTCACATCCTGGGAAGCTTTCGCTACACGGCTATTTACCATGACACGCCCTGCATCACAGGCTTCATTAGCCACCGTGCGTCGTTTGATCAGACGAGATACCTTCAAATATTTATCTAATCTCATTTTCATTATTTCCTTTCTATAATTCAAAAGGGGCCTGTCCCATTGGAACCGGCCCCAGTTTTCGCTTACATTTATCGCGTAAAAATTATGCGTTTACGATATCTTTTAATGCTTTACCAGCTTTGAATTTCGGAGATTTGGAAGCCGGAATAACGATATCTTTACCTGTCTGTGGGTTTCTTCCTGTTCTCTCAGCACGCTCAGCTACTTCAAAAGTACCAAAGCCTACTAACTGAATTTTATCCCCATTTTTTAAAGTATCTGCAACAACTTCTGTAAAAGCTGCTAAAGCTTTCTCTGCATCTTTCTTGGAAATTTCTGCTTTCTCTGCGATTGCTGCAACGAATTCTGTTTTGTTCATTATAATGTCCTCCTGTAGAACGAAAAATATGTTCTCTTTTTTTACTATAGACTATTTATACTTGTTTTCCCTTTATTTGTCAAGGAAAGTTTATGGTTCACGGTCTATGAGACCAGGCGTGATCGCATGTCTGATATGTTCCTTTTATCCTAACATCGGTTCTACGATTGCCATAACAGCGGCACCAAGTTCAGCGGATTTTGTATCTGCTGCTTCCATGCTGTCTGCCTTTACTCCATAGTAGAATTTCAGTTTCGGCTCTGTACCTGACGGACGGAAGCATACCCATGCAGCATCCGGAAGTTCATAGTAAAGTACATTGGAACTCGGAAGTCCGGTCGGCTCTACTTCACCTGTCGTCAGATCTGTCACGGTATCTTTCTTGTAATCTCTTGCTTTAAGTACTTTATACTCACCAATCTGTGCAGGTGTGTTCTCACGCAATGTAGTCATAATCTCCTGGATTTTTGCAAGACCCTCGATTCCCTTTAATGTGATAGCTTTTACATCATCTTTGTAATAGCCGTACTTCTCATAGAGATCCAGCATTGCATCCCACAGAGTCTTTCCCTGTGTCTTGTAATATGCTGCTGCCTCACATAATGCCATAGAGGCAACTACTGCATCTTTGTCACGGCAATACGTACCCGGAAGACATCCGTAACTTTCTTCCATACCAAAGAGGTATGTACCGTTTCCTTTTGTCTCAAACTCAAGCATCTTCTGTCCGATGAATTTGAATCCGGTCAGAACTTCATACAGTTTTACACCATAATCTGCCGCGATCGCATCTGCCAGGTTTGTGGAAACGATAGATTTTACAAAAGCTCCGTCTGCCGGAAGTCCGTATTTTGCCTGTCTCTGACTGATCTCATAAGCGCCGATCAGACAGCCGGACATATTTCCTGTAAGAGAATGATACTCTCCTGTCTTGCTGTCCTTTACATAAACACCGAGACGATCCGCATCCGGGTCGGTAGCCAGTACAAGATCTGCATCCAGTTTTTTAGCCATACCGAGACCAAGAGTAAATGCCTCAGCAGCTTCCGGGTTCGGATAACTTACTGTCGGAAATTCTCCATCCGGGAGTTCCTGCTCCGGAACAACATAAACATGCTTGAAACCAAGTTCTTTTAATACACGGCGAACCGGGATATTTCCGGTACCATGAAGTGGAGTATATACGATTTTAAGGTCATCTGCTACAGCATCGATCGCTTCCTGATGAAGTACCAGTTTTTTCAGCTCCGCAATATATGGATCATCGATATTTGCTCCAATCACTTCGTACAGACCTGCTGCAGCGGCATCTTCTTTTGTCATTGTCTTTGTCGTTGCATAGTCTGTCACAGCTTTTACTTCTGCCATAATTCCGCTATCATGCGGCGGTGTTATCTGTGCGCCATCTTCCCAGTATACTTTATATCCATTATACTCTGGTGGATTGTGGCTCGCTGTCACATTGATTCCTGCGGTACATCCAAGATACCGAACTGCATAAGACAGCTCCGGTGTCGGACGAAGACTTTCAAAAATATATGCCTTGATTCCGTTTGCTGCCAGACATAATGCTGCTTCATTTGCAAATTCCGGAGACATTCTTCTGGAATCGTATGCAATGGCCACGCCTTTTTCCTGTGCTCCAACTTTGATAATATAGTTTGCAAGTCCCTGTGTCGCTTTGCGGACAGTATAGACGTTCATACGGTTTGTACCTGCTCCAATGACACCTCTTAAACCTGCTGTACCAAATTCGAGATCCATATAAAAACGATCTTCAATCTCTTTCTCATCATTTGCAATGCTGCGCAATTCTGCTTTCGTATCTTCATCAAAATACGGATTGCTCAGCCAGGATTCATATGCTTCTCTGTAACTCATGATTGACCTCCTGCGTTTCTTTCCTTGATATGTTTCTGTTTCATATCCACGCCAAATATTATAACATATCCATAACCAAAAAGAAACTATCTTTTCCAGTTCACTCATCACATATATTCAGGTAAGTATCATGCTTGTATGAGAAATTACCTAAATATATATGATGAAAAGTGCGCTTTTTTATGAGCCAATACAGTGACCGGCATCTTCTTGAAGAAAGGTAAAGCGGACATTCGCAATCCGCTTTCGCTACTTGCTCACAGCTGGTATTTCGCACAGCATTCCCATAAAGCTCTCAAAAACTGACTGCGCACCTGATTCTGCCGGATCTCCCGGGACAGTTTTTCATAATTCTGACCAGAATCCCACACTTTTCTCGTCCGGTAGTAATGGCTTGCAATTTTCCAGAACTTCTCCGGATATGCCAGACGGTAGTAAAGCCCCCGCAGATCTTGCCGGCTTAAGGGATGTACCCGGCAGTATTCCCCGATAAGATCCAGTCCAAGCTGCCGATTCCACTCATTTTTCTCCAAAATCTTGCGCAACAGATTGCCCAGATCCGTAATCTGCGCTCCGACATGGGCATGTTCCATATGGATCAGTGCAGCTCCTCCGTTTGTCAGCAAAATATTATGCTGGTTCATTTCTCCATGGCAGATTCCTGTAGTATAACCACTGCCCAGCTCCGGATAACGTTCCAGATAACATGTTACTTCTTCAGATTGCCGGAAAAACTCATCATAGCACTGCAAAAAAAGACGTTCAAAATCACTTTTATTATTCTGTTTCAAAACAAACCTGCGGATATGCTTTAAATCTCTGTGGTGCCGTGCATATTCCTGATTCAGATCTTTTTTCTGACCTGGCTCTTCCGGTATTTTTTCAAATTCTGTTCCATCGCAGACCGCGTGGAACCGGGCAAGGAATGAAATAATTACTGTCAGATCCATCCTGTTTCGAATCTCACATTCCCGCCCCAAAAACCAGTGATGAAAAGTATAACATACATGATCTATGCCTTCCGTGATCAGATTACCGTCTTTATTTTTTAACATGGAATCACATAAGACCCCCTGCTGTTCCAGACAAATTCCAAGCCAATATAAAAACTCCGCTTTCTGTGCGGAGCCAAAATATTCCTTTAATGCGTACACCCCTTTTTCTGATTCACAGATGAGGATGCCCCTACCCTTATAAAATTTTTCTATTTCCGGTTCCTGTCGTTCCAATATCTGTTCTACTTGATAATACACAAAAACACCCCTTTATATGATAATAGTAAAGCTGCCATTCGCTCTATTTATCATATGAAGGGGTGTCTCAGATTATGACTTGATAGCTGCTCTGCGGCTTATCAGAAGGGGTTTACACTTCCTCCTGATATAAGGAAGTATCCTGCAAATCTTCCTTATTTTGGCTAAAGTACCAGTCCAGTAATGCTTCTTTTTTATTCCATTCTGGCTCTTCCAGCACTTTTTCAAGCATTTCATGCAGAATTGAACCGATTTCTTTTCCCGGCTTGATTCCCTTTGCAATCAGATCTGAACCGTTTACTGCCAGATCTTTCAGTGAAAAACACTGCTTTTTTTCCAGAATCTGACGATACATGTGTTCATAGCGATCAACATACAGCAATTTTTCCTGCTGAAGAAAGCTGCTCTGTGCCAGAATGTCTGCACGCTTTACATCAAAAAGCTCTGGATACTGTTCGATTCCATTTCGAAAGATTGCCCGGCGGATCGCACGCTCGGTCAGTGGCGGACGGTCATCATGTGACCGGATCAGCGCTGTTACTTTTTGTATCGTATCGTTGTCAAATTTCAGTCTGCGCAAAATTTTTCGTGTCATTTCTGCACCGACTTGAGGATGTCCGTGAAAATGATCAATTCCGTTCTCATCCTCCGTGCAGCAGACAGGTTTTGCCACATCATGAAACAGCATAGTCAGACGCAGCACTTTATCCGACCGGATTTCCTGCATAGAACGGATTGTATGCTCTCCTACTGTATAAATATGGTGTGGATTATGCTGTTCTGTCTCCATCATAGTACACAATTCCGGTAATATCACTGCTGCGATCCCGGTGTCATAGATGGTTTTCATCTCTTCCGGGTGATCAGAAGTCACCAGTTTCACCAGTTCAACCTGAATTCGTTCTGCACTGATCTTTGACAGATTTTCTGTCATTGCACAGATGGCCACCCTGGTATTCACTTCAATTTCAAATCCAAGCTGTGCTGCAAAACGAACTGCACGCATCATGCGCAATGCATCTTCTGTAAATCGTTCTGTCGGCTCACCGACACAACGGATCTGCTTCGCCTTTAAGTCAGCAATTCCGTCAAATGCATCTACCAGACCGGTCTCATCATTATAAGCCATAGCATTGATAGTAAAATCTCTGCGTTTCAGGTCTTCCAGCAGATTTGAAGTGAAGATCACATCCTTCGGATGACGGGCATCTTCATATTCTCCATCTATACGGTATGTCGTCACTTCAAAGCCTTCTTTGCCCATCAGTACCGTTACGGTTCCATGCTGAATGCCCGTATCTACAGTCCGTGGAAAAATCGCTTTCACTTGCTGCGGTTTGGCAGAAGTGGTGATATCCCAGTCTCCTGGTGTGCGTCCAAGGATACTGTCACGGATACAGCCGCCTACTGCATAGGCATCATGACCATGTGCTTTCAGCTCACCTATAACAGTTTTTACTTTTTCCGGTAACTCAATCTTCATTACGCACCCCTCCTGAAACTCCATATTTTTTATACTGCGTTCATGAGCAAGTAGCGAAAGCGGATTGCGAATGTCCACTTTACCGCAAATCTTCCTCTGCAAATCTGTGCGATCTACTATACTGGGAATCAGCTGTTTTTGCTGATTCCTAGTATGCTTTACCCCAGTATACCAGTTTTTTCGCCGGTTTTCCACAGCATGCACACACGTCAGAAATATGCTCCTGATCATTGAATGGCATACATCTGGATGTAGCACCTGTCTCCTCTTTGATCTTGTCCTCACATGCGCGGTCTCCACACCACATTGCGCGGATGAATCCCGGTTTATTTTCTACAGCATCACAAAACTCGTCATAGTTGTGTGCGTCAGAAATATGTGCATCACGATGTGCTTTTGCACGTTCAAACATATCTTTCTGAATTGTTTCCAGTAATTCTGGAACTTTGGTTTCTACTTCATCCAGAGATACAACGACTTTTTCACGTGTGTCCCTGCGAACCAGTACACACTGATTATTCTCGATATCTTTCGGTCCTAATTCCACACGGATCGGAATACCACGCATCTCCTGCTCAGAGAATTTCCAACCAGGGCTCTTGTCAGAATCATCTAATTTTGCACGGCAGACTTTACCTAAACGCTCCTGAATTTCCTGCGCTTTCTCCATAACGCCTTCTTTTCTCTGCTGAATTGGAATTACCATAACCTGTGTCGGTGCAATGTGCGGTGGCAGAACCAGTCCGGAATCATCGCCGTGAACCATGATGATAGCACCGATCAGACGTGTTGTCATACCCCAGGATGTCTGATGTACATACTGTAATTTATTCTCTTTATCTGTAAACTGAATGCCGAATGCTTTTGCAAATCCATCACCAAAGTTGTGGCTTGTACCGGACTGCAATGCTTTTCCATCATGCATCAATGCCTCAATGGTGTAAGTTGCCTCTGCTCCTGCAAATTTTTCTTTCTCTGTCTTCTGTCCGCGGATGACTGGCATAGCAAGTACTTCCTCACAGAAGTCTGCATACAGATTCAGCATCTGTACAGTACGTGCCTCGGCTTCTTCAGCAGTTGCATGAGCTGTGTGGCCTTCCTGCCATAAAAACTCTCTGGAACGGAGAAACGGACGTGTCTCTTTTTCCCATCTTACAACAGAACACCACTGATTATATACTTTCGGCAGATCGCGGTAAGACTGGATATCATTTTTATAAAAATCACAGAATAATGTCTCAGATGTCGGGCGTACACAGAGACGCTCCTGCAACGGATTTAATCCACCGTGTGTTACCCATGCAACTTCCGGTGCGAATCCTTCTACATGATCTTTCTCAACATTCAGCAGACTCTCAGGAATGAACATTGGCATGTATACATTCTCTACACCTGTCTCTTTAAAACGGCGGTCAAGCTCTTTCTGGATATTCTCCCAGATTGCATAACCTGCCGGTTTAATTACCATGCATCCTCTGACGCTGGAATAGTCGGTCAATCCTGCTTTTTTTACCACATCTGTGTACCACTGTGCAAAATCCACATCCATAGATGTAATGGCTTCTACTAATTTTTTGTCCTTTGCCATAATTGTATCTCCTTTTTCACTTATTTAATCTTGTTTAACCAAACAAAAAAGCCGGAACGCTGATCCCTCATAGGGACCGGAATTCCGGCGGTACCACCCTGATTATATGCCCTTACGCATATCCACTCAAAAACCGTTAACGCCGGTTCTACGCCATACTCTTCGCACGGGGCTCAAGGGCCGGTTCCAAATGTTCCAAACAAGGATGTCTCAGCATACATGTCATCATGTACATCCTCTCTCTGTAGATCTTTCCATCTGTACTATTTCCTGTCACAGCCGATTTCCTATTTTTCACCTTTTTCTTAACAAGAAAGTGTACTATCACACACTCTCGCAACGAAAATCATCAAATGAAAAAACTATAATCAACCGTTATTCTAAGCGAATTGCAAAAGAATGTCAAGGGCGCAAATATTTTATACTTATTTAACTTGCGAAGCATAGGGGAATGCACTATTATTAATAAGTAAAAGTTTCTGTATGTAAGCAGAAAGAACAGAGGAGATAAAAGAATCGATCATGAAAAAAATAACCTCACTCATTGACATTCTTTCCGCGCAGACCGAAAAGTCTCCGGAACGTGTTATCTACCGTTTTCTGGAATACAAAAACGGCGACTGGGAATCGCAGGATATCACCTTGCGTTCCCTCTATCATAAATCTCTGGAGATTGCTTATGCACTCCGAAAAAAGGGACTGCGACCAGGTGATCGGGCAGTCATTTTCAGTATGCAGGATTACGGCACAACCTATGCAATCCTTGGATGCATGATGGCAGGTGTTACTTTTACCGTCATTCCACCACCATTGGACGAAGGCAAAATTGCCCGTTTTATCTCTGTATTGAAATCCTGTCAGCCAAAAGCACTGATTTCCAATTATGCACTGGAGCAGGAATCTGGTGTCAGTCTCACCGGCCGCCTGATCCGTGAAGCCTTTGCCAGTGTGATTCGGCTGAAACGTATCTACACTGACCGCCTGACTCCGTACAAACGAAAGGACGTCATCGTGACAGCTACGGAAAACCGTCTGGTTTACCTGCAATACACTTCCGGTTCTACCAGTGCACCGCGAGGCGTGCGTGTCACATGGAAAGCACTGATGAAAAATCTGGAGCAATGCCAGGCCTGTTATGATTTTAATCATGGCACCCTCGGCACCTGGGTTCCGTTTTTCCATAACCTTGGACTGGTTGTTACAATCTGCATGCCGCTCTGTACGACAGATGCCTGTGCATACTTTTTATCCACCATGCAGTTTCTTCAAAATCCAAAGCTATGGATAAAAATGCTGCATGACTTCAATCTTACCTTAACTGTCGGACCGGGTTCTGCATTTGACGCATGTACCCGTATTTTTACGCTGGAAGAAGCTGCCAGATATCCACTGACTCAGGTGACCCATTTTATGAATGGTTCGGAATTTATCAGTGCAAAGACAGTTGAAAAATTTTCCAAAATGTTTCAGCTTTCCCCAAATGCCATGGCACCAGGCTATGGACTGGCGGAAAATGTCTGCCTGGCTACCTTTGCAAGCCAGGACTACCGCACCTTAAAGCTCGATTATGAAGCTTATCAGAAAAACTGTGCAGTTCTGGTAGCAGAAGAAAAAGAAAACCAACAGGTCAAAGAAATCGTCAGCGTCGGCAAACCGGTCAAAGACCTCACTGTAGTCATTGCCAATCCGAAGACAAAGAAACCGTATCCGGATCTGCATATTGGTGAAATCTTTATTTCCGGTGACAGTGTGGCCAACGGCTATTGGGGCAATTTAAAAGAAAATGCGAACTTCCGCATACATCTGGAAGGCTACGAACGCAACTTCTACAAAACCGGCGACCTTGGATTTTTGTACGAAGGTCACCTTTATATTACCGGTCGTATCAAGGAAATGCTGATCATCAACGGACACAATATCTTTCCAAGTGATCTGCAAACCCTGATCATGCAGAAAGTCCCTGCTCTGGCTACCACTGCTTTCGGATTTTTCTCCACAAATGACGGAGAAAAAGAGCATGTCATTGCTGTAGTAGAATCCAAACCGGAAGAAGATTTCACAAAACGAGTAGGACAGATCAACGCTGCTGTATCCGAGCGCTTTGGTTTTTCTTTCTATGATATTATATTTGTACCAAGAGGCGCGATTCCGCGTACCGACAACAATAAGTTGCAGATGTTGAAAGCAAGGGATCTGTATCAGCAGGGTAAATTACAAATTCTGCACAGCAGCCATGCCTATCGTACCGGCAACAGTGAAGCAACGATCATTGATAAATCTATAGACAAAGCGGATGAAATCCTGCTTCAGGTAAAATCCGTATTTGAAAAAGTATTGGACATTGAACAGTATAGCCTTACAGACTCTTTCCTGGAGCTTGGCGGTGATTCCCTCATGGGATTTGAACTGGTCAGCAAAATTGAAGAGCGTTTTCATGTCAAACTGGATCTGCGCGAGGTGCTTTTAGACTCCTCCGTCTCCGGTGTGGCAAACTATGTCCGTCGTGTTCTGACTGGTGGAAAAGGCACTTCCAAAGCTGTTGACCTGAAACAAGAATGCCATCTGGATCCATCTATTGCTCCGGCAGGTGCATATGACACTGCTCCGCAGGACTGCAGAAATATCCTGCTCACCGGTGCCACAGGATTCCTTGGTGCTCAGCTGATCCGCGCAATCCTGACACAGTATCCTAAGAATGGGCTGAACCTGTATTGTCTGGTGCGCGCCGACTCCGAAGAAGCCGGTCTGGAACGCCTTGTCAACAACATGAAGCATTATGAATGCTGGGAAGAAGATTATCGTGCCTTTTTGCATCCGGTCATTGGAGACTTATCCACAGAAAAACTGGGGCTTTCCGATGATCTGTGGCAGGAACTGGCCAAAAAGATCCAGGTCATCTATCACAATGGAGCTCTGTTGAATTTTATCTTCCCATATGAGTTCCTGAAGGAAACCAATGTTTATGGCACCGTGGAAACCCTGCGGCTTGCATGCGCCATCAACCCAAAATATTACCATTATATTTCTTCCTACAGTGTCTACGACACTCCGAACAACAAAGGAAAACGGGTATACGAAAATGATCCTCTGAATACTGCACATGGTTTCTCGCTTGCTTATTCTGAGACAAAATGGGTCTCTGAGAAACTTGTAGACATTGCCCAAAAACGCGGATTGCACACTGTGATCTATCGCCCTGGCGATATCACCGGCGCAGCCAATGGTATCTGGGAAATGGATGATATGGTCAGCCGTATGATCGTTGGAACGATCCAGATGCAGGCAATCCCACGCACAAGCTACTGTATGCACATGACACCTGTGGATTTTGTCGCAGATGCAATCTGCTGCATCTCCCGCAAACTGGAAGCCATGGATCAAGCCTTCAACCTGGTCAATCCAGAACCTGTTCCGGTGAAAAAAGCAATCTCTTATATCCGTGCAAACGGTTATCCGGTGCGCTACATTTCGTTCGGTGCATGGAAGAGTAAACTAAAGCAGGCTACTGCATCGGAAAATGCCCTTACCTTACTCGCATGCCTGTTTGAAAGCGGTACTGATGCCAACCCTGGCGTGCTGCGCCACTTTGTTGGAAAAGATACCATTTATGACTGTACAAAAGCCAACGTACTGTTAAACCAATCCGGAATCAGTTGTCCACCGGTGGATGAGAAGCTGTTTAGCGCTTATCTGAATTATTTTAAAAAGAATGGATGTATATAACATATGAAAATCGGAATACCTCGGGCTTTGCTTTATTATCGTTACCACATTCTCTGGGAAAACTTTTTTCAGGAACTTGGTCATGAAACCATTGCAAGTCCACATACAAACAAAACACTTATGGATGCAGGCAGTCACTATGCCATTGACGAGAACTGCCTCTCAAGCAAATTATTTTTTGGACATGTCTCTGCCCTGGAGGGAAAATGTGACGTTGTCTTTGTTCCGCGTATCGCAAATTACGGAAAAGACGGTGTAATGTGCTCCCGTTTTGAAGCACTGTATGACATGGCTGTCAACACTTTCCGCGGGCATGATATTAACTTTATCACCTGCAACGTGGACCTTCAGCAGAAATGCCCGGAAGAACAGGCTTATGTGATGCTCGGTGTTTCTCTCGGTGCTTCTGAAAGCCAGGCCAGAAAAGCCTATCAGAACGCATACGCCGCATGGAAGGAAGCTCACAAAAAGCATATTCAGGAAGAAGAAGCAAAACTGCATGATGACCGCATCAAAATCCTTGTAGTTGGACACAGCTACAACCTTTATGATGAATATATCGGAAAGCCGATCATGAAGGGAATTGAACAGCTGGATGCTGTTCCTATCTGTTCTGATGCCGTAGATTTAAAGCAGGCACAGACGGATTCCCTGACTATCTGCAAAGCAGTTCCGTGGATCATGAACAGAGAGCTGCTTGGAGCAATTTCCAAATATCACAACGATGTGGATGGTATTATCCTGCTTACTGCATTTCCGTGCGGACCTGATTCCATGGTCAATGAGATGATCATCCGCCGGATCAAAGACCGCCCGATCCTGAACCTGCTCCTCGACAGCCAGGACGGAAACGCTGGTATTGAGACCCGTCTGGAAAGTTTTATTGATATTATCCGTTTCCGAAAGGAGGCACGTCTGTAATGCCAGAAAAAAAATATAAACTATGTTATCCGCAACTTGGAAACTATGACATTCCAATCCAGTACTTTGTAAATAACGGTCTGCATCTGGAATATCTGGCTCCACCTGCCATGACAAAACGAACGATTGAACTTGGAGCAAAATACAGCCCTGATTTTGTCTGTGCGCCATTCAAATGTATGATGGGCTGTTACATCGAAGCTTTGGAGCAGGGCGCCAACGTTCTGATCCAGACGGGTGGAACCTGCCGACTGGGCTACTATGGCGAACTTCATGAGCAGATTTTAAAGGATATGGGGTATGACTTTGACATGTTCAACTTAACCCTCTTCCGCTACAAAAACCTCATTGGCATGCTAAAAGGCATGAAACAGTTTGCCCCAAATGCGACATTACTTCAGATGGCCAAGGCCTTGCCTGCCACCGCCAAAATGATCACGGTTATTGATAAGGTAGAAGATAACTACCGTCAGAACATGGGATTTGAGATTGAAAAGGGCTCTTATGATAAAGTATACAATCGTTTTCTGGCACAGCTTCGCAAAGCCAAAGGATTAAGAGATGTCAACCGCATCTACAAGCAGACTATTTCAGACTTTGATGCTATTCCAAAAAACAAACCGGAGCATCCGCTGCGTGTCGGTGTGGTCGGTGAATATTTCACCATTATGGATCCTTATTCCAATCATGAAATTGAGAAAAAAATTGCGCAGATGGGTGCGGAAGTGCATCGCTGGATGAACCTCTCCAACAGTGTACTTCTCTGTCCGGATGAAGGAACTCTGAAGAAATTAAAAGGTTATCTTACCTATGACCTGTATAAATTTCCATCTTCCCTCTGGGTCAATATCCAGAAAAAGATTTCCAGCAAATATACAAAATTTGACATGGGAAGTTCCAGTATTTCCACCATCGCCCTGGCAGAACATTATGCTGAAAAAGGCTTTGACGGACTGGTTCATGTAAAATCTTTCGGCTGTACACCAGAAATGGATGCCGTTCCGGTATTGCATAACATCAGCTCTGACTACAAAATTCCAGTGCTGTACTTAAACTATGATACACAGACCAGTGATACCGGTATTGAAACTCGTCTGGAAGCATTTTATGATATGATCGCCATGAGAAAGGAAGTAACAAAATCTTGAAAAAAGCATATTTAGGAATTGACATCGGATCTATCTCCACTAAAGGTGTCATTATCGATGAAGGAAAAAACATCCTCGCCGGAATCTATCTCTGGACTGAGGGAAATCCGATGGGCGCAGCCAAAAAAGTAATTGCTGCCCTCGGGGAAAAAATTGATCAGAATGAATATAAAGTCGTTGCTGCCGGAACAACTGGAAGTGCCCGTAAACTGGTCGGTGCCATGTGCAACGCCAGCATTGTAAAAAATGAGATCACCGCTCACGCAGTAGGAACGACAACCCTGCATCCGGATGTCCGCACCATTCTCGAGATTGGTGGACAGGATTCCAAGATCATCTGCGTGGAAAACGGTGTGGCTGTGGACTATGCTATGAATACTCTCTGTGCAGCCGGAACCGGTTCATTCCTTTCCAGCCAGGCCCGTCGTCTCGGTGTGGAAGTAGAAGAATTCGGCAAGATTGCCCTTGGAAGCAAGAATCCTACTCCAATCGCTGCCCGGTGTACAGTATTTGCAGAATCTGATCTGGTTCATAAAATCCAGATGGGACATAAAAAAGAAGATATCATTGCCGGTTTATGTAATGCTGTTGCAAATAACTACTTAAACAATATCGGAAAAGGAAAGAAAATCCTTCCTCCAATCGTATTTCAGGGGGGTGTAAGTAAAAATGAAGGCGTTGTAAAAGCCTTTGCTGACTCTCTGGGAGAAGATATCATCGTAGATGAGAACGGACATCTGATGGGATGTTACGGTGCTGCGATTCTTGCACTTGGCTGTGGCATTGAGAAACCGTTCAGTTTTGATGTGGCAGATATGGAATTTGTAACTCGCGAAGTTGTATGTCCAAACTGTGCAAACCACTGCGAGATCATCTGCGTTTACCGCGATGGAGAACTCATTGATTCCTGGGGAAATCGCTGCGAACGTGGCGAGATCAAACAGGGCCAGGATTAGGGTGGTTTGGAACAAGCAGAAACGAACTCCAACAAGAACCTGAAAAATTTTCGTTGGAGTTCGTTTCTGCTTTGTTCCATTTACGCCACCCTTGACAATATACAAAAGAACTGCTATACGTCGATTACCGACGGCGAGAAACTCAAAAACAGTTT
>CAKREL010000004.1 GCA_934317205.1 uncultured Eubacterium sp.
TGGATCGCAGTTGGTATCACAGGTTTCATGTCCATGGGTATCATGTCCAACTTCGTAACAAAATTCATGGTTATGGGATATGAGCTTCCGAATGTACTTCAGATGCTTGGTATCGCAGGTGTACTTGCTATCCCGGGATCTATCGTAGTAGGTTGGTTAGATGTCAAAATCGGTACAAAGAAGACAGGTATCCTGATCAATGTGCTGGCATTTGTAGCAGTTCTGTGCTGCTTAACACATGTAACAGCATTACATTATATCTCTCTTCCGATCCTTGCTGTAATGCTGGGAGGATCCTCAAACTTAATGGTATCCTGTACAGCAGCTATCTGGGGACGTTATGATTTCAAAAACGCATTTTCTGTTATCCAGCCGCTGAACTCTGTTATGACAGGTGTTGGTATTACAGTAGTATCTGCTTGTAACTCAATCGATCCTACTTGCCAGCTGGCATATATCATCATGGCAGTTATGGCTGTGATTGGACTCGTTGCTATGTGCGTATTAAAAGTAGAGCCGATCGACAAAGACGTACGTTAGTAGAAATTCATCTGATATATTAGAAAAGTAAATATATTATCTTTATAAAAGATATTCGGACAAAGCTAGAACTGCCGATATGTGGAAATTTGCTCCATGTATCGGCAGTTTCTAATCTTGATGGAAAATTACGTCGAATTTCCTGTCAAACGTGTTCTCTATGCGTAAAAATATGGTATGATAGCGTAGTACATACATAGTTAGAGGGAGAAGAACCAAGATGGAGCAAAATAAAGGACAATATCTGGATGAAAAATTGCTGGCTTATCGTCAGACAGATGCTTATCCATTTCATATGCCGGGGCACAAGCGTCAGCTTGTGGGAAGCTGGATGCCGGAAGAGATAGATATTACGGAGATTACCGGGTTTGATAACTTGCATCATGCGGAAGGAATTTTACGTGAGGCTCAGCATCGTGCAGCCAGGATAGCCGGCGCGGATGAGACATTTTTTCTTGTAAACGGAAGTACAGCAGGATTATTGGCTGCAGTGTGCGGAACCGTGAAAAAAGGAGGCCGTCTGCTGATGGCGCGCAATTGCCATAAATCGGTGTATCATGCGGTCTATCTCATGAATCTGAAAACGTCATATCTCTATCCGGAGCAGACAGAGTTTGGTATTCAGGGGAGTATCTGTCCGGAGCAGGTGCGTGACATGTTGGAGCAGTATCCAGACACAGAAGCAGTTTTGCTGACATCTCCGACGTATGACGGCGTGGTTTCAGATATCGAAGCGATTGCACAATACGTACATGAAAAAGGCATACCACTGATTGTGGATGAAGCTCATGGCGCACATTTTGGCTTTTCAAAAGGATTTCCACAGAAAGCACTGGCATTCGGTGCAGATTTGTGCATAGAGAGTGCACATAAGACATTGCCGGCTTATACACAGAGCGCATTGCTTCATTATAGAAAGAATCCATGGGTCGACCTGGAACGGGTAAAACGTTATCTGGGCATTTATCAGACCAGTTCACCATCGTATCTTTTGATGGCAGGGCTTGACCGCTGCAGCAGAATGATACAGGAACAGGGGGATGAGCTGTTTGCAGTATATGAAAAGCGACTGCATGATTTTTATGAAAAATGCAAAAAATTACAACGGATCACAGTGCTTTCTCCACGTGGGAAAAGCCGGAGAACCGGGAAATCAGAACCGGGTATCTGGGATCGGGATCCGTCAAAAATTCTGATCTGTGCCGAAGACGTTGGGCTTCACGGACAGGAACTGGCAGAACTTCTGACAGAGAAGTATCATCTGGAAATGGAGATGGCTTCCGGGCATTATGTGACTGCACTGACCACATGTATGGATACTCAGGAAGGTTTTGACCGTTTGTTTGCAGCTCTGTGGGAAATTGACAGAAATACTTGTAATGATCATGATATGTCAAATACTATGTTTACCACGGATGACATTTATCGCAAAGCAGAGAAAGTAATAGAAATCGCAGAGGCAATGGATGAAGCAAAGCAGAGCGTACCTTTGATGGAATCTGCCGGAGCTGTATCCGGAGAATTTGTTTATCTATATCCACCGGGAATTCCGATTTTGGCACCTGGTGAGCGTGTGACGGAAGAAATTCTGCAGACACTTCGCATTTGCCAGAGCCGGAATATGGAGGTTGAGGGAATGAAAGATTACAGTGGACAAAGGCTGGAAATCTGTAATATACTGTAGCTATTGATAGTTTTAGAATGAAAGCAGGAAGAAGTCATGGGAAAAATCTATTGTCTGATGGGAAAAAGTGCATCTGGGAAAGACACCATATATAACCGCCTTCTGGCAATGGAGAATTTGAAAGTGCGACGTGTGGTTCCTTATACAACCCGACCAATCCGGTCTGGAGAAGTGGAAGGAGAATCTTACTTTTTTTGTTCAGAGGAGCAGGTGAAGAAATTTGAAGATGCCGGAAAAATCATCGAGCTGCGTGCATACAACACAGTATATGGTATATGGAAATATTTTACAGCAGATGACGGACAGATCTGTCTGGCGGAGAGTGATTATCTGATGATTGGAACGCTGGAAGCTTATGAACAGATCAGGGATTATTTTGGAGCAGATCATGTCTGCCCAATTTATGTGGAAGTGGATGATGGAGTGCGTTTGCAGCGTGCATTGGACCGCGAACGTTCTCAGGAGAAGCCAAAGTATGCAGAAATGTGTCGGAGATTTTTGGCGGATGAAAAGGATTTTTCCGAGGAAAAACTGGAACAAGCAGGCATTGTGAAGCGTTTCCAGAACAGGGATCTGGAGCAGGTGACAAAGGAGATTGCGGAAAGGATCGAGGGAGTGCAAAGCAAGTAGCGAAAGCGGATTGTGAATGTCCGCTTTACAGTTTTGACATCCTAATCAATATATAGAAATAAATTAGTAGTAGCGAGGGACAGTAATGGCAGGATTTCATGACATTATCGGACATGAACAACTGATTGCGCACCTGCAGAGTGCAATCGTGATGGATAAAGTATCGCATGCGTATATCATCAATGGACCGAAAGACAGTGGGAAAATGATGCTGGCGCAGGCTTTTGCCATGACTTTGCAGTGTGAGACATCCATTCGGAACCGTGAGCAGATGGCCGGATTGCCGAGGGAGGAACTGCATCCGGAGGTGGTTGCACAACCGTGTATGGAATGCCATTCCTGCAACCAGGCTTTAGGTAACAATCAGCCGGATATTATTTATCTGACGCATGAAAAGGCTAATACGATCTCAGTAGCGGATATTCGTGAACAGATCAATCATGATATAGAGATCAAACCTTACAGCAGTAAGTATAAAGTATACATTGTAGATGAAGCGGAGAAAATGAACCAGCAGGCGCAGAATGCTCTGCTAAAAACCATAGAGGAACCGCCATCTTATGCGGTAATTCTGCTTCTGACAACAAATGCGGATGCATTTTTGCAGACAATCCGTTCCCGTTGTGTAATGTTGGATATCAAGCCGGTAAGTGATGAGAAGATCCGGGAGTTTCTGATGAAAAAACGGCAGGTACCGGATTACAAAGCGGAAGTTTGTGCCGCATTTGCCCGCGGAAATGTGGGGCGTGCGATAGCATTGGCTTCTTCGGAACGATTCAATGAACTGAAGGACGTTACGGTTTCACTTTTACGCAGACTGGGAGATATCCGCAAATATGATTTATTACAGGAGATAAAACCACTGAACGATTTTAAAGATGATATCAGAGAATTTTTTGATTTGGTTTTGTTTTGGTATCGGGATGTGTTATTATATAAAGCAGCAGGATCAGAGGAGCAGCTGATCTTCCGTGAGCAGTCGCTGGAAATCCGACATCAGGCGGAAAGATGCTCTTACCATGGGCTGCAACTCATATTAGAAGCAATCGCGACAGCAGATCGGCGAATTCGGGCAAATGTAAATTTTGACCTGACGATAGAGATGCTGGCATTGACAATCAAGGAGAATATTAGATGATAAAAGTAACTGGAGTAAGATTCCGTCAGGCGGGAAAAGTGTATTATTTTGACCCAAAAAACCTGAAACTGGAGAGAGGCAGCCACGTCATTGTGGAGACTGCCCGAGGTATCGAATACGGTACCGTAATTGTCCCGCCAAAGGACATTACAGATGATGAAGTCATTCAGCCGCTGAAGGCGGTGATTCGTGTGGCGACACCGGAGGATGACCGCATCGAAGAGAAGAATCATGAGAAAGAAAAAGATGCATACAAGATCTGCCTGGAAAAAATCGAAAAGCATGGTCTGGCCATGAAGCTTGTGCAGGCAGAGTATACGTTTGACAACAACAAACTGCTGTTTTATTTTACAGCAGACGGACGAATTGATTTCCGTGAGCTGGTAAAAGACCTGGCCAGCGTATTTCGTACCAGAATCGAGCTGCGTCAGATCGGTGTCCGTGATGAGACCAAAATTCTTGGCGGTATCGGTATCTGTGGACGTCCGCTTTGCTGTCATACATTTTTGACAGAGTTTGCACCAGTGTCGATCAAGATGGCGAAAGAGCAGAACCTGTCTCTGAATCCAACGAAGATCTCCGGTGTATGCGGACGATTGATGTGTTGTCTGAAAAATGAAGAAGAAACATATGAGTATTTGAATAACCATCTGCCGAACGTGGGAGACCGAGTGACAACCGCGGACGGTTTGAAAGGTGAAGTCCAGAGTGTCAGCGTATTGCGTCAGCTGGTGAAAGTAATCGTGGATATCGGTGATGAGAAAGAAATCCGGGAATATCCGGTAAAACAGCTGAAATTCCGTGCAAAGCGCCGCAGAGATCATGGTGAGCGTCTGAGTAAAGAGGAAATGCGCAAACTTGCTGAGTTAGAAGACAAGGGAGGACATTCCAAGTTAAATGAGTAATATATTGCCGGGAGAACGAATCGACGAATTACAGCGAAACGGATACCGCATTATCCAGAATCCTGAAAAATTTTGTTTTGGCATGGATGCGGTGCTGCTGTCCGGCTTTGCCCGGGCAAAAAAGAATGAAAACTGTCTGGATCTTGGCTGTGGAAACGGAATTATTCCGATCCTGATGGAAGCCAAGACCGATGGAAAGCATTTTACTGGTCTGGAAATTCAGCCAGAGAGTGCAGATATGGCACGACGTAGTGTGATGCTGAATAATCTGCAGGATCGGATCGACATTGTAGAAGGTGATATTAAGGATGCTTCAAAAATTTTTGGAGCATCTTCTTTTCATGTCGTAACGACAAATCCACCATATATGACCGCACAGCACGGACTGACGAATCTGCATGAAGCAAAAACTATTGCCAGACACGAAGTATTGTGCAGTCTGGAAGATATTATCCGGGAGAGTGCGAAGCTTCTCACGCCGGGAGGCCGCTTTTATATGGTGCACCGACCGTTTAGACTGGCAGAGATCATTTCTATGATGGTGCAGTACCGTATTGAGCCGAAACGGATGCGTCTGGTATATCCTTATGTGGATCGGGAACCGAATATGGTGCTGATTGAGGGACTGCGCGGTGGAAAAAGCCGCATGACCGTGGAGAAACCATTGATTGTATACAAAGAGCCGGGGAAATATACAGATGAAATATATGAGGTGTACGGATACTAGGAGGAAGTGAATTATGGCTGGAAAATTATACTTATGTGCGACTCCGATCGGAAATCTGGAGGATATTACCCTTCGCGTGCTGCGCATCTTAAAAGAGGTAGATTTGATCGCAGCAGAGGATACCAGAAATTCTATTCATCTGCTGAATCATTTTGACATCAAAACGCCACTGACGAGCTACCATGAGTACAATAAAGTGGAGAAAGCATATCAGCTGGCAGAAAAAATGCAGCATGGTATGAATATTGCACTAATTACGGATGCGGGCACGCCGGGCATCTCTGATCCGGGAGAAGATCTGGTGCGCATCTGTTATGAGCAGGGAATTGAAGTGACTTCTCTTCCGGGGGCAGCGGCCTGCATTACTGCTTTAACTCTGTCTGGTTTGCCGACACGCCGTTTTTCCTTTGAGGCATTTTTGCCGAAGGAGAAAAAAGAGCGTGCAGCGGTGTTGGAAGAGTTGAAAACTGACACAAGGACACTGATCGTTTATGAGGCACCACACCATCTGCTTGCTACATTAAAAGAACTTCAGAACGCACTGGGTGACCGCAGACTGACCGTTTGCCGGGAATTGACCAAGAAATTTGAGACTGCATTTCAGACGACATTTTCCGAGGCGATCCGTTATTATGAAGAGCAGGGTGTTCGCGGGGAGTGTGTCCTGGTCATTGAAGGGAGAAGCCGGGAAGAGCTGGTGCAGGAGCAGCAGCAATCCTGGGAGAGCATTTCCGTGGAGGAGCATATGGAGCGTTACTTAAGTAACGGTATGGATCGGAAAAGTGCCATGAAGCAGGTGGCCAAAGACCGGGGAGTTGGGAAACGTGAGATCTATCAGATGTTATTAAATGCAGAAGAAAAATAGAATCACACGAAAAAGGTATATGTAATGTAAGATGTATTTAGCAATAAGAATGCAGCAGCATTCTTGAAGTTAGAGTCAGGGAGGTATTATGATAAGAGATTTGACTGTTGGAAGTCCAATGAAGCTGATCTGGCAGTTTTCCATACCGTTGGTACTTGGAAATCTGTTTCAACAGATGTACAACATGGTAGATACTGTAATTGTAGGCCGCTATCTGGGGCTGAATGCCCTGACCAGTGTAAGCTCTACAACTTCTATTACATTTCTGATCATTGGCTTCTGTCTTGGTACATGCACGGGACTGTCTGTGCCCGTAGCGCAGAGATTTGGCGCAAAAAGTTACAGTGAGATGCGTAAATTTGTGATGAACGCAGCGTATCTGGCTGTTTTTCTCGCTGTCATCATGACAGTTGTAACCTGCGTACTGTGTGGTTCTATTCTGACCTGGATGAAGACACCAGATCAGTTTTATCAGGGTGCATATGATTACCTCTTCGTCATTTTTCTTGGAATCCCATTTACATTTTTGTACAATGTAGTGGCTGGTATTATCCGGTCTTTAGGAGATTCCAGGACACCGTTTTATTTCCTGGTGATGTCAGCAGTAATGAATATTTTTCTGGACATGTTGTTTATCATTGGTTTTAAATTAGGAACAGCAGGTGCGGGATGGGCAACGATTCTGTCCCAGGCAATTTCCGGTATACTTTGTTTCGTATATATGAAGAAAAAGTATGATATTCTGAAAACAGAGTATCAGGAGCGCAAACTGGATATGCATTACATAAAGACACTGGTTAGCATGGCGGTCCCAATGGGATTGCAGTTTTCCATTACAGCAATCGGAAGTATCTTGCTTCAGAGCGCTGTAAATGCACTGGATGCTGTGTATGTATCTGCATTTGCAGCAGCTACAAAGGTAAAACAGCTGGCTATGTGTCCGTATGATGGATTTGCCACAGCCAGTGCTACTTTTGGCAGCCAGAACCTTGGTGCTGGCAATCTGAAGCGAATCCGGGAAGGGCTGAGATCCGGAATTGTCATTTCAGTGATTTACAGTATTGCCATTGGAATTGTCTTAATATTTGCCGGCTCCAAAATTGCTCTGATCTTTGTATCAGGCAGCGAGACAGAAGTGCTTGGTTATGCGCAGCAGCTGCTGACATGTGCAGGATTCTTCTATTTCTTCCTGGCATTTTTAAACTGTACACGATTGACGATTCAGGGACTTGGTTACAGTGTGATTGCCATGTTTGCCGGTTTAAGTGAACTGCTGGCCAGAGGTCTGATGGCGATATTTGTTATTCCGAAATTTGGTTTTATGGCAGTATGTTTCACAGATCAGACTGCATGGATTGCGGCGACCGCGGTAGTAATGCCGGTATTTCTTGCAATTATGAAACGACTGGAAAAACGGCAGGCAGAAGGAACGATACCTGTGCAGAATGGGTGATTTAATCCTCAAGTACGTACTTCCGTAGGATCTCGAAAGGCGCCGGTCCGATTTCAAGTACTTTTTTATAAAAGGCAGAGTCCGTATAAATATCCGGATTCTGCTTTTTCATATCCTCCTGCAGATCGTGAAATTCCAGATAACCGATATAATATTTCAGATAATTGGCAGGTTCAGCCACGATCAGTTCAAAAATATCCCGAATCGTTTCTTCGTCAGTGAATCCATAAGTATCGAAAAACGTTGCTGTGTCATCCAATGTCCAACCATCATAATGAATCCCGATATCCGCAGTGGCATACAGACTCAGGATTGCTGCCTGATTTGCTGCACAGAGTCTGGCAGCATTTTCAGACAGTCCCGCATAGGTGTAAGAATGAAGTTCCACAAAGGTAGCCCACCCTTCTGTGTAACCTGGAAAGCTCAGCAGTGCGCGAATCGGCTGCTGGCATTTGCTGTGAAAATAGACATTCTGATACAAATGCCCCGGAAATCCTTCATGGGCCAGGGTTGTAAATAGTCGGATGCCTTTGTAACCATTTTTTTGATTGATATAGATTGCATTTTCCGTCAAATGATCCATGGGTGATGTCAGATAAAAGGCAGGAGAGAGATAGTCTTCCATAGCTTCATCCACGTATTTGACTGTTGCGTTACATTCTGGAAATGCCGGGAAATCTCCTGAAATAGCATTGCGCAGAGTGACAAGCATTTCTTCCGGCGACTGTGTCATAATGGTGCAATTTTCCGGTTCAGAGGGCAGATCAGGGTTCTGTTTTAGCAGTTGTGATACGAGAAGGAGATCTTTTTTGCGTTGATCTGCCGTACGTTTTTTTAGGGAAGCGATACTGTCATTGCTTCCGGTGCAGCTGCGAACCAGATATTCATAATATTTTGTGCCTTCGGGGAAGTGACAGAGCCCGGCTTCGTTGATTGCAGTATCAGAAAGTGTTTCCAATGTGTCTGCCAGCTCGTTAAAAGCCGGAAATACTTTCTGCGACAGAATAGCCTGATTCTGTTCCTGATAGGCCAACTGTTCATTTTCAGACAGATCAGTCAATGTGCTCAGTTTTTGAACAAATGTACTTATCAGATAGTGCTGACTGGAATCTGCGGTAAAATCATGACATTGGTCGATAATACTTTTTGCAGTGTAGGATGGCATAAAACGTCCGGTGGCGGATTTTTCTTTTTCATATGCACAGATTTGTGAAAAATATCGTGGAATGTCCGCAAGTAAGGCCAGATAATCCGTGACATCTTTTTGACTCTGAAAGGTGTATTCAGCCAGCAGAATTGGAATCTGTGACTGCAGACCTGTGGAAGGTTTCAATGGCTCATCATAACAGTAAAAGGCTGCACCTGTTTTGGTCAGGGTCAGATGATTGTTAAGAATATCCAACGTCAGCTGGTTTTTGACAGAAAGTTTTTCAGAATCAAATTGCTGCAGTGCGGTGAGAATATTTTCCGCAAAGGCCGCGGCTTTTTGTGGAGATCTGGATGTGTAAGAACCAAGAGAGGTCTGGTATTCAGTGATACCATATGCGTCTGGATTTTCCAGTGTATAGTGGAGATTCAGCAGATTGGCCGCTGCTTCTTGCCGAAAAAGCTGCGCCAGATAACGATCAAAAGCAGCGTCGGCATGACTGGCGTCTGATTGCTCCGGCGCAGAGTGAGAGTCCTGAATACGATTCGGAGTATTTGTACGCTCTTCGTTTAAAAACTGTGCAATCCAGGTGTTGGAATCGGCACACTTACAGACAGCAGCACAAAAGATGCCGAGGGCAATAAGGAAAAGGGAGAGGCAAAGGGAAAAACGGATTTTTTTAAAAAAACGGGAGTGACAGTGGCGCATAGTGAATACCAGACAATTATACATAGAATTATTATATAGATATGCATACTTTGCAGATTTATAATAGAAAATCAGCGGATTTGTCACTTGCGGGAGTGATGCAGATTGTGTATAATAAAATTGTCAACCGACCAAAATATTTGATATACAAAGTAATATATAAACATTACAAGAGTACACAGTGTAGGAGGGCGCGGTGGAAGGATACGATACACTTCATGACCTGTTGGTCAAATTATTTAATGAAATCATGAATATAGAGGAAAAAGCGATCATCACGGAGGAGTTCAGGGACATTTCCAATAATGATATGCATATTATTGAGGCAATCGGACTGGATGAGCCCCGGAGTATGTCAGCGGTAGCAAAGGATTTGTCCATCACAGTTGGAACACTGACCATCGCCATCAATAACCTTGTAAAGAAAGCGTATGTAAAGCGTGTCAGAAGCGAAAAGGATCGTCGTGTGGTTTTGATTTCCCTGACAGATAAAGGCGTGAAAGCGTATTATCACCATGCGGACTTTCATGATGAGATGATCAAGGCGACGCTGAACGGTTTGGATGAGGAGCAGACGAAAGTATTGGTAAAAGCGCTTACGAATCTGAGTACCTTTTTCCGTAACTATGGAAAATAAAAACATATTGACAGTAATTTCAGCATAAGTTGTTAGAAAGTCCCGAGGGAGCAGACAGCTTATGCTGAATTTTTTATGGATTTTTATGATTCTGGCGGGGATCGTATATGCCGCCTTTACCGGGAATCTGCCGGCGGTTACGGACGCGGCACTGGACTCTGCCCAACAGGCAGTAACATTGTGCATCACAATGGCAGGAGTGCTGGCTTTCTGGGTTGGGCTTATGAGGATAGCGGAAAGTGCCGGCATGATGAAGCGGGCGGCAGACCGGATTTATCCATTACTTCATTTTCTTTTTCCGCGTGTGCCACGGGAGCATCCAGCCTGTAAATCCATTGCCGTTAACTGCATTGCCAATTTCTTTGGTCTTGGCTGGGCTGCAACTCCGGCTGGGCTGCAGTCGATGAAAGATCTGGATGAACTGGAGAAAGAACGGACGCTGACGCAGGCAGTGCACCAGCCTTATCAGAAAAAATATGATTTCGGTTCTGACCGGATCCGTCATGCATCTGTACGAAAAGAAAAAGAAGCATCTACGGAAATGTGTACCTTTCTGGTGTTAAATATTTCTTCTCTTCAATTGATCCCGGTGACAGTTATTGCGTATCGCAGCCAGTACGGTTCGCCGAATCCGACAGGTATTGTGGGAGCGGCGATTGTTGCGACAGCATGTTCTACGCTGGCGGGAATAATATTTGCAAAAATCATGTCAGCAGTAGACAGAAAACGAGGATATTGAAGTATGCAGCGTGTATTATTGTTTTTATCGGATTTTATTATCCCACTTTTTATAGTGGTGATTCTTATGGCAGGATTACTGAACAGGCGTAATGCCTATGAAGACTTTGTAAAAGGTGCAAAAGACGGTTTAAAGACAGCGGTAGATATTTTGCCTACCCTTGCAGGATTGATGGTAGCAGTGGGTATTTTACGCGCTTCCGGGCTGCTTGACGCTCTGTCAGGAGCATTTGGCAGCTGTGCAGACCGAATTGGATTTCCAGCGCAGCTTGTTCCGCTGGCGGTAGTCCGAATGTTTTCTTCTTCGGCAGCCACCGGCTTGCTGCTGGATGTTTATGAGCAGTTTGGAACAGATTCCCGGCTGGGACAGATTGCATCAGTTATGATGAGCAGCAGTGAGACGATATTTTATACAATGAGTATTTATTTTATGACAGTGAAAGTGAAAAAGACACGTTGGACGCTGGCCGGGGCACTGGTGGCGACCGTGGCGGGTATTACGGCCAGCGTAATGTTGGTTGGGTGAATTCTTTACACAGTCAATTCCTGCATCAGTTTTGCCACAGTAGTAATCTCATGGATTTCACCTACCCGTGAACCGCAGAAGATCAATCCATTATCCAAATCTCCGACGACAGCATTGATCAGTGCCTGTGTGATACAGTAAGGTGCTGTGGCTGGATTACATGCTTTCAGACAGTTAAAGCAGTGGGAAATTTTGTCTGGTGCAGTAAGCATTCGCTCGATAAAAGCATTTTTGATGGCACGACCAGGCATTCCCACAGGGCTTTTGATAATAATAACATCATCTTCTGTAGCATTTACATAAGCCTGTTTGTAAGCGCTGCTGGCATCACATTCTTCTGTAGCTACGAAACGGGTTGCTGCCTGAATACCATCAGCGCCCAGTTCCAGGACATGTTTTACATCTTCGGCAGTGAACATGCCTCCGGCGACAAATACCGGAATGGTAGTCTGATACTTTTCTTCATACGTCTGCTTTAATGTAATGATGTTGCGGATTTCTGTGTCATAATCAAGCCCTGAAATATCTTCCAGCTGTTCTGTGGAAAAACCGAGATGTCCACCAGCCAATGGCCCTTCAATGACCAGAAAATCAGCAGTGCGATGATATTTTTTATCCCAGAATTTCAAAATGACATTGGCAGATTTCGTACTGGATACAATAGGAGCCAAAGCCACGTCATAACCGTCAGCAAATTTTGGAAGCTCTGTCGGAAGCCCGGCACCGGAGATAATAGCATCCACACCGGCTGCGCAGGCAGTCTTGACATAGGTTTCATACAATTGAGTAACGGCCATGATATTTACAGCTACCATCCCATTTCCATCAGCAATTTCTTTTGCTTTTTTAATTTGTTCTGGCAACACTTTTAAATTTGTTTCTTCCGGATGTTTTGCAAAATCAGGATCGTCATAGCCAATCTGAGCAGTGGAGAGGACACCCATACCGCCTTCCTTTGCAACAGCACCTGCCAGACGGCAGCGGCTGACACCGATTCCCATTCCTCCCTGAATGATCGGGAGCTTTAAAAACTTATCTTTCAGATGCAGTGATTTCATTAATTTCATCTTCAAAATCTCACTTTCCATTAATTAATAATATTATCATCATATGTGTGTTACGTTTTACTTTTTGTATAAAAAAAGTTTGATAATCAAAACAAAATTATTTTACATCAGATGGCAGAGCAAGTCAATACAAAAAGAATGAAAAACGAGCAGAAGTAGTATTGAATACCAGATACTGTTTATGACGAATTGCTTGCCATTTCATGTAAAATAGTATACGATATCATACAGATTTATAGGAAATGAAAAATGCTATTGTAAGATGATGATGGAATCAGCATGCAACCACTTTCAGTATGCAGCATATGTATGTGTATAAGACGGTGCTGGATGATTAAGGGGAATTTGTTAGGAGGATATTTGGATAGTATGGAACAGGACAAGACGTTTCTGGGAACAGAACCAATAGGAAAATTATTGCTGAAACTGGCTGTGCCCACGGTAATTGCGCAACTTGTAAATATGCTTTACAACATTATAGACCGCGTGTATATCGGGCATATTCCGGGAGAGGGGAGCATGGCACTGACGGGTGTTGGAGTTTGTATGCCATTGATCATGATCATTGCTGCATTTGCGGCACTGGTAGGCTCCGGCGGTTCTCCGCGCGCATCTATCTACATGGGAAAAGGAGAACACGACACAGCAGAAAAAATTTTGACCGGATGTCTGAGCCTTCAGATCATTGTTTCCATTATTCTGACCGTGATCTTGCTGATCTGGAACAAAGATCTGTTACTGATGTTTGGTGCCAGTAAAAATACGATTTCTTATGCGACGGCATATATGAATATTTACGCGATCGGTACAATTTTCGTGCAGATTACGCTGGGAATGAATACATTCATTACAGCGCAGGGAAAAGCAACCACAGGTATGATGACAGTTCTGATCGGAGCCATTGCAAATATTATTCTGGATCCGATTTTTATTTTTGGCATGCATATGGGAGTGCGGGGCGCGGCACTGGCGACCGTAATTTCACAGGCTCTGTCCTGTATCTGGGTACTGTTTTTTCTGTCTGGGAAAAAGACACTGCTTCGAATCAAAAAAGAAAATATTGTGCCGGGACTTCGGTTGGTTCCGCCATGCGTGGCACTTGGAGCATCCATGTTTGTCATGCAGGCCAGCGAGAGTGTGATTTCTGTCTGCTTCAATTCTTCTTTGTTAAAATATGGTGGGGATATTGCAGTAGGAGCTATGACAATTCTGACCAGTGTCATGCAATTTGCTATGTTGCCGCTTCAGGGAATCGCCCAGGGTGCACAGCCAATCACGAGTTATAATTATGGTGCAAAAAATTTGTCCAGGGTAAAGCAGAGTTACAAGATCCTGCTTTGTGTCTGCGTGATTTATTCTACAATTTTGTGGGCGATTATTATGGCATTTCCGTCAGTATTTGCAAAACTGTTTACTGCAGATGCACAACTCATCGCATTTACAGCTAAAGCGCTTCGCATCTATTGCCGCGTATTGTTAGTATTTGGTATACAGATTGCCTGTCAGATGACATTTGTATCCATTGGAAATGCGCCATGTTCTATTATCGTGGCCATCCTGCGTAAATTTATTTTGCTGATTCCATTGATATACATTTTGCCGCACTTTATGGAAAATAAAACGAATGCAGTATATATGGCAGAACCGGTGGCGGATATTATAGCGGTGAGCTGCACATTGATATTGTTTTTGGTGCAGTTTCGGAAATCCTTGCAGAAGTTGGAGTCTTCTCGACTGAGATAAAAAAAGACCTGAGAATAGTCAGAAAAGAGACATATTCTCAGGTCTTTTTTAGTTAAGGTTATTGATCCATGAAAAATACCGAGGAATCACGGTTATTCCGGTCAATGAGTGAATTGTATACCAGGCAGTGGTATTGGTAAAGCAGATCATCGTATTTGCTGCTGTCATTATGTGAGTAATAAGTATTGTCAGAATCAATATATCCGACAGTATTAATAACCGGAAGTTTCTGATACAGTGCAGCCAGATATTTATTGTACTGTGTCACTGGCAAGCCTGCAGTCTGCAGCAGAAGGGTGGACAAATAATTTGCACTGATATGATTTAAGGTCGTTTCCGGAATATCGTAGTTTGCCCAGATAATAAACGGCGTTGTGTATCGAAACTGCTGTTGTTCCGTGGAGAGATTATCCAGACTTGTGCCGAACAATTCTTCATAAAACTCATCTTCAAGAGATGGCAGATGATCGCCAAACATACAAATAATGGTTGGCTCGGACACGTTGCTGAAATAATTTACCAGCTCCTGAAATGCTTCGTCAGAGCGTTTTACCAGAGACAGATAGCGGTTTGCCTTTGGATAAATACCGTTCATGTTTGTGACATACACTTCCTGGTCAAAGTTCGTGTAGGACATGGCATATCCGCCATGGTTCTGCATTGTGACGTTAAACAGGAAAAATGGTTTGGATGTATCTCTGTTCTCAAACATGTTTTCCACCATAGAGTAATCATAGCTGTCACTGACAAAACGGCGCAGCAGCATGTTGCGGTCCGGATAACGCTGGTTCAGCAAATATTCGTATTCAGTGACATCGTTATTTTGCTTGTAAGTATCCAGAATATCCTGATCAATGAAATCTTCAATGCTGATGTAGTTTTCAAATCCAAGCAGAGGATACACATTTCGGCGGTTCCAGCCTTCTCCGTAATACGGGTGGAAAGCAGTTTCAGAGTATCCAAGGGAATCCAGCGTGGAAACCAGCGATGGAACGGTATCCTTGACATAAGACTGATATACATTGCAGCCTGTTGGCAAAAAGGAGATGGAATCTCCGGATAAAAATTCAAATTCGCTGTTACTTGTACCTGCACCGAATACCGGCATGGACAGAGAACCTTTGATGGTATTTTCTGTCAGACTGTGGATAAATGGCATGTAATCTTCATTTGTCTCCAGATTGCCAAGGGTGCCCAGGTCAGCCAGGGATTCATTCATAATACAGATGATATTCGGTTTTGTGCCGTCTGCATTGGCGGTGTAGTCGTTTTTGCCAGTCAGAAGGTTCGTACTTGTATTGCCATCTGGGTCAACATCGGCTTCTTTTAGTGTCCTGGCCACATAATCACTGACATTATCCGGATTATAATCGGAAGGTTTTCGGATAATGAGATATTTTGTGTTCAGGCAAAAGTTGAAGAAGGAGCCGGTGCGGTGATAGCCTCTGGCCTGATCCCAGAAATCCGGTTTATAACCAAGATTTGCTGCATAATCAGTGAAAAAGAGGGAAATCACAACAGTCGCAATGTAAGCAGCAGGGGCAAGTTTTGCGAATAGTTTGAATTTCAGTTTATTTGGCTTGATATTGACGCTTTTTTTGTTTACCAGATAAATCAGGAAAAACATGATCGAGCCCATGATAAGCTGCCAGCTGAGTTCATAAGTGTAACCGTCCGATACACTTAAACCTGTACCAAAACTGAGCACATCCAGCGGAACAAACGGAGAACCGCGGAAAAGTTCAATAAAGTAGTTCAGCAGAGACCATACATATAAGGATATGTTTACAATCAGTCCTACCATATGATAACGTCCGGTGATCAGGTAAAAAAACAGATAGAACACCAGATAGATCATGTAGTTAGCTAGAAACGTCGGTACGGAAAACCACCATATGTAATTTGCATTAAATGCTTCTACCATTTGGATGGTAAGGATCGGCATGATAAAAAAGAGTGCCGTATTGGCAAATGCCTTGTGTTTTTCGTCGACGGATGGCTTGACTACAATCAGAAATCCTGCTATAGGCCCGGCAATAAGGGAGAGCACAAAAAGAACGGTGCCGTATGTCAGATCCAGGCCCGGATCAAGGTAAAGCCGCCAGTTGGCGGATACAAAAAGAATCATAAAAATACAGACCGCCAGTCCAAGCAGGCGGACTTTTTTTCCCGCGAATGAAATATGCATGTTTTTATCTTCCTGTTTCTATAATAATAAATGTTTTTATAAATAGTCATTATGGAATCATCCAGAGCAGTTTGGGCTGAGGATTATTACATAAATCCTGTTAATGGTCACTAAGATATATTAAATATCACGAAAGAAAATATGTCAACTAGTAAAACTGTGAAGAAAAAGTGAATACTTTTATGACAGGCAAAATGGAGTTGCTATTTTTAATCTGACTATAGTATGATGTAAGTATCACATGCGTTCATGAGCAAGTAGCGAAAGCGGATTGAGAATGTCCGCTTTACACGTTTCGTCAGAAAAAAAGGAGCGAAATAAATGGAAAAGATGGAGTTATTAAAAAAATGGATTGAAGAGTCAGATAATATCGTATTTTTTGGTGGAGCAGGAGTCTCTACGGAGAGCGGAATTCCAGATTTTCGAAGTGTAGATGGATTATATCATCAGAAATATGACTATCCGCCGGAAACGATTTTAAGCCACACGTTTTATATGGAAAAGCCTGAAGAATTTTATCGGTTTTATCGGGATAAAATGCTGGCATTGGATGCAAAACCAAATGCGGCGCATCTGAAACTGGCTGAACTTGAAGCAAAAGGTAAGCTGAAGGCAGTGGTGACTCAGAATATTGATGGATTGCATCAGGCAGCAGGCAGTAAAAATGTGTTGGAACTGCATGGAAGTGTACATCGTAATTATTGCAGAAAATGTGGAAAATTATATGATGCACAGTATATTAAGAATTCAACAGGAGTTCCAAAGTGTGAATGTGGCGGTCAGATTAAGCCGGATGTAGTGCTTTATGAGGAAGGGCTGGATTCAGCTACTATGCAGGCAGCCATCCGCTTTATCAGCCAGGCAGAGGTGCTGATCATTGGTGGTACAAGTCTTGCTGTGTATCCGGCAGCTGGTCTGATCGATTATTATAGAGGAAACAAACTTGTGCTGATCAATAAATCAGCAACTCCGATGGATGATCGTGCGGATCTGGTGATCCAGGCACCGATCGGAGAAGTATTTCTTTCTATAGAGGATTAGGGTGTTAAAAGGTCTGAATCCACCTGCGCTTGCACAAGAGTGGATGAATGACCCTGGGGCACGCTCCGATATGAGCATAAAAGTGGGATCCTTTAAAAGATTCCTGGAGTATATATAAATCATTGAGGTGAATGAATGACATATCAATATGAAGTAGGCGATATCGTAAAGTTAAAAAAGAAACATCCCTGCGGCAGTTTTGAGTGGGAAATCCTGCGTGTGGGGGCAGATTTTCGGTTAAAATGTCTAGGCTGCGGACACCAGATCATGGTTGCACGCAAGATTGTAGAAAAAAACACAAAAGATTTAAAAAAACACTTGCCTGATTGATGAAAATATGGTAACATAGTCAATCGTGATATACAATATCCTTGCTCTCTACAAGATGAGCAGAGGGCCAAAAGACCACAAGGAGGTAAGAAAGCATGAACAAGTATGAATTAGCATTAATTGTTAGTGCCAAGATCGAAGATGACGCCAGAGCAGCAGTTGTTGAGAAAGCAAAAGAGTACATTACTCGTTTTGGCGGTACAGTAACAGAAGTTGAGGATTGGGGTAAGAAAAAATTAGCTTACGATATCCAGAAAATGAGCGAAGGCTTCTATTACTTCATTCAGTTCGATGCTGCAGCAGAAGTACCTGCTGAGTTAGAGCAGAGTGTTCGTATCATGGACAATGTGCTGAGATTTTTATGCGTTAGAAAAGACGAGGCATAATTTCACAGTAGAGAAGGAGTTATCCTTATGAATAAAGTAATTTTAATGGGACGATTGACCCGTGATCCTGAGGTTCGTTATTCTCAGGGTGAACAGGCAACCGCAATCGCAAGATATACAGTTGCAGTAGATCGTAGATTCCGTCGTGACGGCGACAGCCAGACAGCAGATTTTATCGGCTGTGTAGCATTCGGACGTCAGGCAGAGTTCGCAGAGAAATATCTGCGCAAAGGAACAAAAATTGCCCTTACAGGCCGTATCCAGACCGGAAGTTATACAAACCGTGACGGACAGAAGGTCTATACAACAGATGTTGTAGTAGAGGAGCAGGAGTTTGCAGAGAGCAAAGCAGCAAGTGCTGAGCATACAGCAAGTTTTGCACCGGCAGACAGACCATCACCGAGCAATGCAGTGAATGATGGTTTTATGAATATTCCGGACGGAATCGATGAAGAATTACCATTTAACTAAACAGGAGGTAAACTATCATGGCTTATAATAAAGATGGAAAAAGCGATTCTCCGATGAAGAGAAGAGGCGGCCGCAGAAGAAAAAAAGTTTGTGTATTCTGTGGAAAAGACAATGTAATTGATTACAAGGATACAAATAAATTAAAAAGATACATCTCTGAGAGAGGAAAAATCCTTCCGAGAAGAATCACAGGAAACTGTGCAAAACATCAGAGAGCTATCACTGTAGCAATCAAGAGAGCACGTCACGTTGCTTTAATGCCATACGTACAGGATTAATTTTGACAACAGACTCCCCGGGAAAATTTCCGGGGAGCTTTTTGTATATTTCAGACCCAGTCATCTCGAGTCCGCTACGCTTCCTCTCGATGTGGCTTCTCGCCAAATAAAATTTCAGGAAAAAATGTTCATTCATGCAAGCGTGATTCGCATTTTTCCTAAAATTTTGCCTGGCTCTGAAATATACAAAAAAAAGGAATTATATGAAAAAAATAAAGACGGTTTTAAAGTATTTACAATACGCATTTGGATTATTGAAATTGAATATAGGTACACTTTTAGTGTTTGAACTTTTATATAAATTTGCTTCTATGGCTGTGTTTAAACCACTGCTCAGTGGTTTGATGAAACTGGCATTGAAAGCGCAGGGATTGAGTTATCTGTCGGATGAGACCATGGGAACTTTTCTGAAGGCACCGCTGACCTGGATTTTTCTGATTTTGATCGTGCTCGGTGCTGCATTTTTTGTGTTGTTTGATATTTGCTGTATCATTTCATGTATTCATGCATCGTTCCGAAAACAGGAAATGCCATTGCTGGCGTTGATCCGTCAGGGCTTTAAGACATCTCTGCGTGTTATTTACCAGAGAAATATCATTATGATGCTCTATTTGCTGATCATTATACCGATGACGCATGCACTGATTATTTCCGGTTATATTACAAAATTTACAGTGCCACAGTTCATTTTAGACTATATTATGTCTCATACCTGGCTGGCAATCCTGTATGTTGGATTCTGGATCTTTATGGGATTGAAATCGTTCCACTGGATTTACAGCCTGCATTATTTCAGCCTTGAAAAATGCAATTTTAAGCAGGCGAGAATGCGAAGCAGAAAACTGCAGGGAAGGCATTACTGGCTTGATATGGTGGTGGTCGTGGGGTGGAATCTGGCCTGTATTGGTATCTATTATGGGATTATCCTGCTTGGTTCCTGGCTGGTGTCCAGGGTCAATCAGGCATTGCCAACCCAGGATTTGTTTAGCAGCCTGACTCTTTCCGGTATTTCATTCTTGATGGATGTGTGCGGTGCATTATTCTTCTGTTTTGATCTGCCAATATTTTTTCTCTGCGTCAGTCTGCTTTATTATTATTACAAGGCAGCATCCGGAGAAAAAATCCCGGGACAGTTTAGAAATCTTGACAATGCCTACCGCCTTACAAAAACCGGATGGGCAAAAAAAATGTATCAGTACCGTAAGCGGATCATAGCGATCAGCGTTGTAGCTGTGATTGGAATTAATTTTGCATATAACTTTGCTGATAAGCGTGGCGTGTTGCATATGGGACTTGATAACCCGGTGGAGGTGACAGCGCACAGAGGATATTCTGCCATGTATCCGGAAAATACGATCCCGGCATTTAAGGGAGCGATTGAAGTCGGTGCAGACTGGGCAGAGCTGGATGTACAGCAGACATCGGATGGGGAAGTGATCGTTATGCACGATTCCAGCTTGAAACGGACAACAGGGGTGGATAAGGAAGTATGGCAGGTCACCTGGGATGAAATCAAAAATCTGGATAATGGAAGCTGGTTTGACAAAAAATATCAGACGGTGCGGATTCCGACATTGGAGGAAGTGCTGAAGGTATGCAGAGGAAAAATCCATCTGAATATTGAAATTAAGCCAAGTGAACATGATAAAAACCTGGAGGAAAGTGTCGCAAAGCTCCTGAAGGAGTATCATATGCGGGATAGCTGCGTGGTTTCTTCTTTGAAATATGAGTCTTTGCAGAAAATAAAGGAAGCAGACAGCTCCATAGAAACCGTTTATATCACCTCTGTATCTTATGGTAATTTTACCAATCTGGAATATGCGGACGGTTATAGTGTGGAGTCGACCATGTTGAGCCAGAGTTTTGTCAAACGCGCGCAGAAGGCTGGAAAACAGGTATATGTGTGGACTGTAAACTCAGAAGATCAGCTGGAGCGGGTAATTAGTATGGGGATTGATAATGTGATCACAGATGATCCGGTTATGGCACAGGAGCTGATTTATAAACAGGAACATAGTACATTCTGGGATTGGTACGTGAGCCGGTTGCTTTCTATCGGAAACTAAAGAAATAACCGATTAAACTCGAGTTAGTAGTACGAAACAAAAGACTTCCATATCCGGCAGAAATGTAGTATACTTAATGGGACAGTAGGGTCATAACAAAAGGAGTTATCATGCAACAGGATATAAAGTTGAAGGGTAAGTTAAAGGGTTATACACAGATTCCATTACTGCTTACTGTTTTGTTTGCAGCGATGGATGCGTGGATGTATGTATTAAATGTAAAGGCAGGAATTCTTGGAACTATCTTTGTGGGGATTTATTTCCTTATTATGCTGTTTGTATATTGGCGGAATAAACCGATTTTTATGAATGAGCTGATTGATTTCGCAACGCAATATGGTACCGTGCAGAAACGGCTCCTCAATGAGTTTGAAGTTCCGTATGCAGTTATGGATGCCAACGGCAAACTGCTTTGGATGAATCGGCGATTTGAAGCTTTGTCAGAAAAGGACAAAGGTTACCATAAATCAATCACAACTATTTTTCCGCAGATTACCAGAGAACTGATGGACAAGGAAGATGAGCTGGAAGTTATTGTAGAACGTGAAGATCATGTTTATCGTGCTTCCGTGCACAAGATCCGTTTTACAGATATTTTACATGAGAGCAGCAGTATTGAGCTGGCAGAGAAAGATCAGTATCTGCAGGTAATCTATCTGTTTGATGAGACACAGCTGACAAAGTACCGTATTGAAAACCAGGAGATGCAGATGGTTCCTGCCCTGGTTTACATTGATAATTATGATGAGGTGCTGGATACGGTAGAAGAAGTTAAGAAATCTTTGCTTATCGCACTTGTGGATCGTAAAGTCAATAAGTTCTTTACAACGATTGATGGTCTGGTAAAAAAGACTGAAAATGATAAGTATTTTGTTATTTTTCAGCATAAATATCTTCAGAAAATGGAAGAAGAGAAGTTCAGCCTTCTGGAAGATGTCAAAAGTATTAAAGTTGGAAATGAAATGTCAGTTACGCTGAGTATGGGAATTGGTTATGTGGGTAATGATTATACCAAAAACTATGAGTATTCCCGTATGGCCATTGATCTGGCTCTGGGACGTGGCGGTGATCAGGTCGTTATCAAGACCCGTGACAAGATTTCCTATTTTGGTGGAAATAACCGTCAGGTGGATAAAACCACTCGTGTCAAAGCTCGTGTCAAAGCATTGGCACTGCGCGAGATTATGATCAGTCGTGATAAGTTTTTTGTTATGGGCCATAAAATCGCAGATATTGATTCTTTCGGTGCAGCTATCGGTATTTATTGTGCGGCTCGTCAGCTTGGTAAGAAAGTTCAGATTGTTATTGACGAAGTCAATACAACACTCCGTCCGTTAAAAGAGTGCTTTACATCGGAAAAGGGTTACCCGGATGACATGTTTATTCCGAGTCAGCTGGCCATTGACGAATTGGATTCTCATACGGCACTGATCGTTGTGGACACAAACAGGCCGAGTTATACGGAATGCCCAATCCTTTTAAACCGGGCAAAAACCATTGTTGTATTTGATCATCACCGACAATGTGAAGAAGCAATCAAAAATACAGTACTCTCCTATACAGAGCCGTATGCTTCCTCTACTTGTGAGATGATAGCGGAAGTATTACAGTATTTTGATGAAGATATTAAACTTTCTACCCAGGAGGCAGATGCCATTTATGCGGGAATTTTGATCGATACCAATAACTTTGTTTCCAAGACAGGTGTCCGTACTTTTGAGGCCGCAGCTTATTTGCGCCGGTGCGGTGCAGAAGTTACCCGGGTGCGTAAAATGCTTCGGAACGATATGGATGCATATAAGGCGCGTGCAGAAGCGGTGCGTCATGCGGAAGTTTACCGTAATATGTTTGCTATCAGTGTATGCCCGGCAGATAATATTGAAAGCCCAACTGTAGCCTGTGCTCAGGCTGCAAATGAGTTGCTGAATATCATTGGCATTCGTGCGTCTTTTGTACTCACGGAGTATCATGACCGGATTTATGTCAGTGCACGTTCTATTGATGAAATCAATGTGCAACTGGTTATGGAGCACCTTGGCGGTGGCGGTCATATGAATTCAGCAGGGGCGCAGTTAACTGACTGTACGCTGGAGGAAGCAAAGCGGACCATAGAAAATACGCTGGATGAGATGATCAGGGAAGGAGATATCAAATAATGAAAATTATATTATTAGAAGACGTAAAATCTCTTGGTAAAAAAGGAGAGGTTGTAAATGTAAGTGATGCATATGCAAGAAATGTGATTTTTGCAAAAAAACTTGGTCTGGAAGCAACAGGAAAAAATCTGAATGATCTGAAACTTCAGAATAAGCATGCAGAGAAAGTTGCAGAGGAACAATTAGAAGCAGCACAGCAGCTTGCAAAAGATCTGGAAGACAAAGTAGTAGTAGTAAAGATGAAAGCCGGAGAAGGTGGACGTACATTTGGTTCCGTATCTACAAAGGAGATTTCAGCTGCTGTTAAGGAGCAGCTTGGAATGGAGATCGATAAAAAGAAAATGTCACTGAATATTCCAATCAAATCGTTTGGAACATTTGATGTGGCTGTTAAGCTTCATGCAAAAGTAACTGGCTCTCTGCGGGTAAAAGTTACTGAAGCATAGAAAATAATCAGATTTCAAGTCGAACGTACGTGAGGCTTGATCTCTCGTCTGATCTGGTTTAGAAAGGAGCGGCAAGATATATGGAGGAGACGCTGGTAAAACGGATCATGCCTCACAGCCTGGAAGCAGAACAATCAGTCATAGGCTCTATGATCATGGATAGAGATGCAATCCTTACCGCTTCCGAACAACTTGTGAAGGATGATTTTTATCATCAGCAATATGGAATATTGTTTGAGACAATCGTGGAACTGTTCAATAGCGGTGCACCGGTAGATCTGATTACTCTGCAGAACCGTCTGCGAGAGAAAAAGGTGCCACCGGAGATCAGCAGTCTGGAATATGTCGGCGATCTGGTAACAGCGGTTCCAACGTCCGCAAACATCAAATATTATGCAGAGATTGTAAAAGAAAAAGCGGTCTTGCGTAAACTGATTAAAATCAATGAACAGATTGCGGATACCTGCTATCTGGGAAATGAAAGTCTGGAAGTAATTCTGGAAGATACAGAGAAAAGTATATTTAACCTGCTTCAGAGCAGGAGCAACAGTGATTATGTGCCGATCAAACAGGTTGTTTTGAATGCCCTGGACAAGATTGAACTGGCATCCAAGACACAGGGAAACGTCACTGGTATCCCGACAGGATTTGTGGATCTGGATTATAAATTGTCCGGTCTGCAGCCCTCTGATATGATCCTGGTAGCTGCCAGACCATCTATGGGAAAAACGGCATTTGTTTTGAATATTGCACAGTATGTGGCTTTTCATGAGGATATGGCTACAGCTATTTTCAGTCTGGAGATGTCAAAGGAGCAGCTGGTAAACCGTCTGTTCTCGTTGGAATCCAGAGTAGATGCACAGCTACTCCGCTCTGGTAACTTGTCGGATGCGGACTGGGAGAAGCTGATTGAGGGCGCAGGAACTATTGGTAAATCTCACCTGATCATTGATGATACTCCTGGTATCTCAATCTCGGAACTGCGCAGTAAGTGCCGAAAATATAAGCTGGAGCATGACTTAAAGTTAGTAATCATCGACTACTTGCAATTAATGTCCGGATCCGGAAGAAGTGATTCCAGACAGCAGGAGATTTCAGATATTTCACGATCCTTAAAGCAGTTAGCCAGAGAGCTGAATGTGCCGGTAATCGCCTTGTCGCAGTTGAGCCGGCAGGTCGAGCAGAGACCGGATCACAGACCGATGCTTTCAGATCTGCGAGAGTCCGGAGCGATCGAGCAGGATGCCGACGTGGTTATGTTTATCTATCGTGATGATTATTATAATAAAGATTCAGAAAATAAAGGAATTGCGGAGATCATAATTGCTAAACAGCGTAACGGTCCGATTGGAACCGTAAATCTGGTGTGGTTACCGCAATATACGAAATTTGCAAACATGGAAAAATAAAGTAGTAATAAGGAGGTAGAGGGGATGCAAATTCATCAGTCAGCAGAAGATTATCTGGAGTGTATTTTAAAATTGAGCAAACAGCGTCCGGTGGTTCGTTCCATCGATATCGCAAATGATATGAATTACTCCAAACCAAGTATCAGCGTCGCAATGAAAAATCTGCGCTTAAATGGTTACATTAACGTGGACGAGAGTGGATTTATTACATTGACCGACAGCGGTATGGAGATTGCGTCAAATATTTATGACCGCCATCTCATTTTAAGAAAATGGTTAGAATTTTTAGGGATTTCACCTGAGATAGCGGAGCAGGATGCATGCAAGATTGAGCATACACTGAGCAAAGAGACTTATGCAGCACTGCGTAAGCATATTATTGATGAAATGGGTGAGGAGTAAGTTCGCGAATGCGAATGAACACTTACCACAGTTTGAGATGAAGAAAGAACTTCAGGCTTATGCACATATGCTGTGAGCCTGGAGTTCTTTTTGGTTTACCAGGAAATTACGATGAATTTCCTGGCAAACAAAAGCATTTCGTGCAAACGATGTGTATTCGCACGAGAAGAGATTCTTGTTTAAGAGGAATATGTGGATTTTTCTGAAAAACAGGGAAAATATGAAAAAAAGTTTGTGCTCAAATACAAAATTAAAGTACTTGATGACGGAAATGTTTTTGGATTATGCAAAAAACATGTAAAATCACGTATTAATGTGAAAAATATGACAAATTTAAAAAAAAATATTGCACAATCTTTCATAACATAATAAAATAACTACGTTGAGATTTTTATTAAAAAAAGGAGATACGAGATGAGCTACGTAGACGAAGTACTCGAGAGAGTAAAAACAAAAAATGCTGCAGAACCGGAATTCCTTCAGGCAGTAGAAGAAGTATTGGAATCCATCAGACCAGTTGTAGAAGCTAACGAGGAGCTTTATAAGAAAGAAGCTATCTTAGAGCGCATTACAGAGCCAGACAGACAGTTCAAGTTCCGTGTGGCATGGGTTGATGACAATGGCCAGGCACAGGTAAATACTGGTTACCGTGTACAGTTTAACAATGCAATTGGACCGTACAAAGGTGGTCTGCGTCTGCATCCATCTGTATATCTTGGAATTATTAAATTCCTTGGCTTCGAGCAGGTATTCAAAAACTCTTTAACAGGTCTTCCAATCGGAGGCGGTAAAGGTGGATCTGATTTCGATCCTAAGGGAAAATCTGATCGTGAAGTTATGGCATTCTGCCAGAGCTTTATGACAGAACTTTACAAATACATTGGTGCTGATGTGGATGTACCGGCTGGTGATATCGGAACAGGCGCAAGAGAGATCGGTTATCTGTATGGTCAGTACAAGAGAATTACAAGACTGTATGAAGGTGTTCTGACAGGTAAAGGACTTACTTATGGTGGTTCCCTTGCACGTACAGAAGCTACAGGATATGGTCTGTTATACATGACAGAAGAACTTCTGAAATCCCATGGACAGGATATCGCAGGTAAGACATGCGTTGTATCTGGTGCCGGTAATGTTGCAATTTATGCCATCCAGAAAGCACATCAGTTAGGCGCTAAATGCGTAACATGCTCTGATTCAACAGGCTGGATTTATGATCCGGAAGGAATTGATGTAGACTTACTGAAAGAGGTTAAGGAAGTAAAACGTGCACGTCTGACAGAGTACGCAGCAGCAAGACCAAGTGCTGAGTATCATGAAGGCCGCGGCGTTTGGACTGTAAAATGTGATGTTGCTCTTCCGTGTGCTACACAGAATGAGCTGCTTATCGATGATGCAAAAGCATTAGTTGCTAATGGCTGTATCGCAGTTTGCGAGGGTGCTAATATGCCTACAACTCTGGAAGCTACACAGTACTTACAGCAGAATGGTGTATACTTTGTTCCTGGTAAAGCTGCAAATGCAGGCGGTGTTGCTACATCCGCACTTGAGATGTCTCAGAACAGCGAGCGCTTAAGCTGGACATTTGAAGAGGTAGATGCAAAACTGAATCAGATCATGGTTAACATCTATCACAACATTGATGATGCTGCAAAACGTTACGGCAAAGAGGGCGATTATGTTGCAGGCGCTAACATTGCAGGTTTTGAGAAAGTTGTAGAGGCTATGCTCGCACAGGGTGTTTGCTAATCGTTAAGATCTTTTAAAAGATAAAATTGGCATATATTTTGCTTGATAAAAAGGAGAGGATTGTGGAATAGAACAACTGTTTCACAATCCTTTTTTTCCTTGAAAAAACAACTAAGAAACAATAAAAAAAATATGACATTTCGGTAAAAGTAACGGTTTTTGAAAAGATGCTTGTCAAAACCTGAAATAAGGTCTAAACTACAATAGTGTATTAGACGGAGGTTAGGAAAAGCGTATGAGTAAGAAAGAAATTGTTATTGCAGATGTCGTAAACAAGTATGACAATCCGATCGCAGAGCTTGTGCAGGTAGCCTGCCAGTTTTCAAGTTCACTCTATTTAGTGCGGGGAAATCACCGTATTAATGCGAAAAGCATTATGGGGATTATGGCATTTAACCCACGTAATGGAGTGGAGGTTGAGATAGAGGCAGAAGGTGCAGATGAGACAGAAGCACTGAGCGCTATGGAGAGATTTTTGCTCTGTATGTAACTAATAGTTAAGCAACAGGTAACTTTATGGTATAGTGATTAAAAGAAGCATCGGAAAACCGATGCTTCTTTTTTTGCTTATTTAGATTGGCGCTTACTCTTCGTCTGAAGGAATTTCACCTTTGTATTTTGCAACCAGTGTCTGGATTCTCTGATACGGATCAAGCAGATCACTGATGGATGCATCATGATTTAAAGTATCAATGATGTATGCAATGTATTTGCTCATGTCACAGCTGATATAGTAATCTCTGCTTAAGAGCTCCGGTGTCTGATATGCAAGGTTAGTTGTAACCACTTTGTAGATCAGACCTTCTTCAACAGCTTTGTCGAATTTCTCGAGACCGTTTGTGAACAGTCCGAAGGTAGCAATTACGAAGATTCTGCCTGCATTACGTTTCTTTAATTCGCGGGCAACATCAATCATACTTCCGCCGGAAGAGATCATATCATCAACAACCCATACATCTTTGCCATCCAGGGAAGAACCAAGGAACTCGTGAGCAACGATTGGGTTTGTACCGTCTACAATGTGACTGTAATCACGACGTTTATAGAACATACCCATGTCTACACCAAGTACGCTGGCAAGGAATACGGCACGGCTGGTAGCTCCCTCATCCGGGCTAATGATCATCAGATGGTCATTGTCAATCTGTAAGTCATCTACTTCATTCAGGATACCTTTTACGAACTGGTAAGCCGGCTGAACGGTATCAAATCCGTGAAGCGGAATAGCATTCTGTACACGCGGATCATGTGCATCGAAAGTGATGATGTTATCAACGCCCATGTTGATCAGTTCCTGAAGAGCAAGTGCACAGTCCATGGACTCTCTTGCAGTACGTCTGTGCTGACGGCTCTCATACAGGAAAGGCATGATGACAGTGATTCTTCTCGCTTTACCATTTGCTGCTGCGATCATACGTTTCAGATCCTGATAGTGATCATCCGGTGACATATGGTTCTCATGTCCGCAGAGTTTGTATGTCAGGGAATAATTTGTTACATCTGTCATGATGTAAAGATCATATCCACGTACGGATTCATGAATAATACCTTTTGCCTCACCACTACCAAAACGTGGGCAGGAAGCATCAAGAAGATAAGAATCGCGCAGATATCCTTTGAAAGCAATGTCATTTTCATGCTCATGTTCGCGGACACATCTCCATTTTACAAGGTATTTGTCTACTTTTTCTCCGATCTCGCTGATGCTCTCGAGTGGAATGATTCCGAGAGTTCCAGCCGGGATTGTTTCTAAGTTTCTCTGGTCGTTATGCATTAGAAAAGTTCCTCCATCAAATCTTTTCGTTTGTTTATAAATACGAAGGCATTATAGCACTTAATCCCCATCTGTGACAAGGGATTTCTGCCGAGTATATGGAATTAAACAGTTTAAATGTGAAAAAATTTATTTTTCGGCAAGTTTTTTGCTGATACGGATGTCTTTGCCGAATAAGTGCAAAATGGTGAAGCTGTTGGAAATACGTGAAAAAATTCGTTCGGAATAAATCGTTGCGATGTCAAACAGCTGCAGGTTTGTGGAAATCAGTGTTGATTTCTCTTTGCGGATCCGCTCATTTAAGCATACAAAAAACTGGGAAGTCGTGAAATGATTTGTAAGCTCCGTGCCAAGATCATCAATGATCAGAAGGTCGCAGTCGAAAATATTCCGGTAGCTTTCTGCTGCCTGAGGATCTCTGGCAAAGGTCTTCTGCGCCAACAGATCAAACAGATGGTGTGCGGAGAAGTAAATCACAGAATGCCCGGTATCCAATAATTCTTTTGCTACACAGTTGGAGAGAAATGTCTTTCCTACGCCGGTGTCGCCAAAAAGAAGCAGATTTTCAAAATCAGAATCAAATGTATCCACGAAACGACGGCATTGAAGCAGTGCATTTTGTGCAGCTTCAAAGGAAGAAATCCGTGTATTTTCATCATAAATATGATTGTCATAATAATCCAGGGAAAAAGAAGCAAAGTTTTCCTGTTCCAGAATTCCCTGAAGGTTGGACTGCGTATATACAAGGTCAATGGCTGCCTGTTTCAGACAATGGCAGCGTTCATGCCCGATGTATCCGGTATCCTGACAATCCGGACAGGTGAATGGCGGCTGAAAATAGTCTGCCGGATAACCATGATCCTGCAAAAGTTGCTGCTTTTGCAGGGAGAGTGCCTGAATTTGTTCATGCAGGTCTTTGAGTGCAGAAGCATCGCCATCCAGCAGCTGCCGGGCACGTTTGACACTTAAAGATGCAATGTCGGCGTCCAGTTTGCTGATCTGTGGAATCGTCGTTGCAATTTCTTCCCGACGCGTATCGATCAGACGCTGTCGCTTCAGCTGCCGGTCCTGATATCCACGCATAATCTGATCATATTGTGTATTGGTAAGTGGCATAATATCCTCCTGTCTTCGTTACGAATTTGAGGTTGATGTCTGCTGCAGTGATTTTTTCAAAAGCTGCTGCTGCAGATCATTGTAGTTGTTTTCCCGCTGCTTAAAGTTTGTAAACTGGCTTGGGGAAGCAGACGTTGCGGTTGTTCGCTCTGTATGGTTTTTCTGATTTTTCTGATAAACTTCATCTGCTTTGCGAACATCATCCATGGTATGTACGTTGTTCAGATGCCATTTTTCCAGAATGGAATTTGCATATCCGAAGCTTGCTTCATGGATGGAACGGATTGTGCGGTTGCAGGCTTCTACGATCAGTTCAGTAGAAAATCCTTTCTGAAGACTCCACTGCTTTAAATAAGTTGTCTCGGAAGGCACCAGATTCCGACCGCGGATGCCGAAAGCTTTCATAACGGCATGATACAGGGTGCTGTCCTGGTTTAGTGCTTCCTTAGCTTCAGGAACCGTGCGGATATTGCGTTCTGCAAAATCTTCTGCAATTTTCTGCATATAATAAAGGCTTGTGTGTCCTTTTGAGACGCTGTCTTCTATTAAATATTCAATTAGTTCAGTAGAAAGCTGTAATTCGTCATACCAGAAAAAAATCATGTTCATATCTGTCTGGTTCAACGTCCGGCCGAGGTATTTTTCTGTGATAAAGATCAGCTCCCGAACGCCCTGGCGTTTACAGAATTCCTGCATGTCACTGACAGAATACTGCACCTGCCTTTTAGGAGTGGCAGAACGGATAAACTGATCCGTGACATTACCTGTGTTTTCGTTGATTTCTGTGGAACTGCGCTCAGCAGCATCCATTTGTGGAGCTGCTTCAGAGTAACCAAAGCGGTTTGGCAAGACATTGCTGTCAGTTTGCGCTGCTGTCGGTTTGCTTTTGGCAGTGGAAGGGAGATAAGCATCTGAGAGCAGATGAATTCCTTCCAGATTCTGGCTTTCGTCAAAATCCAGGCGAAACAGCCGAAGCTTTTCCCAGTATTTTAAGGCACGCAGAACATCCCTCTCGGTGCAGTCAAAATGATCAGCCAGCCGGGAGAGGGAAAAATCAGACGTTGTCTGGTTCATGCAGCGGAGCAGGTAAAGATAGATCTTGACGTACTCGCCGTTTGCCTGTGTCATGTATTTGTCAATAAAAATATTCGGTACAAACGTAGCCGAAGCATCATTGTATAACGTGATTTTTGCCATAATTGAATTCTCTCTTTCGACTTGAAGTATATCATATCACCCAGAAAAAGAGAAGAAAAAGATATCCACATCACAGTCACCAGTAAAGGACTGCAATGTGGATATTAAAGTCGAATGCATGTGAGATATAGTGCTTTCTATCAGCGTTTTCCAAGGAGATGCTCGCCTACCTGATAGATATCGCCGGCACCCATAGTTATCAACAGGTCGTTGTCAGTACATGTCTCAAGCAGGAAATTCTCAATGGCGTCAAAGGATGGGAAAAAGTAACTTTCTGTTCCTTTTTTGCGGATGTCATCTGCCAGATCTTCCATATGAATGCCCAGAGTGTCTGTCTCTCGGGCGGCGTATACATCTGCCAGAACTACAATATCTGCCAGGGAAAGTGCATCGGAAAACTGATTCCAGAATGCTTTGGTACGTGTGTACGTATGCGGCTGGAAGATACAGATGATTCGGTCGTGCGGATAGTTGCGGGCAGCGGTCAGTGTGGCAGCAATCTCTGTCGGATGATGTGCATAGTCATCAATGATGGTAATGCCGCCGAGTTTTCCTTTGTATTCAAATCGTCTGGCAGTTCCACCAAAGGCCTGCAGTCCACGGATGATCGTATCAGTGTCAAAGCCGGCTTCTGTGGCAAATGCTATGGCAGCCAGGGCATTTGCAATGTTATGTTTGCCTGGAACATTTAAGGAAACATGTCCGGCAGCCTGTCCATGTACATTGAAAGTAAAGGATGCACAGGCAGTTTCATTATAAGAAATGTTTGTTGCAGTATAATCGGCATCCTCAGTCAGACCAAAAGTGACAACGCGTTCCTTTAAGTCTGCGATGATCTCCTCCGGACGGTCAATGGCTGCATTCAGGATCAGCACACCGTCAGCGGCTGTATTCTGTGCAAATTTATGAAAAGAGTGTCGGATATCGTTAATATCCTTGAAAAAATCCAGATGATCTTCTTCAATATTAAGGATGATGCTGTATCTCGGATGAAAGTTCAGGAAACTGTTGGTATATTCGCACGCTTCTGTCAGAAATACATCAGATCCTCCAACGCGGATATTTCCACCTATGGCATCGAGCATACCGCCCACAGAGATGGTCGGATCGCTGTCTGCTGCCAGAAGGATGTGTGAGATCATGGAAGTTGTTGTTGTTTTACCATGGGTTCCGCTGACCGCAATGGATTTTGCATAGTTATCCATGAGCTGGCCAAGGAATTGCGCACGGGTCAGCATAGGGATTTTAGCATCATGGGCGGCTTTCCATTCTGCGTTGTCCGGATGGATTGCTGCGGTGTAAACGACAAGTCCAATGCCTGGCTGAATGTTAGCAGCGCGCTGTCCGATATAGACGGTTGCACCGTTTTTCTCCAGCTGTTCGGTCAGGGCAGAAGCCTTGTTATCGGAGCCGGATACCGTGAATCCTTCTTTTAATAAAATCTCGGCAAGACCACTCATGCTGATACCGCCGATACCTATAAAATGAATATGAATTGGTTTTTCAAAATCGATTTTGTACATAATAATTTACCACCTGTATATTTGAATCATTTTCCTGCTTAGTAGTTTAGCACATTATACTCCATTGTGGAAAACTTGGCAATGATACGGGGCGGAAAAAAATGGTGGTCAGACCAAGTGTTGTGAAAAATGTCGAAAAATCACTATAATTTTTGGGGAAATTGTGAAAATTAGTGCACACATCAGGAAAAATATGTTATAATTTTGCTATCAAATTTAATTTATAGATAACGGTTTGTTTTTCAAAAATATTTACCGTTATTGACAAGAGGTGATTTACATGATTCGAAAGGAAATGATTGCAATGCTTCTGGCCGGCGGACAGGGAAGTCGACTTGGTGTATTGACTGCAAATGTTGCAAAACCGGCTGTTGCATTCGGAGGTAAATATCGTATTATCGATTTCCCGCTTAGCAACTGTATTAATTCCGGAATCGATACCGTAGGTGTTCTGACTCAGTATCAGCCATTGCGACTGAATACGCATATTGGTATTGGTATTCCGTGGGATCTGGATCGTAATAACGGTGGTGTTACGATTCTTCAGCCGTATGAAAAGAGCGGTGGAAGTGAATGGTATTCTGGTACTGCAAATGCAATTTATCAGAATATGAAGTACATAGACAGTTATGATCCGGAATATGTCCTGATCCTGTCTGGCGACCATATTTACAAGATGGATTATGAAGTGATGCTTGATTTTCATAAGCAGAATCACGCAGATGTTACGATCGCAGTTATGCCGGTTCCGATGGAAGAGGCCAGCCGCTTCGGTATCGTTGTGGCAGATGAAGAGCACAGAATCCGTGAATTTCAGGAGAAACCGGCGGAGCCGAAGAGTAACCTGGCATCCATGGGAATTTATATCTTTAGCTGGAAGGTCTTAAAGGAAGCGCTGATCGCCAATGCGGATGTGGAAAATTGTGATTTTGGTATGCATGTCATTCCGTACTGCTTTGATAAAGGTGAGCGTATTTTTGCATACGAGTACAACGGATACTGGAAAGATGTCGGAACATTAGGATCTTACTGGGAAGCAAATATGGAGCTGATCGATCTGATCCCGGAGTTTAATCTTTATGAAGAATACTGGAAGATCTATACAAAGAGTGACGTGCTTGCTCCGCAGTATATTGCAGCTGACGCAAAAGTGGACAAAAGTATCATAGGTGAAGGTACAGAGATTTATGGTGAAGTACATAGCTGTGTTATCGGTGCCAATGTAACCATTGGAAAAGGAAGCGTTGTCCGTGATTCTATCATTATGGAAGGTGTAACCATCGGTGAGAATGTTGTCATCGATAAGGCGATCATTGCAGAGGAATGCGTGGTTGGCGATGGTGCTGTACTTGGTGTCGGCGAAGAAAAACCGAACAAGTTAAAAGAGAGTGTTTATGCATTTGGTCTTGTAACCATCGGAGAGAAATCCGTAATTCCGCCAAATGTACAGATTGGCAAAAATACAGCAATTGCTGGTGTGACAACACCGGAAGATTATCCGGATGGAGTCCTTGACAGCGGGGAATATATTGTTAAGGCAGGTGGCAAATAATGAAAGCATTAGGTATTATTTTAGCAGGTGGTAATAATTACAGAATGAGAGAGCTTTCCGCGAAGCGCGCCATTGCAGCTATGCCGATTGGTGGCGGATACCGTGCGATCGACTTTGCACTGAGCAATATGAGCAATTCGCATATTCAGCGTGTGGCAGTATTGACACAGTACAATTCCCGCTCGCTGAATGAGCATCTGAATTCCTCAAAATGGTGGGATTTCGGAAGAAAGCAGGGCGGACTTTATATCTTTACACCGACGATTACATCCGATAATGGCAATTGGTATCGTGGAACTGCAGATGCCCTTGCTCAAAATATTGATTTTCTGAAACGAAGCCATGAGCCGTACGTTATCGTTGTCGGTGGAGACTGTGTATACAAACTGGATTATAATAAGGTATTAGATTACCATATTCAGAAAAAAGCCGACATTACAATTGTATGCAAGGATGTTCCGGCTACTGAGGATATCAGCCGGTTTGGTGTAGTAAAGATGAATGAAGACTCCAGAATCATCGATTTTGAAGAAAAACCGATGGTGGCACAGTCCCACACGATTTCGACTGGTATCTATGTGCTGCGCAGAAGACAGCTCATTGAGATGCTGGAAAAGAGCATGGAAGAGAATCGTTTTGATCTGGTAACTGATATCCTGATCCGTTATAAAAATCTCAAACAGATTTACGGATATAAACTGGAAACTTACTGGAGCAATATTGCCAGCGTGGAATCTTATTATCAGACAAACATGGATTTTCTGAAACCGGATATCCGAAATTATTTCTTCCACCAGGAACCATATGTATATTCCAAGGTGGATGACCTTGCTCCGGCAAAATATAACGTGGGAGCTGAAGTCCATAACAGCCTGATCGCAAGCGGATGTATTATAAATGGAACAGTGGAAAATTCTGTACTGTTCAAACAGGTATTTGTAGGAAAGAACTGCGTAATTAAGAATTCAATTATTTTAAATGATGTTTACATCGGTGATAATACGCATATTGAAAATTGTATTGTGGAGAGCCGTGATACAATTTGTGCAAATACATACCTATGCGGCGAAGAGGAGATAAAAATTGTGCGTGGGCACAACAAGCGTTACATTATGTAATACGCCATAGACGGCAGAACGGAAAGGACCGACATTGACGTGACAGCTTAGCATACGAACCGACCTGCTGTGAAGAAAGTAAGAAACACAGGGGAAGAAAAAAGTATGAATATTACAGATGTGAGAATTCGAAAAATTGACAAAGAAGGAAAAATGAGGGCTGTCGTATCTATTACGATCGATAATGAATTTGCTGTGCATGACATCAAGATCATTGAAGGAGAAAAAGGTGAATTTATTGCGATGCCAAGCCGGAAAAATGCGGAAGGGGAATACAGGGATGTAGCGCATCCGATCAATTCTGATACAAGAGAGCAGATTCAGGAGCTGATCATGCGAAAATATCATGAAGAAATTGCAGAAGCATAAATAATTGTGGTATACTATCCACAACTGCACAAAGAGGAGAATCCTGCATTGCAGGAGGCTCCTTTTTTAATCGGAGAAAATTATAATTTTCTCCGATTAAAAAAGATGTACTTTCAGAATTCTTCATTTAAAAGACTCCGGGAGTACATAAAGAAAGTAGGAGGAAAAAAGGAATGTACCTGATTGTAGGACTTGGAAATCCGACTGTAAAATATGAAAAAACCCGTCACAACGCAGGGTTTGATGTTATTGATGCAATCGCTGATAAATATGGAATAGAAATGAATCTGCGGAAAGGAAATGCTTTCTGTGGAACCGGATATATCGAGGGACAGAAAGTGATGCTTGTGAAGCCGCAGACCTATATGAACTTAAGCGGTGACAGTGTCAGTGCGCTGGTGAATTTTTATAAACTGGATCCGGCGGAGGAGCTGATCGTTGTGTTTGATGATATCAGTCTGGCACCGGGAAACCTGCGCATCCGCAAGAAGGGGAGTGCAGGCGGACATAATGGAATAAAGGATATTATCGCAAAAACGGGAACGGATCAGTTTGAACGCGTTAAAGTTGGCGTGGGAGAGAAGCCGGCAGGCTGGGATCTGGCAGATCATGTACTTGGCAGATTTTCACCGGAAGACAGGGAAAAATTTGAAGAGGCTGTAAAGGATGCAGTAGATGCAGTGAGCCTGATGGTACAGGATCGGACGGATGAGGCGATGAATGAGTATAACCGTAAGAAAGTCTGATACTGGAGGAGTGATGACATGAATGCTTTTGTAAGTCCGTTACATGAACTGAACAGCTTTGAGGAACTGGAACGCTATGCGAAGAAAAGTGGTACCATGATCTCTGCCACCGGCTGTACAGATGCACAGAAACCGCATATGATGTACGGTATTGATCATGGCAGAGGATTTCGTGTTATTGTTACTTTTAATGAACAGAAAGCAAGAGAGTTGCTGGATGCATATCGTTATTTTGACCGGAAAGCTGTATATTTTCCGGCGAAGGATATTCTGTTTTATCAGTCGGATATACGCGGAAATGCCCTGACGCAGGAGAGAATCTGTGCTTATCGGACGCTGATAGAAGAGGAAGATGCTGCGATCATCACAACTTTTGATGCGCTGATGGATCGTCTGATCCGCCCGGAAGTATTCCGGGGTTTTTTATTGAAACTGAAAAATGAAGATACTTTAGACTTGGAAAAACTGCGGCAGCATCTTGTAGGGATGGGGTATGAGAGTGTATACCAGGTCGATGCACCGGGACAGTTTGCAGTGCGTGGCGGCATCATAGATATTTTTGCCCTGACGGAGGAACTTCCTTATCGTATCGAACTTTGGGGTGATGAGATTGATTCTATCCGTACCTTTGACCCGGACAGCCAACGCTCTATGGATTCTTTGGACGAAATTACAATTTATCCGGCGGCGGAGCTGGTTTTGACAAAACAGCAGCAGGAAGCCGGAATGAAGCAGATTCAGAAAGAGGGAAAACGCATTGCAGAAAAGTACCGCACAGAAATGAAAACGGAGGAAGCGCACCGGTTGGAAGAAGCGGTGGAGCTTGTACGCGAGCAGGTGGAAGAACTCGGAAGTGTCCGTGCAGCGGAAAGCTACCTGACGTATTTTTATGAGGATACGGTAAGTTTCCTGAAATTTGCTGACCGATGCGCTGATCGAAAAGAAAAAAAGCTTCTGATATTTGTCGATGAGCCGGCTCGTTGTCTGGAAAAAGCAGGTGCGGTGGAAAAAGAATTTTCTGACAGCATGCAGCAGCGAATGCAAAAAGGATATATTTTGCCGGGACAGGCGGACATTTTGTATTCACATGAGGCAGTAATTGCTGAAATGCAGCGCATGGGATGTGTCCTTATCTCAGCTATGGAACTGCGTACAGAGGGACTGACGCCATCACAGAGTTTTTTCATCCAGGTGCATTCTGTCAATGCATACAATAGCAGTTTTGAACTTCTGGCAAAAGATCTGCACAATTACAAAAAACGTCAGTATCGGGTAATCCTGCTTTGCAGTTCCCGTACCCGTGCGGAGCGTATGGCGGATGATCTTCGCCAGGAAGAACTGAATGCTTTTTTTTCTGAGGATACGGATCGTAAGGTGCAGCCGGGAGAAGTACTTGTGCTGTATGGCAAACTGAAAAGAGGTTTTGAATATCCCGACATTAAGTTTGTTATACTGACAGAGACAGATATTTTTGGAGCAGAAAAGAAGAAACGGAAAAAGAAAAAACTGTACGAGGGCGAACGGATCCAGAGCTTTTCAGAGTTAAAACCGGGAGATTATGTAGTGCATGAGAACCATGGACTTGGTATTTTTCGCGGAATTGAAAAAATTGAAGTTGACAAGACCATGCGGGATTACATGAAAATTGAGTATGATAAAGGCGGTAATCTGTATGTACTTGCGACTCAGCTGGATCTGATTCAGAAATATGCCGGTTCTGATGCAAAAAAACCGAAACTGAACAGACTTGGCGGACAGGAGTGGACGAAAACACGCTACCGTGTGCAAAAAGCGGTGAGAGAAGTAGCACAGGAACTGGTAGAACTTTATGCGGTGCGCCAGAGCAAGGAAGGATTTGAGTATGGGCCGGATACGGTATGGCAGCGGGAATTTGAAGAGATGTTTCCATACGATGAGACAGAGGACCAGCGTTTGGCCATTGAAGCAACCAAGGCAGATATGCAGAGCAAAAAAATCATGGATCGGCTGATCTGTGGTGATGTTGGGTTTGGAAAGACTGAGGTGGCTATCCGCGCGGCTTTTAAAGCGGTGCAGGAAGGAAAACAGGTAATCTATCTGGTTCCGACAACAATTCTGGCACAACAGCATTACAATACATTTGCGCAGCGTATGAAAGAATTCCCGGTGAATGTGGAACTGCTTTGCCGATTCCGCACTCCAAAACAGCAGAAACAGACGCTTGAGGGACTGAAAAAGGGGCTTGTGGATATAGTGATCGGCACACACCGGGTACTTTCCAAGGATGTGCAATGCAAGGATCTGGGACTTTTGATCATCGACGAGGAGCAGCGTTTTGGTGTAACACACAAGGAAAAAATCAAGCAGATGAAAAAAGATGTCGATGTGCTTACATTGACGGCGACACCGATTCCAAGAACTCTGCACATGAGCTTGATCGGAATCAGGGATATGAGTGTGCTGGAGGAACCGCCACATGATCGTATGCCAATTCAGACATATGTTATGGAATACGATGAAGAGATGATTCGTGAAGCAATCGAGCGGGAGATGGCCAGGGATGGTCAGGTGTATTATGTATACAATCGTGTTAACCAGATTGCGGATGTGGCAGCAAAGATTTCAGAGCTTGTTCCGGATGCAGAAGTAGCTTATGCTCACGGACAGATGAGTGAGCGAGAACTGGAGCGGGTTATGTATGGGTTCATTAACGGAGAGGTGGACGTGCTTGTATCCACAACGATTATAGAGACTGGATTGGATATTGGAAATGTCAATACCATGATCATCCATGATGCAGATAATCTGGGACTTTCCCAGTTGTATCAGCTGCGTGGACGTATCGGGCGTTCCAATCGGACGGCATATGCTTTTTTGATGTATCGCAGAAATAAAATGCTCAAAGAAGTAGCGGAAAAACGTCTCTCTGCGATACGGGAATTTTCAGATCTTGGAAGCGGCTTTAAAATCGCCATGAAAGATCTGGAAATCCGGGGCGCCGGAAATCTGCTGGGTGAGCAGCAACATGGTCATATGGAAGCCGTCGGATATGATCTGTACTGCAAAATGCTGAACGAAGCGGTAAAAAGTGCAAAAGGAGAAGTTGTGGAAGAATCTTTCGATACATCGATTGATATCGAACTGGATGCTTATATCCCAAATAGCTACATTGCCAATGAATATCAGAAACTGGACATTTACAAGCGAATAGCCGCAATCGAAAATGAAGAAGAAAAGGATGAGATGCTGGATGAACTGATTGACCGTTTCGGTGAGCCACCTCGTCCGGTACAAAACCTTCTGACAGTGGCAAAAATCAAGGCCGATGCACACCAGGTTTATCTGGTGGAAATTAAGGAAGATGCGGTTGGTATTACATTCCGTATGTTTGAACGGGCGAAGCTGAACGTTGCAAATCTTCCATTACTGCTGGATAAAAATAAACCACTGCTGTCGTTTAGCCCGGATAAAAAACAACCGTGTCTGTATTACCGAAAACAGAAAAACAGCCCGGATATGCTGACGGTGATCCAGACAGTATTGGATGACTGTCGGGAAATACTGGTTCCAGTTCATTCGTCAGAACTGTAACAAATACCATGAAATCATACATTTCTAATGTAAAACAGTCTTGCAGTGCCTGTAAAACTACGGTATACTCAAATATGAGCTAGTAGCGAAAGCGGAATGAAAATGTCCGATTTGTTTTATCTCAGTCGGAATTGAGACTCCCACTTCTATAATCTCATCTTTATAAGCAATAGATAGTGAGAGACATATTTTTATAAAAATTTATGATGCGTGTAAAATACCCTTTTTGTATACACGGATGATGATAGATGGAGGAAACCATGAAATTAAAAAAAATTGCAGCAATTATTTTAATGAGTGCAATGATAAGTTCTATGACACTTGGTGGATGTGGAATCAAGAAAGAGGCCAATGTGATCACGATGGAGAGCGATTCCGCAGATCCGATCGAAGTGAGCATGGGCTATGCAAATTTTGCGGCACGTATTCAGCAGGCGAATTATGATAATATTTTTACAGCATATTATGGCGAAGATTATTGGACCAATGAATCCTATGCGAAGGATGGCAAAAACATGCAGGAATCCGTGAAAGAAAATGTGCTGGAAACGATTGAGACACAGTGCTTGCTGGAACAGCATATGTCAGATTATGGTGTGGAGATCACGGATGATGATAAAGCAGCTATTAAGGCTGCAGCGGAACAGTTCATGTCTGATAATTCAAAGTCAGCCATCAAAGAAATCGGCGCTACACAAGAGTATGTAGAGCGGTATCTCTATCTGCAGACTGTAGAGAAGAGAATGCATGCGGCCATTGCTGCAACAGCAGATACGAATGTATCTGATGAGGAAGCTGCGCAGAAAACGTTCAGTTATGTAAAAATCAGTCTGACTACTTATACTGATGACAGTGGTAATCAGCAGACTTATACAGCAGATCAGGTGACCGTTGTAAAGAAGGATGCTACTGATGCAGCAGAAAAAGCGCAGACAGATTTTGATGGTACCGCAACGGAATATGGTTATACCGTACAGACTTATTCTTTTGGTAGTGATGAGAAGAGTGAGTCCGATGGTGGCTTCTGTGATGCAGTTATTTCAGCAGCAAATGAGATGAAAGCCGGCGATGTGTCCGGGCTTATTGAAGGAACAGACTGCTATTACATCATCCGCCTTGACAGTGAGTATGATGCGGAAGCTACTGCAAAGAAGAAAGAGAGCATTATCAGTGACCGGCAGGATGAGGTTTATCAGACTGTGACAGAAGGCTATAAAGAAGCTGTTACAATCAATGTCGATGAGAAAGAATGGGCAAAAGTAAAATTTGACAACTTATTTACTGCACCGTCCACTTCAGACAACAGTGACAGCAGTGCAGCGACAGAATAAAAAATGAGATAAAAAGGGAAAAGCGGGCGATGCGGTCCGCTTTGTTCCTGCCATATGACAGAATATAGGATTAGTTGAGAGATGAAAAGAGAAAACATCGTGTTGATAGGAATGCCGGGAGTTGGCAAAAGTACCATCGGCGTAGTTCTGGCAAAAGTATTAGGATATGAATTTGTGGACGCCGACCTGCTGATCCAGAAATCAGAGGGAAAGTTACTGCATGAGATCATTGCTGAGAAAGGCACAGACGGTTTTATCGAAGTGGAGAACCGTGTAAACAGCCAGATCAATACCCGCCACAGTGTGATTGCTACCGGTGGAAGCGTAGTATATGGAAAAGAAGCGATGGAGCATTTGCGTTCCATCGGAATTGTTGTATATTTAAAGCAGAATCTGAAACCATTGGAGCGTCGCCTGCGCAATATCAAAGGTCGTGGCGTAGTATTGAAACCAGGACAGACTCTGGCAGGATTATACAAAGAACGTGTGATCCTTTATGAAAAATATGCAGATGTGATTGTCGATGAATATAAATTAAATGTGGAGCAGACGCTGGATGCAGTTCTGCAGGCATTAAAAGCATTTGATGGAACCGAAATGGGAAAAGTTGAATAATATAAAGCAAAGTTTCTTTTCTATAGACAAAGGGTATGATATAATGAGCGCAAGTGAGCCAACATGCTTGCATGATTGGCGAGCGGCGAATGTCGATCATGAACTGGTTTTGTTCATGATATAATGAGTGCAAGTGAAAAAAATTCTTGACAAATTTTTTGAGATATAGTTATAATAGCATGTTTAAATATAGAAACATAGAGGTGCAAGATGGATCAATATGTAATTAAAGGTGGGAGGCCGTTAGTCGGTGAAGTAGAAATTGGCGGCGCAAAAAATGCAGCGCTGGCAATTTTAGCTGCGGCAGTTATGACGGATGAGACCGTTACAATAGATAATTTACCAAATGTCCGTGATATCAATGTTATGCTTCAGGCCATTGAAAACATTGGTGCAACAGTTGAGCGTTTAGATGTTCATACGGTCAAGATCAATGGCTCAACCATTCACGATACAAGCGTGGATAATGAGTATATTAGAAAAATACGTGCATCCTACTATCTGTTAGGAGCATTACTTGGAAAATATAAAGATGCAGAGGTTGCATTACCGGGGGGCTGTGATATTGGAAGCAGACCGATCGACCTGCATTTGAAAGGTTTCCGTGCCATGGGTGCAGAAATCGACATTCACCACGGTCTCGTAGCTGCAAAGGCAGAGCGTCTTTGTGGTACACATATTTACATGGATAAGGTTTCCGTAGGTGCTACTATCAACATTATGATGGCAGCAGCCATGGCAGAGGGTAAGACCACCATTGAGAATGCAGCCAAAGAGCCGCATGTCGTTGATGTGGCAAACTTCCTGAACCGTATGGGAGCAAATATCCGTGGCGCCGGAACGGACGTGATCCGTATTTCCGGTGTAGAAAAACTGCACAAGACGGAGTATTCCATTATTCCGGATCAGATTGAGGCAGGTACATTTATGTTTGCAGCAGCTGCGACACATGGTGACGTAACTGTAAAAAATGTTATTCCAAAGCATCTGGAGGCTACCAGTGCGAAGTTGATCGAGGTTGGATGTGAAATTCAGGAATTTGATGATGCAGTTCGTGTTATTGCAAATAAACCATTGCGTCATACACAGGTGACCACATTACCGTATCCGGGATTCCCGACAGATATGCAGCCACAGATGGGTGTTGTGCTTGCTCTTGCAGAAGGAACAAGTACGATCACGGAGAGTATTTTCGAAAATCGTTTCAAATATGTCGATGAGCTTGAGAAGATGGGAGCCAACATCAAGGTTGAGGGCAATATCGCTATCATTAATGGTGTGGAACGTTATACCGGCGCGAGAGTCAGCGCACCGGATCTTCGTGCAGGTGCGGCACTGGTGATTGCCGGACTGGCAGCAGACGGTATTAGTATTGTGGATGACATTTACTACATCGAGCGCGGATATGAAGCTTTTGATGAAAAGTTCAGAGGTATCGGTGGTATGATGCAGAAGGTAAGTTCTGAGAAAGAAATTCAGAAATTCAGATTGAAACTCTAAGGAAATCAGACTTAGAACACCTATCGATAAATTTTTAACAGGAAGCGGGCAGAAGCAACAAATCTGCCCGCATTTTTTGCCTTTTTTGTTATTTGTTCAACATTTTCAGGGAAATTTGTTGGTTGACTTTTAGTACTATGGAATGTATGATACATAAAGTATGACTGCAATAACGTGAACAATGGGAGTTCACATGTTTCAATTTAGATTAGAATGAGAGAAAAGAACGGAGGATAATTATGGAAAAATTATTATTTACTTCTGAGTCAGTTACAGAGGGACATCCGGATAAAGTCTGCGATGCCGTATCTGATGCAATTCTGGATGCCTGCATGGCACAGGATCCGATGAGCCGTGTTGCATGCGAGACAGCTGCTTGTACAGGTTTCGTATTAGTAACAGGTGAGATCACTACAAAAGCACAGCTTGATATCCCGTCTATCGTTCGTCAGACTGTAAACGAGATTGGTTACGATGATGCAAAGACAGGTTTTGATGGAAATACATGCGCAGTTATGGTTGCTCTTGATCAGCAGTCTGCTGATATCGCTATGGGTGTTGATAAAGCACTTGAGGCAAAAGAGGGTGCGCTGACAGATGATCTTGATACAGGTGCCGGTGATCAGGGTATGATGTTTGGTTATGCTACAAATGAGACACCGGAATTAATGCCATATCCAATTTCTCTTGCTCACAAAATGGCTCTTCAACTTACAAAAGTTCGTAAAGATGGTACATTAAGCTACTTAAGACCAGACGGAAAAACTCAGGTTTCTGTAGAGTATGATGAGAATGGTACTCCTAAGAGATTAGAGGCTGTAGTTCTTTCTACACAGCATGACGATGATGTTACTCAGGAGCAGATCCATGAGGATATCAAAAAATATGTATTCGATCCGATCCTTCCGGCAGAGCTGATCGATGATGAGACAAAATTCTTCATCAACCCGACAGGACGTTTCGTAATCGGTGGACCTCACGGTGATGCAGGTCTGACAGGACGTAAGATCATCGTTGATACTTACGGTGGAATGGCTCGTCACGGCGGTGGAGCTTTCTCCGGAAAAGACTGCACAAAAGTAGACCGTTCTGCAGCTTATGCAGCACGTTACGTTGCAAAGAACATCGTTGCAGCAGGTCTGGCTGACAAATGCGAGATCCAGCTTTCTTATGCAATCGGTGTAGCACAGCCGACTTCTATCATGGTAGATACATTCGGAACAGGCAAACTTTCTGATGAGAAACTGGTTGAGATCGTTCGTGAGAACTTTGATCTTCGTCCGGCTGGAATCATCAAAATGCTTGATTTAAGAAGACCGATCTACAAAGCAACAGCTGCTTATGGACATTTCGGACGTACAGACGTAGATCTTCCTTGGGAAGCAACTGATAAAGTTGACGTATTAAAAAAATATCTGTAATATTAAAAACAGTTACATAAAACGCGTGAAAAACGTCGGATATTTGATAAAAATATCCGGCGTTTTTTTATCTTGCCTGGCGTGGAGTAATGCCATATTTGTCTTTGAACTTCCGATTGAAATAAGAAGCATTTTCAAAACCGGATTTCTGTGCGATTTCCAGAATGGACAGATTTGTTGAAACCAGCAGATTTCTGGCATGTGCCAGTCGGACATCATTCAGATAATGGATATAGCTGACGCCCATATGTGTCTTAAAAAATTTCATGAAGTGTGATTCACTGAAATAGCAGGCAGAGGCAATCTGGCGAATGGAAATAGATTCTTCCAGGTGTTCATTCGTGAAAGTGATGATGAATTTCAACTTGTCCAGTGAGCGTTGCTGTATGTTGGATAATTCTTTTTTATCGTCCAGAGAAAGAAGCTGGAACATGAAAAGAAACAGAGAGCCTTTGAGCGCTAGTTGATATCCGCCAGGTTTTTTACTGCATAATTGATCCATTGTCTGGATCAGATCATGAATTTTCGGATAGTAGGACAGACGTGGGTGAATGTGGACGACTGTCTGAATTTGCCCTGAGAACAATGGATACAGAAATTTTTCAAAACAGACGTCATGGTTATCGGAAGAAAGTAATTCCGGGCGAAAAATGATATTTTCATATTCCATTTTCTGACCAGAAATTTCCCTGATGGCATGCAGGTGTTCCGGAAGAACAATAATAATATCTCCGGCTGTGACGTGATAGTGCGTCAGGTCTACAAGAACTGTGCCAGATCCCTTCTGAATGACGATAAGTTCTGCTTCTTCATGCCAGTGAACGGGTACTTCTGTAAAATCATCCGGTATAGTGCACAGATAAGTGTTATAAGGAAATTGATCTTCCGTATGACGTTTTTTTTCGTGGTATTGTTCTGGTTTTGGCTGTTTCATGCTGGACTCCTTTCTGTTTTTGATAGAATTGTACTATAAAAGGATATTATGCTGCAAGAAAAAAATAACAATGCCGTATAAAATATAAGCAGAAACACACGAACAGGAAAAAGTATGATACAATGAATCAAACGGTTCCTGCGTATCAGATTCTTTTGAGAGCATAGACTATAAGGTCGGGAAGGAATTTATTATGAAGCTGGAAATGTTAGTATCGGAAAAATTAGGAAAAGCAATTTCAGAAAGCAGTAATCAGGAGATTTACCAGGCACTGATGGCTGTTGTGCAGGATATGGCAGAGCAGAAGGAATCTAATGCAGGGAAAAAGAAAGTATATTATGTATCTGCAGAGTTTTTGATCGGAAAACTTTTGTCTAATAATATGATCAATCTCGGAATATATGAGGATGTCCGCAAAATGCTTGCTGCAAATGGAAAAGATATCTGTGAAATTGAGGAAATCGAGGCAGAGCCATCTCTTGGAAACGGAGGGCTTGGCCGACTGGCAGCCTGTTTTTTGGATTCGATTGCAACACTTGGTTACAATGGAGCCGGTATTGGACTGAATTATCATCTTGGATTATTTCAACAGAAATTTGCGGATCATATGCAGAAAGAAACAAAAAATCCGTGGATGGATCGAAGTGGCTGGTTAAAACGTACGGATGTCAGTTTTCCGGTGTCTTTTGGAAATATGACATTACAGTCTGTCATGTACGAAATTCTGGTAACCGGATATGGTAACCGTACCAATAAATTACAACTTTTTGATATAGATTCTGTGGATGAGAGCATTGTAGAGGATGGGATTTCTTTTGATAAAAAAGAAATTGCCAAAAATCTGACATTATTCCTTTATCCGGATGACAGTGATGAAGATGGTCGCAAGCTTCGTATTTATCAGCAGTATTTTATGGTAAGTAATGGCGCACAGCTGATTTTGAAAGAATGTGAAGCGCGGGGATGTAACCTTTATGATTTGCCGGATTATGCAGTCATCCAGATCAATGATACACATCCGACGATGATCATCCCGGAGCTGATCCGTTTATTAATTGCCCGGGGACTTTCTGTGGATGATGCAATTGATGTGGTAAGCCGCACCTGTGCATATACCAATCATACCATTTTGGCGGAAGCACTGGAAAAATGGCCACTGCATTATCTGCAGGAAATCGTACCACAGCTGGTGCCAATTATTGAAATTTTAGATGATAAAGTACGGCGGAAATATCAGGATGAAAGTGTGGCTGTCATTGACCGTAACGACGTGGTTCATATGGCACACATCGATATTCATTACGGATTCAGCGTAAATGGCGTTGCAGCTTTACATACAGAAATCCTGAAAGAGACAGAACTTCATAATTTTTATCAGCTTTATCCGGAGAAATTTAACAACAAGACAAACGGAATTACGTTTCGCCGCTGGCTGCTTCATTGCAATCCGCTGCTTGCAGATCAGATCACGGAGTGGATTGGTGATGGATACAAAAAAGATGCAGCAGAGTTAAACAAGCTGGAGAAATTTGTAGAGGATGAAGAGTCACTGCAGAATCTTTTGCAGATAAAAAAGGAAAACAAACATCAACTGGCAGAGTATCTGAAACGGACACAGGGCATAGAACTGAATGAAGATTCTGTGTTTGACATTCAGATCAAACGGCTTCATGAGTATAAACGACAGCAGATGAACGCATTGTATGTGATTTATAAATATCTGGAAATAAAAAGCGGAAAATTACCAAAGACTCCGATCACGGTGATTTTTGGCGCAAAAGCGGCACCGGCTTATGTGATCGCCAAAGATATCATTCATCT
>CAKREL010000005.1 GCA_934317205.1 uncultured Eubacterium sp.
TCTATCACCGAGGATGCATGGAACTATTACCGGGAAAAGGCAAAGGAAAATCCGGAGTTCAGTTATGCAGTGGATGAACATTATTATGTAAGCTCGCAGTGGCTGTACGACCATGTGGCCATGTACGATGACTATCCACGGGATGTGGCTGTTTTTGCAGGAGAATACGCGGCACATACGGAAAAACGGGAAAATTCCATGGAGAGTGCCCTTGCTGAAGCAGCACTGCTGACCGGTATTGAGAAAAATGCGGATGTGGTGAAACTTGCTTCGTATGCACCATTGTTTAACAGGATCGGACATAGTCAGTGGAAACCGGATATGATATGGTTTGATGACAGCAAGGTGTATCTGACACCAAATTATTATGTGCAGAAGTTGTTTGCAAATCATAGAGGTAGCTATACGGTATTATTGCATGATCAGGATGTGGAACTGCGGAAAAAAGGAATTTATGTGTCTGTTTCCATGGATGAAGAAGAAACTATGATTGTGAAAGCGGTAAATACAACAAATCAGAATTATGATCTGACGCTGGAAGATGCAGAAGGATTTGCGATAAATGCGGCTGGAAAGCAGTGGACACTGCAGGGAACCGGTGAGAGACCAGAAGGATTACCGGAGAAATCTGTAGTGACAGAACAGGAAATTCAGATTAAGGGAAGTGTAACACTGCCAGGACAGAGTATGGTAGTAGTGACTTACAGATAGCGAGAGCCGTGAGATCTTTATGAAAGACATTGATCACAGCTATTATTACGAAGGTTATACGACATATAAGGCAGAAGAATTGTAAAGTATAAAAGATTAGAAAGCGTGTTATCATACATTTGTAAAAAAAAGGAGCTGTTGCATAAGCAACAGCTCCTTTAACATTCTTAATTTCACTATGTGCTAATAAGGACTTAAAATTAAGCCTCTGCGATAGCACCTGTAGGACATGTACCTGCGCAAGCGCCGCAATCGATGCAAGCGTCAGCGTCGATAACGTATTTAGCATCTCCCTCAGAAATAGCACCTACTGGACATCCACCAGCACATGCGCCACACATTACACAAGAATCGTTAATTACGTATGCCATAATTTTTTCCTCCTTAAAAAATACTTGTTCGTCAAGCTCTCATAAGCTTTTTCCCATAATAATATAAAAAATCGAAAATTGCAAGCCTTCTCTGATACAAAACAATCAATAAGGGCACTTTTTCACGATTGTATTGAACTTAATACATATTGACACTTGAGTTAGTATATGCTATCATAGATGCTGAGTAAGTAGTGAAAACGGATTGTGAATATCCGCTTTACAGCTGTTTAGGTGAAAAGAAACCTGAATGGCTTTTTTATTTACCGGGAAATAAAAGCTCCCACTGACAGGTCACAAAGCGACTGCGTTCATGAGCAAGTAGCGAAAGCGGATTGCGAATGTCCGCTTTACTTCGTGAACTGTTAAGAAAACTTCAAAGTGGAAATAAACTTTTCACTTCAGTTTAAGAAAACTTCATGAATTATTCAGAAAAATCATCTTGCAAGGTTGAGTTAGATGATATAATATGTATATTTAGCAAGAAATAGTAATTACAGGCATTTTACGCCCTTTTTTAAGAAAAGTGATACGCGGAATGTACTGCAACATGCATAAAAGAAGTAAGACAATGGGAGAGATTGACATGTTAAATTATGGAAAATACAAAAGAGTGCCAGTATTACATTACCCGGAGCGTGAATGGCCGGATAAAGAGATTGAGCATGCACCGATCTGGTGTAGTGTGGATCTGCGTGATGGCAATCAGGCTCTGATCGATCCGATGAATGTAGAAGAAAAAATGGAGATGTTCCAGCTGTTATTAAAGCTCGGTTTTAAGCAGATTGAGATTGGTTTTCCGGCAGCATCTCAGATTGAGTATGATTTTTTACGAAAATTGGTAGATGAGAATATGATTCCTGACGATGTTCAGGTGCAGGTTTTGACACAGTGCAGAGAGCATTTGATCGATCGCACTTTTGAGGCGATCCAGGGAATCAAGAATGTAATCGTTCATATTTATAATTCGACCTCCGTACTTCAGCGTGATGTGGTTTTTCATAAAGATAAAGAAGCCATTAAGCAGATTGCTATCGAAGGAACCAAAATGGTAAAAGAGCGTGCCACTAAATTTGCCGGAAATATTCAGCTTGAGTATTCTCCGGAGAGTTTTACAGGTACAGAAGTAGAGTATGCGCTGGATATTTGTAGTGCAGTACAGGATATCTGGCAGCCGACACCGGAAAATAAAATTATTTTCAATCTCCCGGCTACTGTTGAGATGAATACACCGAATGTGTATGCGGATCAGATTGAATGGATGCATAAACATTTCAAAAACAGAGATTCTATTATTTTAAGTGTACATCCGCACAATGACCGTGGAACAGGTATTGCTGCCACAGAGCTGAGTCTTCTGGCAGGAGCTGACCGTGTGGAGGGTACTTTATTTGGAAACGGAGAGCGTACCGGTAATATTGATTTGCTGAATGTGGCATACAATATGTTTTCTCAGGGAATCAATCCGGAATTGAATATCGAGAATATCAAAGAGATTATTGAAGTATATGAGAGATGCTGCAAGATGGACATCGACATGAGACATCCGTATGCAGGAAAACTTGTATTTACTGCATTTTCCGGTTCCCATCAGGATGCCATCAACAAAGGTGTGCATGCGCTGCATGAGCGCAACACAGGCATCTGGGAGGTTCCATATCTTCCAATCGATCCGGCAGATATCGGCAGAGAGTATGAGCCTGTGGTTCGTATTAACAGTCAGTCTGGAAAAGGCGGCGTAGCCTTTGTTATGGAATCTATGTATGGCTATAAGCTCCCGAAGGAAATGCACAAAGAGTTTGCTGATGTTATTCAGACAATGTCAGAGAAAAAAGGTGGAGAGATTGCACCGGAGCAGATTTTTGAAGCATTCAAGCACGAATATATCGCACTGGATGATCCATTTGAGTTCAAGAAGATCCGTGTGGAAGATGTCAATGACAAAGACTGTGTGGCAACCATTGATTTCGCATATAAGAAAGCACCGTATCATATTGATGCAAAAGGTAATGGACCACTGGATGCTGTCAAGACAGCTATCAACAAAGAATTTAATCTGGATATCTCTGTCATGAACTATTCCGAACATGCACTGGGATCCGGTTCTCATGCACGAGCTGCTGCTTATATCGAGATGAAAGATAATCGTACAGGAAAAGTACTGTTCGGTGCAGGTGACAGCTCCAATATTACAAAAGCAACAATCCGCGCGTTCTTCAGTGGATTGAACCGGTTAGCTACAAAATAAGAGACAGACATTTGAAACTAAGACGAGGGATGCTATGAATCAAAAGAAAAAATACGGATGGTGGAAACATATCGATTTTATGATCATTGATCTGATCTGTATCCAGATGGCGTATCTGGCTGCATATTTTTTCCGCCATCAGACGATGCAGATTTACCGCGAGACCAGTCTGTATGCACACGTAAATATTTTGTTGATCATTATTGATCTTTGTTATGTATTGCTGCGGGGAACATACAAAAATATTTTGAAACGAAGTTTGGCACGTGAGATAGAGTCCGTTTTTGTTCATAATGTTGTGATGTGGGTTCTTGTCATGGCATATTTGTATGTGACGAAGCAGGCCTTCTGGTTTTCCAGACAGGTATTTCTGACGTCCTTTGGATTTACTGTCATATTTATGCTGGTAGGAAGATTACTGTGGAAACTGAATGTCCGCAGAATCGTATGGAAGGGCAAAAATCAGCCGAATTTCCTGGTTATCAGTACAGAAGAATATGCGACAGAGATGGTGCGTCAGTTCTCTAACCGTATGTATAACGGATTTAATCTGGCGGGTCTGGCTATCATGGACCGAAATCTTGAAAACGGGAAGGTTGAAGGAATTCCGGTTGTATGCAATAAGGACAATCTGTTGTCCTATATTCAGAAAAATGTCGTGGATGAGGTTATGATAAAGCTTCCTCAGGATGATAAGGAAGTAGATGAGCTGACATGGACCTTACTTCAGATGGGTGTGGTTGTGCATATTGCTCTGGATTATACGGATGACGCATTGCCGAACCGTACCATCGAGCGAATTGGCGGATACACCTGTATGACCACAAGTATCAATACTGCAAGCAGTATACCGATGGGATTAAAGAGACTGACAGATATTGCTGCCGGTCTGGTAGGGTGCGCCATTACAGGAGTTGCTTTTATTTTTGTAGCACCCCTGATCTATAAGGCATCACCGGGACCGATTTTCTATTGCCAGGAGCGTGTAGGTAAAAATGGTCGTCGCTTCAAAATGTATAAATTCCGCTCCATGTACATGGATGCAGAAGAACGTAAAAAAGAATTGATGGCCCAGAATAAGATGAAGGGTAATATGTTCAAAATGGACAATGACCCGCGTATTATCGGCAGTGAAAAAGGACCAGGCAAGGGAATCGGTAATATCATCCGTTCGCTGAGTATTGATGAATTGCCGCAGTTTTATAATATTCTCAAGGGAGATATGAGTCTTGTAGGAACTCGTCCGCCGACAGTGGATGAGGTAGCTGAATATGATCTGCACCACAAAGTGCGTCTGAGTATGAAACCTGGTTTGACCGGAATGTGGCAGGTAAGCGGACGAAGTGAAATCACAGACTTTGAGGAAATTGTGCGTCTGGATGCTTATTATATTGAAAACTGGAGCTTAAAGCTTGACCTGAAAATTATTTTGAAGACATTTAAGGTTGTTTTTGCAAAAGAAGGAGCAGAATAGGCCGGAAAATACAGAAATTAGAAACAATGTGTGATGTATGCCGGGAAGCACTTTCAAGAAGAAAGTTCCCGGTGTGCATCTGACCTGAAGGAGGTATTCTATGAAAAAGTATGATTATCTGATCGTAGGAGCAGGACTGTTTGGTGCAGTTTTTGCACAGGAAGCCAAAAAAGCTGGAAAAAGCTGTCTGGTAATTGACAAACGAAATCACGTTGCAGGAAATATTTATACGGATAAAGTAAAGGATATTGATGTGCATCAGTATGGTGCGCACATTTTTCATACATCCAATGAGACAGTATGGAATTATGTCAATCAGTTTGCCAAATTTAACCGTTATACCAATTCACCGGTAGCAAATTACAAAGGCGAGATCTATAATATGCCATTCAATATGAATACTTTTAATAAACTGTGGGGGGTAGTTACTCCGAAACAGGCACAGGAAAAAATCGAGGAGCAGAAAGCGGCTTATCATGTAGAAAACCCGCAGAATCTCGAAGAGCAGGCTATCAGCCTGATCGGACCGGATGTATACACGAAGCTGGTAAAAGGATATACAGAGAAGCAATGGGGAAAACGTGCAACTGAGCTTCCTGCTTTTATCATCAAACGTTTGCCGGTCCGTTTTACGTATGATAATAATTATTTTAACGATGATTATCAGGGAATTCCGGTAGAAGGCTACACAAAAATGATCGAGCGTATGCTGGATGGCGTAGAAGTCAGACTGGGAGAGGATTTCCTGGAGAACAGAGAGTCCTGGATGGAGCAGGCTGATAAGATCGTTTATACAGGTATGATCGATGAATATTATGATTACTGTTATGGCGAACTGGAGTACCGTTCCCTGAAATTCGAGACAGAAGTCATCGAAGGAGAGGAAAACTATCAGGGAAATGCGGTTGTAAACTACACAGAGTACGAAGTGCCATTTACAAGAATCATTGAACACAAACATTTTACTTATGGTACACAGCCGGATACGGTTATCACCAGAGAGTATCCAAAGACATGGAGTAAAGGGGATGAACCTTATTATCCGATGAACGATGAAAAGAATTTAAAACTTTATGATAAATATGCGCAGCTGGCAGCCAAAGAAGGCAATGTAATTTTTGGCGGCCGCCTTGGTATGTACAAATATTATGATATGGACGATACCATCGAAGCAGCATTAAATTGTGCAGGAGCAGAATTATGAAACCAAAGATCAGTGTAGTACTTCCAATTTACAATGTGGAAAAATACCTGGAAACCTGTGTAAAAGCAATGACAGGACAGACATATCAGAATCTGGAGATCATTCTGGTGGACGATGGTTCACCGGATGGCTGTCCGGCTTTATGTGATGAACTGGCGAAGACTGATGAGAGAATCCGTGTGCTTCACAAGGAGAACGGAGGTCTGTCCGATGCCCGCAATGCAGGGACGCAGATTGCAACGGGAGAATACATTACGTTTGTGGATTCCGATGATGTTGTGACAGATACTTATGTGGAATATCTGTACAGCCTGATTGAAAAATATGGCTGTGATATGTCATTGTGTACCCACACCGTTGTCTTTGAAGATGGCAAGAAAATTCCTTATGGTGACGGAACAGATGAGATGCTGGATGCAAAAGAGTGTCTGCGCCGCATGCTTTATCATGACGTGATCGATACTTCTGCCTGGGCGAAATTGTATCGCACGGATATGGCCCGGGAAATTCTGTATCCGAAGGGAAAATTATTCGAAGATATCGGAACGACTTACCGGTTTTTCCTTGCAAGCGGCAAGATTGCCTGCGGATATCAGAGCCAGTATTTTTATATGCAGCGCCAGAATTCCATTGTCAGTGGTAAATTCAATCCGCACAAACTGGATCTGCTGGAAATGACAGATAAGATGGCAGAGGATGTGGCAAAAGTATATCCGGAACTGGCACAGGCAATTCTGCGCAGACGTGTTTATGCACGCTTCAGCACATTGAATCAAATGCTGGATGTAGATGGATATAAGAAAGAGCGTGACGAGATCATTTCGTTTATCAAGGCGCATAAACGGGAAATTATGATGGATGAGTACGCTCCGAAACGGGACAAGATGGCGATACGTATGTTGTCCATGGGTTATCCGGTTTACCGTATGGCCTGGAAAGCGTTGAAGAAATAGCAGGAGACAGTAATGAAGAAAATTCTCATAGGTTATCTGATCGATGGAAAAAGCAGCGGAATTGACAAATATCTGCTGAATGTCATCCGTCAGATCAGAGACCAGGATGTAAAAATAGATTGCCTGACAAATAAAATGGATCCGGATCTGCTGAAAATGCTTCAGGAGCAGGGAGTGGGACTTTTTGAGATCCCAAATCTCAAGCATCCCGGCGATCAGTTAAAACGGACACGGGAAATTATCCGTCAGGGAAAATACGATGTAGCTTATTTTAATATTTCAGAGGCATTTAACTGTATCGGAGCCATGGCGGCGCACAAAGAGCATGTACCGTGTGTGGCGGTACACAGCCACAGTTCTGGTGTGAATGAAAGAAATGATACAAAGCGAAAAATCCGTGTGTTCTGTCATAACGTGATGAAACATTTTGTTTTAAAGCGCTGTGCGACGGATTTCTATGCATGTTCTGAAAAAGCCGGAGAATGGTTATTCCCGGAGTCTGTAGTTCGTGGAAAGAACTTTCATGTGATCAATAATGCAGTAGATGTGGGAAAATTTGGATTTGATCCGGAAATTCGCAAGCAGAAGAGAAAAGAACTTGGTGTTTCGGATAAACTTGTTGTAGGACAGATCGGGTTCCATGGCTATCAGAAAAATCCGGAATTTGTTATTGAAATTGCAGAAGAATTAAAGAAGATAAATCCAGACAGTGTTGTATGGATGATTGGAACCGGCGATGAGACAGAACATCTGCATGCGTTGGCCAAAGAAAAAAATCTGGGAGAAAACCTGCATTTTCTGGGGGTAAGATCTGATGTTAATGAGCTGACACAGGCTATGGATCTTTTTGTACTTCCATCCAGATTTGAGGGACTTCCGATTGTGGCTATTGAGGCGCAGATGTCCGGCTTGAAAGTTTTGCTGAGTGATACGATTTCCGGTGAAACTGCGTTGAGTGACAGATGCATCTTTCTGTCTATTCATGATTCCGCAGCAAAGTGGGCGGAGCGTATACAGAAAGAAAGTAACTATGACAGAGAGAACTGGAAACCGACGGCAACCGGTTATTGTTTTGATATAGAAGAACAGAAAAAACAGATTGCGGCAATTTTTGGATTATAGGAAGGAACCGCATTCAGAGGAGTGTCAGAAGAATGAGAAAATTAAAGTATTTGCTGGCGATGCTGAAGCTTTGTCCGGTACGGATGATTTTTGGCAGCCGGGTCAGATTTGGAAATCATATTCTGGTAGGAACAAAAACAAAATTTGTAGCTGCTTCCGGTGCTGAGATTACGATCGGTGATGAGTTTGAATCAAAACGGTTCTGTTATCTGGGTGCAATGTCTGGAAAACTCAAAGTGGCTGACCACGTATTCCTGAACCAGAATGTGAGTATCACCTGTATGGATGAGATCAGCATAGGATCAGGATGTGTGATCGCAAATAATGTAGTTATGGTAGATCATGATCATGATATGAAAAATGGTGGTTTTGTGAAAGCTCCGATCCATATTGGAGAAAAAGTCTGGATTGGTGCGAATGCTGTAATCCTAAAAGGCGTTACGATTGGCGATGGAGCGATTGTCGCTGCCGGAAGCATTGTGACGAAAGATGTACCGGCCCATACCCTTGTAGGTGGCTGCCCGGCAAGACCGATCAAGACTCTGGAAGTATAGACAAGAAGTAAGAAATGACGGGAGACATGCATGGCAGAAATATCGTTGATCGTTCCATGTTATAATGAGGAGCAGAATGTTCAGGCTTTTTATGAACGTTGTCTGGAAGTGTTTGCTTCGCAGGAAATGGAAGTTGTGTTTGTAAACGACGGAAGTAAAGATGGAACGTATCAGAAACTGAAGAAATTAAATGAGGCAAATAATAATGTAACAGTTGTTCATTTTTCCAGAAATTTTGGAAAAGAATCTGCAATTTATGCCGGATTGCATTATGCAACCGGCAAGTATATTTCTATCATAGATGCAGATTTACAGCAGGATCCGGCTATTGTGCGGGACATGATGCAGATTCTGGATGAAAAGGAAAATATTGATGTAGTTGCAGCATATCAGGAGCAGAGGCATGAGGGAAAACTGCTGAAATGGTGCAAAAATCATTTTTATAGTTTAATGAACCGGCTCAGCGATGTAGATTTGCGGGAGAATGCCAGTGATTTTCGAACCTTTCGTGCAAGTGTCCAGAAAGCATTGCTGGATATGGATGAGTATTTCCGCTTTTCCAAAGGACTGTTTTCCTGGATTGGATTTGAGACAGAATATATTCCGTATGAGGCAGCAGAACGTTTTGCCGGAACGACAAAATGGAGTTTTACAAAGTTGATGCGCTATGCTATGGAAGGAATTGTTTCCTTTTCAACAAAACCGCTGCATCTGGCAACTTTTTCTGGCTCTATTGTTTCAGCAATCGCTGTGATTTATGGGATTTTTATTATTTTAAAAACGCTGATTACCGGAATTGATGTACCGGGTTATGCAACGATCGTTGTACTGGTATTGTTTCTTGGCGGCGTACAGCTGTTGGTGCTTGGAATTTTGGGCGAGTATCTGGCAAAGACATATATTCAGGGAAAGCATCGTCCGATTTATATTGTGAAAACCGTGCTGGAGAAAAATGAGGTGAAAGAATGAAAGAGAAACTGAATCAATCTATGGAGAAGATTACAAGCTTATTTAAATACTGTTATATTATCCATATTTTGCTTGCTTTTAATACATTGCTGGTGGACAAAGCAATCCTGAACGTGACATCAGTCATTGTGCTTGTACTGGGAGTAGTATGCATTTTGTATCGTTTTGTGCATATCAAAAATTATATCCGATATCCGTTTGTAATATTGTATATTTTATTCCTGGTATTATTTGGCTTATCCTGCCTGTTTAACATTCATTATGGTGTGACTGAAAATGCAAAAATCTTTATGTGGATGACATTCCAGTTTGGATTATTGTATGCATTTGATCTGAAGAAAGACGAAGAAAAAGTAAGAAATGAGTTTCGGATTTCCATGTTTCTGATCATTGGAATCACATCTGTCATGAATCTGATCAGTATGATCATGATGTTTGTAAACTACTGCGGTTATTGTATCCTGGATGACGGAAGAAGCTTCCTGATCGGTGTGGCTTACTGGGGCAGACTGTATGGTATCCATACAGATCCGAACTATGGTTCCGTGCTGTCGGTTATTGCTCTGATAGCAGGTATTTATTTCTTCCTGAAACTGAAAAAGACCTGGCTGCGTGTGCTGATGATCATTTCGGCAGCATTGCAGGCTATGTTTATCATATTTTCTGCGTCCAGAACCGGTCTGGTAGCTACCTGCGTCTGCATGCTGCTGTTCTGGTTTATGTATTCCTTACATAAGAAGAAAAAAATCATCCGCGCATGCATTGTTGCTGTTGTGGCAGTGGTCGTTGTGCTCGGTGTAAACAAAGGTGTGGTTGTCGGTTACAACTATACAGTTACGCAGATTTCCAAACTTCAGGAAGAACACAAAAAACCAGATAAAAAAGATGAAGAGAAGAAGGATGAAATGGTCAAACTTGGCCGGAAAGAAGAGTTAGAAGGCGATGTCAGCAACCGTCGTTTTGATCTCTGGAAAAATGCCGTTGATATGACAAAGACCAGTCCGGTAGTAGGAGTTTCCTTCGGTAACTTTATTCCTTATGCAGAAGAAAATCTTCCGGATTGTTATATGATCTCCAATGATTTTGCCACATTCAACGCATTCCATAATATGTTTATGGATCTGATCGCATCCCAGGGTATCATTGGTTTCATTGTGTTTATTGGCATCATGCTTTCCTCATTATGGTATCTGCTGAAGCATTACAAGACGATTCCGGAGGCAGATAAACCGGTTTGTGCATTCCTGTTCAGTGCCTGCGCAGCAATGCTGGTATCCAGTCTCTTTGTATCTGAAATTTTATATGTAAACAATCAGGTAACAGTTCTGTTCTGGACATTATGGGGATTTCTGATTTATTTTGTAAAAAAAGGTGAGCAGCAAAAAGGATAAAAATATATGGAAAATAATCGTACTGCGAAAGCAATTAAAAATGTAAAAATATCCATTCTGACCTATATCGTGATCATTATCCTGCAGTTTGCGAACAGATCTATTTTTGTAGGGCTGTTATCAGATGAGTATCTGGGCTTAAACGGTCTGTTTTCCAATGTACTGCAGTTTCTGGCACTGGCAGAACTGGGAATCGGCAGTGCGATGTCCTATGCACTGTACCGGCCGTTAAATGACAATGATGTACCACTTCTGAAAAGCTACATGAAGTTTTATCAGAAAGCATATTTTATCATCGGTATTGTCGTGCTGGTTATGGGACTTGCACTGACACCGTTTTTATCATTTTTTATCAAAGATATGCCGGAAAATATGCCGCTGCTTCCGGTTTATTATATTTTGTATGTGGTGAACTCAGCGGCATCTTATTTTTATACTTACAAACGAACCATTCTGGTGTGCGATCAGAAGCAGTACATTTCTTCGATCACAACCAGTCTGAAAACGATTCTTACAGCTGTGCTTCAGATTGTTGTGTTGCTGATCACACATAACTTCCTGTTCTATCTGGTCGTTATGATCGTCTGTACCGTAGCAGAAAATATCGTCATCAGCCGGATTGCAGACCGACAGTACCCGTTTCTGCGGGAAAAAGAAGTGGAGCCGCTGGCAAAGGACCGAGTACATGATCTGACAAAAAATGTGTCAGCCATGTTCCTTCATAAAATCGGAACAGTTATCGTTACATCTACGGACAACCTGATTATTTCAAAGTTTGTCAGCCTGTCCATGAGTGGACTGTATTCTAACTATACAATGGTTACAAATGCATTGAACAGCCTGTTGAATCAGGTATTTACTTCTGTGACAGCCAGTGTCGGAAATCTGGTGGCGAACGATGATCCGGAGCATGATGAATCAGTATTGAAAAATGTACTGTTTGCCAACTTCTGGATCTACAGTTTCTGCTCTGTCTGCCTGTTCTGTCTGTTTGAACCATTTATTCAACTCTGGCTGGGGAACCGGTATGAGATGGGATTGCCAACGGTTGCTGTGATCGTAGCGGTATTTTATCTGACCGGTGTCAGAAAAACGGTTCTGACCTTCCGTGATGCAGCCGGGATTTTCTGGTACGATAGATATAAATCTCTGGTGGAAGCCGGAGTAAACCTGGCTTGTTCCATACCACTGGCGATACGTTTTGGGGTTGTTGGTACACTGGTTGGAACAGTGATCAGTACGATCGGTGTATCTTTCTGGGTAGAGGCAAGAGTGCTTTATAAGCATCATTTTCATAAATCCCGTCTGGGATATTATGCAAAGCAGACACTATATGCTGCTATTACCGTATTATGCGCAGGAGTGACTTATAAAGTGACTACACTGATTGGCTTTACCGGAATTTTTGGATTGTTGGTAAAAGCAGTGATCTGTCTGGTCGTACCAAATCTTATGATCGTTATTATGTTTTGTTGGACAGCTCCGATGAAATATTTTATGGGCTTAGGGAAAAAGGCGGTTATGAAATATGCAAAAAGAAAATAATAAACTGGGTTATATCTCTTTCATGAGTGTGGTTTCCTGTGTTGCAGTTGTTATGCTGCATACAAACGGCTGTTTCTGGCTGTTTGAACCGGAATCAACATATTGGGCCAGTGCAAATGTCATTGAAAGTACATTATATTTTGCAGTACCGATCTTCTTTATGATACCGGGGGTGACGCTTCTGGATTACCGGAAACGTTATGATACAAAAACTTTTTTTAAAAAACGTGCGAATAAGACGCTTATTCCATTTCTGATATGGAGTGTGATCGGTTTACTGGTGTTGTCTCCTTTCAAAGAAGAGCTTTCACTGAAAGGTATGACAGTAAAACGATTTATCGATCTCGTATTTAATTGCAAGATTCTTAGTATTTACTGGTTTTTTATTGCACTGTTTGCACTTTATATGTGTATCCCGGTGCTTTCTGCCATTCCGGAGGAAAAGCGAAAAGAGGTTTATACTTATCTGGTGATTGTATCTCTGCTTTTTAATACAGCATTGCCGTTTGTCTTTGGACTTGCAGATATCAGTTATAACATTCAGATCTACGTTGCGGTTGGAACCGGCTATGTGGATTATCTGTGTGCGGGATATTTACTGAGTCATTATGAACTTTCTAAAAAGAAACAATATATGGTCTACCTGGCAGGAATTGCAGGATTGCTGGCACATATCATCGGAACTTATGTATGCTCGATCCGTGCCGGAGAAATTTCTGCATTGTATAAAGGATATACGAATCTGCCGTGTTTCCTGTACTCTATGGCAATTTTTCTGTTCTTCAAAAATATAGGACAGAAGATTCCTGACAAAGCAATGCGGATCATAAAAACATTGAGTAATTATACGTTTGGCGTTTATCTGATGCACTGGTATTTTATGGAATTCATTATGAATGTATTTAAAGCAGATATTTATGGTTTTGGCTTTCGAATCGGAGCAGCGTTTTTAATTGCAGCTATCTGCATGGGTATTACAGCTGTGGCACAGAAGATACCGATACTGAAGCGGATTTTGCCCTAGTGAGAAAGGGGCAGAGTATTTGGAAAGAAGAGGCAACAGAGAGAAAAATGGAAGAAAATAAAAAAGATATATTTGACCGGCTGATGCATCTTCCGGGTCTGCGTATTTTTGAACCATTTTATCAGAAGCATAAAGAAGTACTGCTTTATCTGCTGTTTGGCGGGTTGACAACCGTTGTCAGCATCGGAAGCTATGCATGGTTTAATGTAAAGCTTGGGATAAATGAGCTGATTGCAAATATTATTTCATGGATTTTTGCGGTTCTGTTTGCATATGTGACAAATAAAATCTGGGTATTTCAGTCCCGGAGTCTGAGATTGCATGAACTGGCAGCGGAAATCTGCAAATTTTTTGGTGGGCGTTTGTTTACCTTATTAGTAGAAGAGGTAATATTGTTTGTGTTTATTACATTGTTACATGGAAACAGTGTGCTGGTAAAAGTTGCAGCCCAGGTTGTGATTGTTATACTAAATTATATTATCAGTAAGTTGTTTGTGTTTCGGGAGAAAAAGGAGAAGAAGTAATATGGTATCAATTATCATACCTGCTTACAATGCGGAAAAATCGATCAAACGGTGTCTGGATTCTCTTTTAGGACAGACGTATTCTGATATTCGTCTGATCGTGGTAGATGATGGTTCCTCAGATGCAACAGCGGAAATCTGTGATGCGTATGCGGCACAGGATGGACGCGTTCAGGTGATTCATGCCAAAAACGGAGGAGTTTCACGGGCGAGAAATCTGGGCATTGAGCAAGTGAATGAAGGATATGTCATGTTTGTGGACAGTGATGATTATGTGACTTCAGATTATGTGGAAGCGCATGTACGCCGAATGGAAGAAGATCATGCAGAGTGGGTGGTTTCCGGATTTTATTACTGTTATCCGGATCATGTGCAGCAGAACCAGATACCGGAAAATTGTGTGGGTGTATTTGATAAAGCACATTACAAAGATGTATTCATTCCACTGTATGAGAGAGAATTTTTGAATGTACCATGGAACAAGATGTACCGCCGGGAGCTGATCACAGAAAAATTCCCGGAGGATATGTCGCTTGGAGAGGATATTCAATTTAATATGGCATATCTTCGGAATGTAAAAACTATCGGATGTATATCCGAGTGCTGTTATTATTATATTCTGGATCCATCATCGCTGGGACATAAGGCAAAGTCTGAAAATCTGAAACACATAAAAGCAAATTATGAAGATCTCATAGATATTTGCAATACATTTGGCATCAAGGATACCAGTGCAGTGCGTCGACAATATAAGCGTAATCGAAAGGGTCAGATCAAAGGACTGATCAAACAGAAAATCTTACACAGGTAACGGAATATTTCCGTTACCTGTTTTTTATAGTACATTTTCTTGTTTGACATCTTACAAATAAGATGCTATAATTCCTCCCCGATATATGAAAACAAATAGATAATGATTTCGGATAAATAATGAAAAAGGAGCTGGAATATATGACATTCTATCAGGAATTGCAGTTGAATCAGGCCGGATCAAAAGCACTGATCCGAAGTTGTACAGATAAAAAAGAAAAAATGCGGCATATCGCAATTTATTTATTTAAAATCTTTATAACGATGGTATTTTGTATGGTCGTCGTTATTGGATTCAGTAAAATATTCGGTAACGATAACAGTATTGTAGGTGTAGTAGTATTGCTTTGCGTTATGGCATTTCGATTTGCTGATTTTGGTATCCGTACATCGCATGCTATGGGTACGTTGGCAATTATGTTTGCTATTCTGACTTTTGGACCGCGTTTGGCCAATGCCGGAGGATTGGCACAGGAATTTCTGGTAAACACAGTATGCATTCTTATCTTGATGGTGCTTGGCTGCCACAATGTGGTAATGTTTAACCATTCCACATTATTGCTGAGTTATCTGCTCTTATATGGTTATGATGTGACAGGAGAATTGTATACACAGCGATTGATCGCTATGGGAATCGGAGCAGCTGCAACATTGATCGTATACTATCGGAATCATCACAAAAAAGTATATAAAAGAAGTTTGAAAGATATTTTTCTGGAATTTGATGTGCATTCACTGCGCACGAGATGGCAGATCACCATGGTGCTTGGCGTGACAACGGCAATGCTGATTGCAGGTTTGCTGCACATTCCGCGCCGGATGTGGATTGGAATTGCGGCTATGTCCATTTTGGTGCCATTCCACGAAGATGCAAAACAGCGTGCAAAAGCCAGAGTACCTGGTAATATTGTCGGTTGTTTTATATTTCTGGCATTGTACTATTTTCTGCCGCCGTCTATTTACAATTATGTCGGTGTCATCGGAGGAATCGGTGTGGGACTTTCCGCAACGTATGGCTGTCAGGCAATTTTCAATACTTTTGGAGCATTGTCGATTGCGGTTGGAATCCTTGGGCTTCCGGGGGCAATATTTTTCCGAATTTTCAATAACTTTTTCGGGGCCATTTATGGTGTGCTTTTCGAACATGGCTTCGGACGGGTGCTGGATCGGGTTTCAGTGGCTTCCCGGGAAACTTCGGTTTAAGAGAGGGGATATTTAAAGCGAAATCGGAGAATCTTTCTGCGACAGCTAGACGTTCACTACCCTCGTTTTGCTTCGGTTTTATCGCGCTCGTTCCCAACTCCTATAAAAGCTGGTCGTTTCCCACTCGCGCAAAACTCGCAAAACTCAGTCGTTTACTTAATCGCTTGCCGCAGAAAGATTCTCCGATTTCGCCATTTAAGTTATCATTATTTTCCGTTAGTTTACTTAGTTGAAAATATGTGTGGCACAACATAAGGGTAAACAGTGAGGTTTAATTTCATAACGTAGAGAAGAAGGGGCTCTGGTTATTTTTCTCGGCAAGCGATTGTTAGCTGACGAGACAAATAACCAGAGTCCCTTTTTATAACCCTATATACTATATACTAAAACACACAATTACCCGGAACGATTAACGATGAGCTGTCCGGAACGTCACGAAGCGGAAGTGTCCGTCGAGTTTTTCACCAACGATTCCAATTACTTTTCCCATAGTGAAAGCTGCCAGTATTGTTCCGATGCCAAGACCTTTGATATGTCCGATTCCAATGAATGTGATCAGTGCTGTCGTTATCAGACAGATGACATCAAAGGAAATTTTTACTTTTGAGTATTTAAAGTTTTTGATGGCAGACAATTCTCGCGGGAAGAGATCTGTCGGAATGATCGGCAGTCCGCAGCGATTGGATAGTGCAATTCCAAGGCAGAGCAGCAGATAGCTGATCACAAAGTAAAGGATGCGCATTGGAATGTTGTAAGGTAACATACCAATCCAGCTTTTGTAAAAGTCCAGCATCATACTGAATGCAAATCCTACAACAAAGCTCAGCAGATATTCCAGAACGAAACGCCTGCGCAAAAGCATCAGGGATGTGATCAGTATTGCCTGAAAGATGTATGTCCATGTTCCGAGAGAAAGGAATGGAAATACTTCGGAAAATGCGTAAGGTACACTTGAAATAGCAGAAATTCCAGAACCGGAATAGAGCATCAGTACTACGCCGAAGCTGTTCATTACAATAACCAGAAGCAGGGCCAGTTCCCCGCGAAAAATATGTCTGTGTTCCAGTGAATATGTAGCGTCCATAATCATACCTCTCAATTTTTTTTATCTGTATAATCAACAGTGTTTGTCAACTTCACATCAACTGCACACAGAGTTTAGCACGAAAGAAAAATGTGTTCAAGTCTCCATTTGGTCACTGGGGCAACTTAGTGCATCCGTCGAAATTCCAGTGGTGTCATGCCGGTTGCTTTCTTGAACATGGAAATAAAATGACTGGTATCAGAAAAACCAGTCATATTGGAGATGTCCTGCACTTTCAAGTAAGTATTGACCAGTAAAAGTTCCTTTGCTTTGTTGATGCGGTGCATAGTCAGATATTCGTATACAGAGCAGGAGAAAAAGCGTCGGAACAGCCGGGAAAGATACTGTGGCGATATGAATACCTTTTCACTTAGTGCCTGAGCGGTCAGATCAGCGGAAAAATTTGTTTCTATTTCCTGCACAACAGGCACAATGTAACGCTGATAAAGGGGGTCTAGCATGTGGGCCGGTCCATTCACGCAGTCTGTGAAGTTCAGCAGAAGATTGTAGCAGTTGACAGACAGAAATTTGCTGTCTTGCTGTCCGTGCGCAGAAATTTCATCTACGCAAGTTGCAATTTGAGCAGAAAGCTGAAGTCCCTGTTCTTTTTCTGTCCAGATAACACTTTTGTTTTGAAGCATCGTCGGAATGCTTGCTTCTAATGTTCCAGTGAAGGTGGCAAAAGCGGTGAGCCATGTGTCAGATTTCTTTTTATAAGAGTGAGGAATGGAAGGTGCGATCAGAAAACCTTCATTTTCCCGTAATTCATAATATTTTCCCTGTATTTCAATCTGACCACAACCGGACTCTGTCTGTAGATAGTGATAATGCGGATAGCCTTTCGGGCGGCTGGTTTCTTCCTCAATCCAGTGATTTCCAATTGAGTCGAACATGAATGGTGCACTCACCGGTGTATTTCTGAAATAAATAGGCATATAAGAACCTCCTAAAAATCAAGTCGAATATATATGAGACATAGTGTTTGTTTCAAAATGTTATATTTTTTAGCAAAACTTATTATACATCCAACATACAAAATCTGCTATACTAAAAGTACGTAAAGAATTGTGGGAGTACAAAGTACGGAACAATTCGTAAGGCATCTAAAATCTTGGAATATGATTTTATTAGGAGGAGGAACCGATGAAACAGTTTGATTATGCAATGGTAAAAGATCCGGAATATTTCCGTGACGGTCGTCTGGATGCACATTCTGATCATGTATATTATGCAACCGGGGAGGAAGCATATGATAAAGAAACGTCTTACCGTGAGTCTTTGAACGGACTCTGGAAATTCCAGTATGCACGAAATTATGAGAGTGCTATTCCGGGATTTGAGACAGAGGAATATTCCTGCAAAGACTGGGAGGATATTTATGTGCCTGCCCATATTCAGATGGAAGGTTATGATGTACCGCAGTATGCCAATGTACAGTATCCATGGGAAGGACATGAAGACATTCATCCGGGCGAGATCCCGACACATTTTAATCCGACAGCAAGTTATGTAAAATATTTTACTGTTCCGGAGCAGATGAAAGGAAAACGTTTGTTTATTTCATTCCAGGGAGCTGAGAGCGGACTGGCTCTGTGGCTGAATGGTAAATTTGTAGGCTACAGTGAGGATTCCTTTACTCCGTCCGAATTTGAGCTGACTGAGTATGTGAAAGAAGGAGAAAACAAACTGGCAGCGCAGGTATTTAAGTGGACAGCAAGCAGCTGGTGTGAGGATCAGGATTTTTATCGTTTTTCTGGTATTTACAGAGATGTATACCTCTACACCGTTCCTGAAGTTCATGTAAACGATCTTCGTATCCGTGCAATTCCGGAGGAGTCATTGGCAAGCGCAGATCTTGAATTAGTGACAAAAACATGGGGAAGCGGAACATTAAAAATCGTTCTCTCCAAAGATGGCGAAGTGATTCTGGAAGACAAGAAAGAGATTTCCGGTGAAGATACTTTTTCATGGAAGGTAGATGCCCCGGTACTTTGGAGTGCAGAAGATCCACAGCTATACGATCTGGAACTGACCGTATCAGATGCACATGGAAATGTACAGGAGATTATTCCGCAGAAAGTTGGTTTCCGCCGTTTTGAAATGAAAGATGGTATCATGACACTGAATGGAAAACGTATTGTATTCAAAGGTGTAAACCGTCATGAGTTCAGTTCTGTTACAGGAAGACATGTGTCGGAAGAGGAACTGCGCAAAGATCTGACAATTATGAAACTGAATAATATCAATGCCATTCGTACCTGTCATTATCCAGATATGTCCAAAATTTATGAGTTGTGTGATGAATACGGTCTGTACCTGATCGATGAGACAAACCTGGAATCTCATGGTTCCTGGGATGTAGCAGAGATGACAAAAGACTTTACTTATACTGTTCCGCACAATAAACCGGAGTGGCTGGAGATGATGCTGGATCGTGCAAATTCTATGTATCAGCGTGACAAAAACCATCCGGCGATTCTGATCTGGTCCTGCGGTAATGAGTCTTTCGGTGGAAAAGATATTTTTGAAATGTCACAGTTATTCCACAGAGAAGATCCGACCAGACTGGTTCACTATGAAGGTGTCTGCCATGATCGTAGTTACAACGACACTAGCGATATGGAAAGTCAGATGTATCCGTCTGTGGAAGCAATCAAGGAGTTCCTTGCAAAAGATGACAGCAAACCGTTCATCTGTTGTGAGTACACACATGCTATGGGAAATTCCTGCGGTGCAATGCACAAGTATACAGATCTGACCGATACAGAACCGAAATACCAGGGAGGATTTATCTGGGATTATATCGATCAGTCTATTTATAAAAAAGATCGTTATGGCAAAGAATTCCAGGCATTTGGCGGAGATTTTGGCGAGCGCCCGACAGACTATAACTTCAGTGGAAACGGTATCGCATACGGTGGAGACCGCGAAGCTTCTCCGAAGATGCAGGAAGTAAAATTCAATTACCAGAACATTACAGCAAATGTAAGCGAAGATAAAGTAACTGTTATCAACAAAAATCTGTTTGTAAATACAGATACTTTTGATGCAAAAGTAACGCTGGCAAAAGACGGAAAAGTTGTTTGCACAAAACCACTGACAACTGCAGTTGCACCATTAAGTGAAATGACTTATGATCTTCCGATCGCAAAGCAGGAGCGTCCGGGCGAATATACTGTAACTGTATCTTTCCACTTAAAAGCTGATACAGTATGGGCAAAAGCAGGACATGAGGTAGCATTTGGTCAGTATGTATATCAGGTAGAAAAAGCACCGGTTGCATGCACTGATGAAATAGAAGTTATCCGCAGCACACACAATATCGGTATCCGCGGAGCTCATTTTGAAGTATTATTCTCTGTATTGAATGGAGGTCTGGTTTCTTATAAATATGCAGGCCGTGAGATGATCGAGTCCATTCCAAAGCCAAACTTCTGGCGTGCACCGATCGATAACGACTGTGGAAGCCTGATGCAGATGCGTTATGCTCAGTGGAAGATTGCAAGTATGTATCTGAATTTCAAAGATTATCGCGATGGTATTTATGTAGGTGGACATCAGCCGCAGCTTGAAGTAAAAGAGCATTCCGCAGTGGTATCTTATACTTATGTAATGCCGACTACACCGATGGCAGAGTGTCATATTTCCTACGAAGTATTTGGCGATGGACGTGTAAAAACAACCCTTACATATGATCCGGTCAAAGAGCTGGGCGATATGCCGGAATTTGGTGTGATGTTCAAGTTCAATGCAGATTACGATCATGTAGAATGGTACGGACTGGGCGAGGCTGAGACTTACGCAGACCGTAAACATGGTGCAAAACTTGGCATTTATAAAAATATGGTAGCTGACAATATGGCTCATTACATGGTTCCGCAGGAGTGTGGTGCAAAAGAAGAAGTCCGCTGGGCGAAGGTAACAGACCGCAAAGGCCGTGGAATGTTATTTGAAATGGATCCGGAAAATGGCCCGATGATGTTCTCAGCACTTCCGTATACACCACATGAGATGGAAAATGCAATGCATCCGTATGAGCTTCCGGAAGTTCATTACACAGTAGTACGCGCGGCAAAAGGCCAGATGGGAATCGGTGGTGATGACAGCTGGGGTGCACGTACTCATGAGGAATATTTACTCAAAACCGATGAAAAAATGACATTTAGTTTCGTATTCAAAGGTCTGTAATTTTGTGGAACTGATAAAATGAAAATGGACTAACGGAAGGTTTTGAAAAAGGTCTCCGTCAATTTTGTCTTCGCGGCTAGCAATCGCTCGCTAAGAAAAAATTGTCGGAGACCTTTCTTCTACGTTACAATGCTGCCGGAACGATTTTATACAAAAAAATGTAACGTTTTTGATTCCATGGGGTCTAATTAATAGAAAACAAAATCATGAGGATGTTTTTTGGGGGGTGAATGCAGGTGAGTGAACATGAAATCAGTCAGGAAATCCTGATCGCAGAGTATGAAGCAGTATATTATTATGTGTTATCACTTTGTCATAATTCATCCGAAGCAGAAGATATTACACAGGAGACCTTTTGCCGGGCGCTGTATAAAAAGACGGAGTTCAAGGGGAATTCCAGTATCTATACCTGGTTGTGTGCCATTGCCAGAAATATCTGGTTGAAGAAAATAAAAAAAGAGAAACGCAACGTGTCCGATGAGGTTCTTTACAAGGAATTGGAGTGGAACGGTGAGACAGTTGAGTCAATGATCATAAATCAGGAGACGCTAAAAACCATTCACAAAATTCTTCATACAATGGACGAACCGTACAAAGAGGTGTTTTCCTTGCGGACGTTTGGAGAACTTCCATTTCGAGATATTGCAGATTTGTTTGGAAAATCAGAGAGCTGGGCGAGAGTGGTGTATTATCGGGCAAAGCAAAAAATATTAGATCAATGGAAGAAAGAAGGTGGCTTTTAGTGTCTGAGAACAATAAAATCAATGAAATTTCCTGTGATATGGTTCAGGATTTGCTGCCATTGTATCAGGACGAACTTCTTCGTGATACGACAAAAGATGTGGTGCGTCAGCATTTAGAGCAGTGTTTCGCGTGTAGAAGCATATATGAAAAGTTAAAAATGCCTGTTGTTTTGGAAAAAAATGAGACCAAGCAAAGTGCGGACCGGTTCCAGGCTATGGTGAAAAAGAACCGGAAAGCTGTGGAAAGCAAAATAGCTGTCGGCTGTGTGGTTTCTGCAGTAGCTGCAATTGTTTTCTTTTTCGTAGTATTTTGTGTACCTGTGATTCCAACAAATGAGAGCAATATGAGAGTCAAGGATGTATATTGTGTGAAAGAAGATGGCATTCAAAAAGTATTTGTAAGTTGTCAGTGGCCGGATAGCAGGAGAAGCGCAATTTACAGACCTTCATTTGTACTGAATGAAGATGGTTCTGCAACGATGAAGACTGCAAAAGAGTATAAACTTACCATAGCGGATAAAGTGAGCGGCCGTGCGGAAACTTACGATAATGAACTTTATGGAAGTGCATATGTGGAATTGGATACGCCGTGTAAAAGCATTATTTATGATGGAAAACAGATATGGTCAGAAGAAGACTATAGCAGAGAAACACCGGAATTTGTCTATGATTGGAAGGAAGTTCAGGATTGACAGAAGTAAATGGAGAGAGTAGAATACGATTAAAAATGAGTTCCATTTTGTTGATTGAAAGAGGAATCGTATGATAGGGTTTAGTATAATAACATGGTTTATCGCTGTTATCATGATGTGCTTGAGTATTTTTTTACTGAAAGGAAATTATACTTTTGTTCACGGGAAAGTATTTGACAAAATAAAGGATAAAGCGGGATACGCAAAACGTCTTGGAAAACCAGTTTTATTCCTGGCAGTTGGAATTGCAATTTCCGGAGTGATTGCTGTTGCGTTGTCGCAGGAATATGCTATGATGGTTGTAATCATCTTCTTGTTATTAGTGGTGGCAGTAACGATTGGTCTGTTTTACCGAGTAGACAAATATTTTCGAAAATCCCTGTCTGAATAAAAATTGAAAAACATTACGGCTCTTTCCTGCCACCGGGTAGGAAAGGTAAGCGTCAGAATTTCTATCGTTAGGTCTGAGAAGATAGGAATCCTGGCGCTTTTTGTTTGTGAGACGGGTAATTCCATAATGGCTGTAAGGGATATTATTGACCATAAATATATTGTAGCAAAAGAGGAGTGAAAAAACGGGCATGAGTAATCCGATTACATGTTTAACAAAAAAGGAATGGGGAATCTGGATGGGAGCATTGCTGATTATCGTGGTATCAAATGTTTTTTCGGCAAATTTTAACGTGCTAACGCTGGTTGCTTCATGTGTTGGTGTTACATCTCTGATTATTGCGGCAAAAGGAAACGTATGGTCTCAGATTTTGATGATCCTGTTCAGCATTCTTTATGGAATCATCTCCTGGCAGTTTCACTATTGGGGAGAAATGATGACCTATCTTGGAATGACAATGCCGATGGCCATCTGGTCAACAATCACATGGATTAGAAATCCGTCCGAAAGTGGAAAAGAAGTTGAGATTCAGCAACTGACGAAGAAACATGTATTTCTATTGGTTACCAGTACTACCGTTATTACAATTTTATTTTTCAAGATATTAGCTGTATTGGAAACACCAAACATTGTATTCAGCACGATATCGATTACAACAAGTTTTCTTGCCGCATCATTGACAATGCTGCGTTCATCCTATTATGCAGTCGGATACGCTGCAAATGACATTATACTGATTGTGCTCTGGATTATGGCAACGATGAAAGATTCGTCCTATTTTTCAGTAACGATCATATTTACGATATTTTTCTTTTTTGATCTATATGGTTTCATCAGCTGGAGAAAAAGAGAAACAGCGATGTAGAAAACGTAAATGAAAGAGAACAGGTTATTTTTTCCTGGCAGGCGATTGTTAGCCGCCAGGAAAAAATAGCCTGTTCTCTTTTTTCACAACCTACCGTTTAGTTACAAAACAAATTAATTTAAAAACTTTAAGCGTTTTAAAGTTCAATTAAGGTTCTCTTTGTAAACTCTCTGTAAAAGGAGGGCAACACCAAATGGAAGCACAGAAAATTTTTAAACGATATGAATATAAATACATGTTGACTTTAGAACAGCAATCGGAGTTAAGGGAACTCATGAAACGATACATGATTGCCGATGCTTTTGGCAGAAGTACCATTTGCAACCTGTATTTTGACACACCACAGTATCTGCTGATCCGGCGTTCCATAGAAAACCATGTTTACAAAGAAAAAATCCGTCTTCGCACCTACGGACAGGCCACCCCGGAAACAAATGCCTTTATCGAGTTAAAGAAGAAGTATAAAAAGGTTGTGTACAAACGCAGGATCAGTGCCAGTTATGAAGATGCGATGCAGTATCTGTGTCAGCGGGCGGACGTGATCCCACACAGTCAGATCTGTTCGGAACTGGATTACGCACTGAGCCTGTATCAGGAAATCCAGCCGGCGATGTATCTTTCCTATGAGCGGGAAGCTTTTTATGGCAAAGACGATCATGAACTCCGCATCATTTTCGATCGGCATATTTTATGGCGAACCGAAGAGCTGAATCTGACCAGTCCGGTTTACGGCAGAGAATTGTTACAGCCGGGACAGGTGCTGACAGAGATCAAGATCGGGCATGCAATGCCGTTGTGGTTAAACCACTTTTTAACGGAACATCACATTTACCGCACATCATTTTCAAAGTACGGAACCGCCTACAAGACTTTATTAATGGAAGCGGGACAGAAGAAAAGAATCAGCATGCATTGTTAGTAGATAGTAAAAGGAGAAAAACAAATATGATAAACACATTTTTTCAGGGCATTTTTGACAATTCAACCACATCGGTTATTCCGGTGAACCAGTTTTTATTATGCATCGGAGTGTCGCTGGTGCTCGGCATCATTCTGGCATGCGCATACAGTTATAAAACGCGGCATAACGGAAGTTTTGTCCGGACACTTGCCATTTTACCTGCTGTAGTATGCGTGGTTATCATGATGGTAAACGGAAATGTCGGCGCAGGTGTGGCTGTGGCAGGAGCATTTAGTCTGGTTCGTTTTCGAAGCGTTCCGGGAAGTGCCAAAGACATCGGAGCCATTTTTATCGCAATGGGAACCGGACTGATCACAGGAATGGGATACCTTGGTTATGCAGCCGTTTTTACCTTGGTATTGTCACTGATCATGGTTATTTACGTACATATGAACCTTTGGGACAGACGCCAGACCAGTGAAAAACAGCTGATCATTACCATCCCGGAAGATCTGGATTACACTCAGGTGTTTGATGATCTGATGGCACATTACACAGAGAATAATAACCTTGTAAAGGTAAAAACAACCAATATGGGAAGCCTGTTTAAACTGACCTATGAAGTGAAATTAAAAGATCCTGCAAAGGAAAAGGAGTTTATTGATGAATTGCGTTGCCGCAATGGAAATCTGGAAATCATGATGACCAATCAGGAAGTCGGTAACCAGTTACTATAGAAACAATATCTGATAAATGAAGTGAACGCTTTACGAAGAAATCAAGTGTAATCAGAAAATTGAGTGTGCGCATAAGCGCGGGAGGAAAAAATGAAAAAACGAAGAATAATGATCGCAATGCTGATCGGTACGATGGCTCTTTCCAGTATTATGACCGGCTGCGGCACCAATACATCAAATACACAATCCAGTGCAGAGGCAGAAAGTGGAGATTCTGCGGACAGTACGCAAGGAAAGATAAGTTTACTGGATACAAGCGATATGTTTACGAAAAGGGATCTGGATGCGTCCTATGATGAGTCAGAGTGCACAGCGATCACGCTGGACGATGAAAACAGCAGCTGCGACAGTGATGCAGTGACCATTGACGGGCAGATGGTGACGATCACAAGCGAAGGAACTTATTTGATCAGCGGTACGTTAAGCAATGGAAGTATCGTGGTTGATGTGGCAGATTCTGAAAAAGTGCAACTTGTGTTTGACAATGTATCCATTACAAATGAGAGCGGCGCAGCAGTGTATGTCAGACAGGCAGATAAGGTATTTTTGACGCTGGCAGATGGCAGTGAAAATACGGTTGTTTCTAATGGAACTACGACAGAAGATGACAGCAATATTGATGGCGCGATTTTTGCAAAAGATGATCTGACCATCAACGGAACAGGAACGTTAAATGTGACATCCGCAGCACACGGTATTGTATGCAAGGACGATCTGGTGGTGACAGGAGGAACTTATAATATTTCTGCAGAGAAACAGGGACTTTCCGGTAAAGACAGTGTCCGCAGTGCAGACGGAGCCTTTGACATTACTACCGGTGGAGATGCGATCCACAGCGAAAATGAGGATGACGAAACAAAAGGTTTTGTATATGTGGCAAACGGAAGTTTTACGCTGAATGCCGCTGGAGATGGGATTTCAGCTTCTTATGTGGTTCAGTTGGATGATGGAACCATCACCATCAGTCAGTGTTATGAAGGACTGGAAGGACAGATAATAGATATTTCCGGCGGTATGATCGATATTACAGCCAGCGATGACGGACTGAACGCAGCCGGTGGAAATGACAGTAGCAACAGTAACGGACCGGGTGGCGGAGATCCATTTTCCGCGGATGAAGATGCCTATATCAATATTTCCGGCGGACAGATAACCATTGATGCAAGTGGTGACGGTATCGACAGTAACGGAGACCTGACAGTCAGCGGAGGAACTATCTTTGTAACAGGTCCGGCAAATGATGGAAATGGCGCATTTGATTATAACGGAACGGCAGCAATCACCGGAGGAACGGTTGTGGCAGCAGGCATGAGCGGCATGGCACAGAATTTCGGGGATGATTCCAGTCAGGGAGCCATGCTGATCAATCTGGATGATACCCAGAGTGGCGAGATCACGCTGACAGATGCGGATGGAAAGGAACTGATCAGCTTTACACCTTCCAGAGAGTACAATTCTGTAGTCATCAGCTGCGCAGATTTGGAAGAAGGAGCAACGTATACATTAAATACAGGTGAGACAGCGACAGAAGTAACCCTGTCGAGCTTGGTATACAGTAACGGACAGAGTCAGGGCGGACAGCCGGGAGGAATGCAAAATGGACAGATGCCAGACCAGAACGGACAATCAGATAGTAATGCCCCGTCGGGACAGCCAGGTCAGGGTGGACCGGGTCAAAACAATAGCAGCGGACAGTCGGAATCTGACCAGAGCAGCACAAATAGCAGCCAGTCCAACACTTGATGGTTTTAGAAATACAAGTAAAATTTTTGCATAGATTTTCACCGGAATAGACAGGTTAATTTATGCTTGTAAATGACAGCATATTGACGCAGATTTTCCAAATGGGGTATACTGCTAGATAAGAGTATTAGTGAATCGTTAATAATGCTCATATGAGTGACATATATGATTTATCATGGTTTTTGGGAAAGCAGGGGAATCGAATGAAAGGATTGAATATACCTGTTGGTGTTTCTGATTTTGCAGAAATACGGCAGAACGGATATTATTATGTAGATAAAACAGGCTTGATCTGTGAATTACTGAAGACAACAGGTACAAAGGTGACTTTGATCACCCGACCAAGGCGCTTTGGTAAAACACTTACGATGAGCATGCTGGATAATTTCTTCAATATCCAGAAGGATAGCAAATGTATATTTGCAGGGCTTGAAATAGCTGGCCAGGATGTACTTTGTCGTGAGTGGATGAATCGCTGGCCAGTGTTATTTGTTTCGTTCAAGCAGGTGGATGGGCTGGATTTTGCAAGCGCATATGAGATGTTTTGTTCGGTGATAAGAGATCTCTTTATGGAACATACTTATATGTTGGAAAGCGATAAAGTTGCATCTGTGGATAAGAAAATATTTGAGGATATTTTGCATGGGAGCAGTGAAAGTGCAGAGATAAAAAACAGTTTACGTGTCCTTATGCGCATGATGCAGGCATACTATGGTCAGCAGGTCATTCTTCTGATGGATGAATACGATGTACCTGTGGCGAAGGCAAACAGTAATGGCTACTATACGGAAATGCTGGATATGATGAAAGGAATCATGCAGCCATTGAAAGATAACCCGGCTCTTCGTTTTGCGGTAATTACCGGCTGCCTGAAAATTGCAAAAGAAAGTATATTTACTGGAACCAACAACTTTGTTTCTGATACGATTACAGATTCCCGGTTAAATGAATATTTCGGATTTACACAAAAAGAAGTGGATCGTATTTTGCAGGATGCTGGTGCTGAAAAACAGGCAGAACTGGTAAAAATGTGGTATGACGGATATCATTTTGGTGAGTTTGATGTATATTGTCCATGGGATGTCATGAATTACCTGCGGGACTGGCAGTATAATCCGAATGTAAAGCCGGTGGGATATTGGAAAAATACCAGCGATAATGCAATTATTCGTTCATTTATTGATTATGCGGGCAGTGCAATTACGAAAAAGCTGGAGATTTTGCTGTCGGGTGGTTATATTGTGCAGCAGATTGATGAAAACCTGACGTATGATTACCTGCATTCATCAGAGGATAATCTGTGGAGCATTTTGTATCTGACCGGATATCTGACCAGAATTCGTGAATCGGAATTGGAACAGAAAATTCCGAATGGGACGGAAGCGCTTATCATTCCAAATGCAGAGATCCGTGAAATATTTGAGACTACGATTGTAAAATGGTTTCAGGAAAGTGCCAGAGTGTGGGATCGGCAAAAATTGTTTGCGGCAGTATGGAACGGAGACGGAGAAACGATTACGCAGGAGATGAATCGCCTTTTGCGGAAAACCATCAGCTATCATGACTATAAAGAAGATTTTTATCATGCGTTTCTGGCGGGGATTTTTGCCGGCGCGGGTTATATGGTGGAATCCAACCGGGAGCATGGCGAAGGACGAAGTGATGTGGTAGTCAGTGATCCTACGGAAGCCAGAGTTGCGGTTTTTGAAGTAAAATATTCTCATAAACTGGACGAGATGGAGCGCTACTGTGATACGGCATTGCAGCAGATCGATGAGCGGATGTACACTGTGGAATATGAAGATGATTATGATCAGATATTGTGTTATGGGATATCCTTTTATAAAAAACGTTGTCTGATTCGAAAAAAATAAAACCAGAAAATAAAGGTTGTTTACATGAGCAAGTAGCAAAAGCGGATTGAGAATGTCCGCTTTACTCTTTAGATTAAGTAAAATAAAAATACGCAAAAATGACTAATATTGTTATGCTTACACGTTTCTTGAATGAAAAAATGGATAAATTCGATCATATGTGATAATGTGAATTTACAGAATCGTATTTGCAAATAAGGAGAAGAAAACTTATGATCTGGTTTATCATTGCGACACTGGTCGCATTTTTTATCAAAGGTCTATGCGGCTTTGCGAATACCCTGATATTTAATGGGATTCTGAGTTACACAGCAAATAACATCAATATTTCCCCACTGGAAGTCGTATTGGGGTATCCGAGCAATATTATTTTAGTCTGGAAAGAACGGAAATCCCTGAACTGGAAAATCTGGCTTCCACTGACTGCTTTGGTTGTAGCGGGCAGTATTCCGGGAATCTTTTTGCTGAAACATACAGATGCAGGACTTTTGAAAGTGATTTTTGGCATTGCGGTTATTGTCATTGGTGTGGAAATGCTGTTTCGGGAATTGAAAAGTAGTAATCGGATAAGTGGCAATGGTAAGAACAGCGGTTCTCGGTTCGTGCTGGTAGTCATCGGGATTATTTCCGGTCTGCTCTGCGGTTTGTATGGCGTAGGCGCATTGCTGGCAGCCTATGTGAGCAGAGTGGCGGAAAACAGTCATGAATTCAAGGCAAATATCTGTGTGGTATTTGTAGTAGAAAATACAATCCGCATTATTTTATATGCGGCCACAGGAATTCTGACGCTTGCGGTGCTCAAACAGGTCGTGATCTTGATTCCGTTTATGCTGGCAGCGGTATTTTTTGGAATGAAGAGCAGTTCGGTTCTGAATGAAAAAGTTATCAAGAAGATAGTGATTGTTCTGCTGATTCTGTCCGGAATCGTGCTGATCATCAACAACATATAAGAAGTTATAAGACATTGATAATTGTCAGAAGAAGCAGACCGTTGATGTATTTTATGAAAATATCAGAAAAATAAAAAAATCAGAAAAGAAGAAACAAATCAACCAATAGGATAAAAAAGAAAAACTGCCGCATGATTTAAATTGCGGCAGTTTTTCCTGTTCATAGAAAAATGGACAATTCTATGTACAGATGTGAGTTAATTTATAACATAACCAGAATCATGGGGAATCCGGTTATGAGCAAATAGTAAAGTTACATCAGAAGCCGTTTTCTAGCTTCAAATGTCAGTTCTTCCCGGAATTTTGGGTGAGCAATGGAAATCAGAGCCTGTATCCGCTGGCGGATTGTTTTGCCACGTAACTTTGCAATTCCGTATTCTGTTACGATATAGTCGACATCGTTCTTGGATGTGGTTACAATCGATCCATCTGTCAGTGTAGGACGGATCCGGCTGACAGTTCCGTTTTGTGCTGTTGAATGAAAAGCGATAAAACTTTTTCCACCTTTTGATGCGGTGGCACCTTTTACAAAATCAACTTGTCCACCACTGCCGGAAATATGGGTGGTGCCGATAGATTCGGCGCAGACCTGACCATAAAAATCGACTTCCAGAGCAGCATTGACGCTGATCATATTCGGATGCTGCGCAATAATGTGCGGATCGTTAACCTGTGTGACAGGCAATAACAAAATGTCTGGGTTGTCATTGACAAAATCATACATAGGAGCAGATCCCATCATAAAAGTAGCAACAGTTTTTCCCGTATTTAATGGTTTACAGGAATTATCGACAACCCCTGCTTCAAGCAGGTCGATCATCCCATCCGTCAGAAGTTCGGAATGGATTCCAAGGTGTTTTTTGCCCATCAGGGCACTTCCGACAGCATCAGGGATTGCACCGATACCAAATTGAATTGTAGCACCATTTGGTATTTCTTCTGCAATCAGATTACCGATAGTTGCGCTTATATCGTCCATTTTTCCGTGTTTCATAGCCGGAATCGGATCATCATTTTCATAAAGTGCAGTGACTTCTGAAATATGGATTTTGGGTGTACCGCAGGGACGCGGAAGGTTGTGGTTGACTTCCAGAAAAATATGAGAAGATTTTTTTCCCAGAATTTCACCCAGAGAACCGTTACAGGTGGAAAAATATCCGTTTTCATCCATTGGGCTTACCCGGGTACACCAAAAATCTATTTTTTCGTACTGCTCGATCAGTCCTGGCACTTCGTGGTAATTACAGGGTGCAATGTCGCCATATCCCTGTGCGATACCTTTGCGTGCAGAGATACCGGAAAACCATGATATTCCATGGATAGAAGAAGCGCACGATTTCTGATAACATTCATATGGATAGGCATCCAATAACGTATTTAGTGTCAGATTCTGGATGTTCCCTTCTTTTGCACGTTGTTCTATCAGTTGAATCAGACGGTAAGGCTGACTTAGAGGGGCATCCAGAAAACCATTCCATCCGGAAGAAATCAGTGTTGTAATTTTTTCCGGAGACATGCGTTTTTGTGCATATAATTGTTGAAAGGTCATGATATCAGGACTCCATTTCAAAGATACCGGCTGCACCCATTCCGCCACCGATACACATAGTTACCATTCCGTATCGTTCTTTTCTTCGATCTAATTCGGAGAGAACTTTACAGGTGAGGAATGCACCAGTTGCGCCTAATGGATGTCCGAGAGCCATGGCACCACCATTTGGATTCACTTTTTCCATAGGAATTTCCAGTGTTTTGATACATGCCAGTGCCTGAGAGGCAAAGGCTTCATTTAATTCAATAACGCTGATGTCATCCATTGTCAGGTTTGCTTTTTTTAATGCTTTCGGGACAGCAACAATCGGACCGATTCCCATGACATTGGCGGGAACACCACCTACGGCGAAGGATACAAAGCGTGCAATTGGTTTATAACCTAATTTTTCAGCAGTTTCTCTTGCCATCATTACGACAAAACCGGTTCCATCGGTCATCTGAGAAGATGTAGCAGCAGTGACACGACCATTTTCCCGGAAGCATGGTTTTAATGTAGCCAGATTTTCCATGCTGGTTCCAGGACGAACACCTTCATCTTTTGTGACTGTGATTTCTTTTCCCTGGAATGTGGTTGTGACAGGAATGATTTCTTTATCAAATTTGCCGGCTTCCTGCGCAGCAGCAGCAAGTTTGTGGCTTCGGACAGCCATTTCCTCCATTTCTTCACGGGAAATATCATATTTTTCGGCGACAAGTTCCGCAGTTTCGCCCATGATGATATAGGCATCCGGATCTGTTGCCATCAATTTTTCATCAATTTGGATATCAGGATCTACCATGTTCATACCTGTCATCTGTTCACAGCCACCGGCCACAATAATATCCATGTCTCCTGCTTTAATTGCATTTGCTGCAGTGGCGATACTTTGCAGACCGGAAGAACAGAAACGGTTGATGGTTTGTGCACAAACTGAATCAGGAAGCCCTGCACGCTGTACGATCAGTTTTGCAGCGTTGTATCCCATACCTTTTTCTGGAAAGGCACAGCCGACGATGACATCATCGATGAGTTCAGGATTAAAATGATCCAGTCTGGAAAGAACACCTTTTAATACCTGGGCGCCATATTCGATTGGATGGGTTTCAGCAAAAGAGCCTTTATATGCTTTTGCCATAGCAGAACGGCCGGCAGCAACGATAACGGCATCTCTTGGATTTTTATTTTCTCTATTCATAAATTATTTTCCCCTTTGAGAACGATTCCGAACAACCAGAAGAGATCGGTGTTCGGAATCATTCAGACTTTATGTAGGTGGCGGCGTTTCAATTATTAGTTTCAGTTATTATTTTGCTGCTGCAAGACCTTTTTCTGTAATCTCATATTTACGTCGCATTAAGCCTTTTTCTTTAATATATCCTTCACGGGTCAGGTGAGAGGAGATAGCAGCCATCTGCATGGAACGGATTTTCTTTGCTGCGATCCATTCGTTCTGCTTGTGAGCATCACCGGTTTTTACCAGTTTCAGGAATTCTACATAATCCGGTGTCAGACCAGCGGAAGCGAGTTTGGCATCATTTCCGGAGAGACCGATCACTGCACGGCCTTTATCTGTAGCAGAGAAAGTATACAGTTTGGACATGGACAGACCAGCTCTCTGAATATAACCACCACGGTCCAGATGCTCGATTGCAGCATCGGTAACTTTGGAGTCAAGTCCCATGTAGTCAGTGATATCTGCCATGTATTTGTGACCGACACAGATCAGCCGAAGTGCTTCTTTATCGGTATCGTTTAAGGTAATATCTTCACGGTTGTGATCGTTTGGAACAAGTTCCCAGTCAGATTCACCAAAGTATTTTGGCTTGCCGAACAGGCTGGCAATAATAGCTGCCACAAAGGATACGATCAGACCAAGAGTAGCAAGGTAAATGTAGCTGCCGACAACGAATACACCGGTTAATTCCAGTAATTCAAATACTGCCATGACAACCATTCCACATAATGCACCCCAGAAAGCACCGGTGGAGTTGAATTTTTTCCAAACCATACCAAGTAATAATAATACAGATGGTGGAACGAGCCAGCAGTTTGCAAATGCAAACAGGTAAGTAGGACCACCCGGGAACTGGCAGAGGATAAATGTTACAGCACCAACAATGATGAGGATCCATTTGGAAGCACGAAGTCTTTTTTTCGGATCTCCGCTCTTGTCAATGAGACGCTGATAAATATCACGTGTCATAACGGCAGAAGCACCAAGTGCGGAAGTAGCGGATGTAGAAACAGAAGCTGCTACAGCACCGATAACGGCCAGTGAACCGAATAACGGAATCAAGGTGGAAGCGATAAATCCGTAAGCACCTGTCGGCATTACAGTACCGCCATTAAATGTAAATACTTCCGGATGGAAAGCACCTGCGTACAGACCAACAATACCAAGTGGTACACAGAAGATGATCAACAGTAAAAATGCAGACCATACAAAGGATTTGCGTGCAACTTTTTCAGAACGGCAGTTTGCAATTTTCATCCAGTAGTAGTTATTTCCCCAAACCAGAGCGGATGCAAACAGAATTACAAAGTTGATAACGGACGGATAAGTCAGTCCGGCATTTGGAATGGTTCCCATGAAGCCTTCGCCCAGCGGGTTTCCATTCGGCCATGCACTTGCTAGTCCGCTGAGCGGACCATACTGTTTGATGACAAGTACCATAACAAGTGGAACGATGATGATACCCATGATAACCTGTACCAGGTCGGTCATGGAAATTGCCCACATACCTGAAATGTATGTAAAAGCAATGATAACTGCGAAAATAACAGCAGTAACAACAACTTTATTCCAACCTGTGTATGCACAGATATTTGTGATAGCGGATACAATATTGTTTGCCATGATACCGAGCATACCTACAACAGAGGTAATTGCGATAACGGAACGTGTTTTTCCGTCATAACGCATTTCCAGGAATTCCGGAAGTGTCTGAGCACCACAGCGGCGAACAAAGTTAGAATAAAGTAAGCCGTAAAATGCAAGTCCGCAGAAACTGTAGATCGCACTCCATAGGAAGGAACCTTTAAAACCAAACTGAATGGCAAATCCAGGAGCCAGAGCCATGGTAGTTCCGGCAAATCCGATAGCGATAACACCAAAGATGTTCATTCCGGTGGAAATCTGACGACCGGCAAGTACATAATCATCGGTTTCTTTTACCCAGTTTTTTGCTACAAAACTGGATATGAATAAAAATGCTAAAAAGATAATAAATATAACTAAGAATACTATATTTTGAGTAGCCATACGCTTCTCCTTTCGTATTAGCGAATTATGATATATGACAGAATCATTTATGAAATATTCCGTCAGGTAAAAGAGTTTTATAAGGAAAGCTGTTATTCTTCAAAGATGGCAACGACACGGCTCCAGCCGGCACTTGCACCTTTGATCTTGATCGGAAATGCGCATACAGTGTATCCGGTCAGTGGAAGTGCTTCCAGATTGGTCAGTTTTTCGATGTGACAGTACGCTTTTTCAGCACCGGCACGATGACCTTCCCAGAGAACGGATGCATCACCTGTCTCCTGGAACATCTTTGCTTCATATGGAAGCGGAACATCCCAGCTCCATCCGTCTGTACCACAGACATGAACACCTTTGTCGATCATCCATAAAGTAGCTTCTTTGCTGACACCACAGCCGGCTACCAGATACTCTTTGGTTCCCCAGCGTTTGTCAGCACCTGTATTCAGCAGAAGTATATCTCCAGGCTGAAGTTCGTATCCTACTTTTTTAAAGTATTTTTCAAAATCTTCCGGCATGATCCTGTAACCATCCGGCTTATCTCTCATATCTACTTTGACACCATTTCCGACACACCACTCTAATGGAACTTCATCAATGGTCCATGCTTTTTCGCCGTTATTCATTGTTGGGTAATAATGCCATGGTGCGTCCAGATGTGTACCGGAGTGTGTACATAACTGAGCAAAATCAATGGCCCATCCATTCCCCTCCGGCAGATCATCTACAGTAGCACCCGGAAAATAATTACCCATTTCAGGAGCAGTGTCTTTGTGATCCCTGCGCTGAATGTGTGGGATCTGAATCTCCGGATCACTCGGAAGATCTTCTTCCAGAACCATACTGATGTCTACAATTTTTTTGATTTTCATACTAAAACCTCCTAACCTTTTTCCTTGTGCCCTATTAATATGCAAGAGGCATGCCAATAAAAAAAGCGCTATTTTAGCACACTCTTGAAAAAAAGCGTGTAAGTTTATCCTTACATAAATAGGATCTTCTATCTGAAAATATGGAAAAACAGTAGTTTGCTATTTGTGTATGGTTATCCAGACATGTAAGGAAAAACTTACACAAATTGTGCAGAATGAATAGAATAGTTGGGTTAATGATAACAAAAGTTGAATAAAATACACAAACATGCTACAATATTGCAAGAGAAAGAGGTGGAGTTATGGTACAGTTATCGTTGAAAGATGCAAAAGAATTTTTGAATAGTTTAAATTCGTTTGCTATTTTGGATCAAAATGCACGTTATACATATGTAAGTGAAAACTGGTGCAGGATGATGCATTGTACAGAGGAGCAGGTTTTGGGGCATCGCGTGGAAGAAATGGTTCCGGATACATTGGCACGTCAGGTATATGAGACAGGAGAACCTGTGCTTGGGCATCCAGTTGTAGTTAATGATGTGACAATGTTTACAAATTACGTGCCGAGATTTTCTTCAGATAAAAAGGTGATTGGTTGTTTCTTATATACCATTGTACATGGAACAAGAGAAGCAAAACAGCTGGAAAGTCAGTTGAGGGCATTATCGGAGAAAGTGGAGTATTATCAGAAACGATTGAGTCGTGAGCATGGAGCAAAATATTCATTGGATAATATCATAGGAGAAAGTCCGGAAATTCTTCAATTAAAAAAACAGATCCGTCAGGCAGCAGCGTCATCTTCGACTGTTCTGATCGAGGGAGAAACCGGGACGGGTAAGGAATTGATCGCACATTCAATCCATAGTCTGAGTACAAGGGCAACGGCTGAATTTGTACGTGTGAATTGTTCTGCAATTCCGGAAGATTTGATGGAATCAGAATTTTTTGGATATACATCAGGTGCTTTTACCGGTGCGTTAAAAGGTGGAAATAAAGGTCGTTTTTTGGTAGCAAATCATGGCTCAATCTTTCTGGATGAGGTGAATCTGCTTCCGGGAACTATGCAACCGAAATTTTTGCGCGTCCTTCAGGAACATGAGGTTACTCCGGTTGGCAGTGCGGACAGTGTTCCTGTAGATATCCGTGTCATAGCAGCGACAAATAAGTCACTTTTTGCATTAGTGGAAAAAGGAGAATTTCGTATGGATCTTTATTTCCGATTGAATGTAATACGTATTCAGGCGCCTCCACTTCGCACACATAAGCAGGATATTCCATTGTTAGTGGAAAATATGATCAATAAATTAAATTTGGAAATGGGAACATTTATTCAGGGAATCGAACCGACAGCTTTGGAGTATCTGATGAGATATGACTGGCCGGGAAATATCAGAGAATTACAAAATTACGTAGAAGTTGCTATGAATAATGCAGCATCTCCAATTTTGACACAGAAGGATTTTATTCATTCAGAATCAATCCGAAATATCGTCAATCGCTATGCATCTGCACCAAAGAATACATATGATCTGCGTCTGCTGCGTACAGAATTTGAGAAAAATGTAATTGGTGAGGTTCTGGAAAAAACACATGGCAATAAGCAGCAGGCAGCAAAACTTCTGGGGATTTCCAGAACCGTTTTGTATGAAAAACTAAAAGAACAGGGCATGGATTAGATGAGTATAAAATGGGATATTATTTTCAAAATATGCAATGGTTTTCGACGAAAACCATTGCATATTTACCCAGATTCGGTATAATTAAATAATGGCGTATAAAAGAGCCATTTCTATAAATTTGGAGGAAATACATGTCACAAGCAGTAGTTATAAAAAGTAATAAATATGGAATTAATCTGATCCTGGATAAAAACATGCCGTTTCAGGAACTGCTGGTTGCCATCAAAGAAAAATTTCAGGAATCTGAGAAGTTTTTCAAAGATGCAAAAATGGCAATTTCTTTTGAAGGTCGTGCACTGACACAGGAAGAAGAATACCAGATTATAGAGACCATTACAGAAAATACAAGTATATCGATCATCTGTATTGTGGATAATGATGAAGCTCATGCGGATATGGTAAAGCAGCAGATTGAGGCTTACTATGATTCAGTAGCTGGCAGAGAAGGCGAGTTTTATCGTGGAACACTTCGTTCCGGACAGGTGCTGGAGAGTGTGTCCAGTGTTGTCATCGTCGGCGATGTCAATCCGGGAGCAAAGATTATCTCACAGGGCAATATCGTTGTGCTTGGCGCTCTGAAAGGCAATGCCTATGCGGGAGCAGCAGGAGACAGTAATTGTTTTATCGTGGCACTTGAGATGGATCCGATCCAGATTCAGATCGGTGATATCCTGGCCAAGAGTCCGGACAACAAAAAGATAAAGCCACGTCGATTGCGCCGCAAAGAAAAGAATCCGGTGTCGGCAGAAGCTCAGATTGCTGTAGCAAAAGGCGGCAATATTTACATAGAGCCAATTACACGCGGAAGTTTGATGGATTACACCAAGTAAAAGTATGGAGGACTGGATGCAATGAGTGAAGTAATAGTTATTACATCAGGAAAAGGTGGTGTTGGTAAGACAACCACTACCGCAAATGTGGGTACGGGACTTGCCCAGCTGAATAAAAAAGTCGTACTGATCGATACAGATATCGGACTTCGTAACCTGGATGTGGTTATGGGACTTGAGAACCGCATCGTATACAACCTGGTAGATGTTGTAGAAGGAAACTGCAAGATCAAACAGGCGTTGATCAAAGATAAAAAATATCCGGAATTATATCTGCTTCCGTCTGCACAGACGAGAGACAAGACATCCGTTTCACCGGAGCAGATGAAGAAACTTACCGACGAGCTGCGTGAGGAGTTTGATTATATTCTTCTGGATTGTCCGGCAGGTATTGAGCAGGGATTCAAAAATGCTATCGCAGGTGCTGACCGTGCTATCGTTGTAACAACACCGGAAGTATCAGCTATTCGTGATGCAGACCGTATCATCGGACTTCTTGAGGCAAACGAAGTTCAGAAGACGGAGCTGATCGTAAACCGTCTGCGTATGGACATGGTAAGACGTGGTGATATGATGTCAGTGGAGGATGTATGTGATATCCTTGCGATTCCGCTGCTTGGTGCAGTTCCGGATGACGAGCATATTGTTATTTCTACAAACCAGGGCGAACCGCTGGTAGGAAGTGACTGTATGGCTGGACAGGCTTACTCCAATATCTGCAGAAGAATTCTTGGTGAAACGGTAGAGTTCTTAAATCTGGAAGAGAAACAGACTGTATTTGACAAGCTGAAAAACTTGTTCAAGAAAAACTAGGAGGGCTATTACCATGGGATTTATGGATTTTTTCAAAAGAAAAAGTTCCGGGGATGTAGCAAAAGACCGCTTGAAATTATTACTGGTGTCAGACCGGGCGAATTGTTCACCGGATGTGATGGAGCTGATCAAAAATGATATCATTAAAGTTATCTCCAAGTATATGGAGATTGACGCAGAGGGGTTAGATATCCAGATCACACAGACTGAATCCGATACAGGAAACGGTACTGTTCCGGCTTTGTATGCGAATATTCCGATTCGTGATATGCATCATTCACCGAAACAAGAAGAAAAATAGCATATTTATTTTATAACAGGAGACATTTTTCGGAAAATATATTCCGGAAAGTGTCTTTCTTTTTGAGGAAAATTAATAAAAAAGTACGTTGTTACTGTGAAAAATAGACAAAAGCAAATCGACACATTCTTGTAAAAAGTCACAAAATTTGCAAAAATACACACAATTCACTGACTTTTTAGAAGGATATGTGTTATACTATGTATAACAATTAGTAAAAAAAGAAATACAGAGACAGTTTATTCCCACTTTCTATATTTTATGGGAGTGGAAGCCCCGATTTAATGTGAGGAAAGGAGCGTTGTATATGTTTGAAAAAGGGGAATATGTGGTATACGGAAGCAAAGGTGTCTGTTGGATCCAGGATATTACAAATATTGATATTCCGGGTGCTGACCAGAAGCGGCTGTATTATATTATGCACCCGGTACAGAATAGTGAACAGACAGTATATCTGCCAACAGACAGCACAAAGGCAATTATCCGACGGGTGATGACAAAAGAAGAGGCAAACCAGCTGATTCAGGAAATCCCATCGATTGAGCATCTGGAGGTTCCGAATGAGAAACAGCGGGAAGCCAGTTACAGGCAGGCACTAAATAGATGTAGTGGACGGTCCTGGATCAGTATTTTAAAGACGCTCAACAAACGAAAAGAAGAACGGCAGGCAGCAGGTAAGAAAGTGACAGCACTGGATGAGCGTTATCTGAGAGTGACAGAACAGGAATTATATGGGGAACTTTCCGTTGTGTTGGGAATTGAGAAGGAAAATATGCACGATTATATTCAGGAGCGGATTGCTGCCCTGTAATCAAAAAACGTGTTACGAATAGTAAGATATGCGAAAATCATATAGGAAGATAAAGTCGAAATGAGGCTTTATCTTTTTTTTGTGCACAAAAAGTGCTATACTGTCCTAGATAATGCCTTTTGGTCAGTCCAGAGGCGAAAGTTTTTTGTTAAAGGAGTACATAGTTAATGGAAGAGAACGTAAAAGAAAGTTTTTTTACAAAAGATCCGGCATTTTACAGGACCTTATTTCCGCTTTTAATTACCGTTGCATTGCAAAATATAGTGGCATATAGTGTAAACATGGCAGATAATATCATGCTTGGCAGCTATAGTCAGAGTGCATTGTCAGGAGCGGCAACTGTCAATCAGATTTTTTTCATGGTGCAGCAGATTACCCTTGGAATCGGTGAGGGACTTGTTGTTCTTGGGGCTCAATACTGGGGACAGAGAAGGATGCAGCCAATCCGCAAGTTGACGGGTATTGCATTAAAACTTGGTCTGATCTGCGGAATTGTTATCATTTTAATCTGTACCTTTATTCCTCATTTGGTAATTTCTATTTTTACGAATGATCCGGAAATCATTGCGGAAGGTGTATCTTACCTTGGAATCATCAAGTATACATTTCTGCTGTTTATCATTACAAACGTGCTGATGGCAGCACTTCGCAGTGTGGAGACGGTAAAGATTTCTTTCTACATTTCTATTGTTTCGCTGATCGTAAACGTGGGAATCAATTATGTGTTGATCTTCGGGCGTTTTGGAGCACCGGAGCTCGGTATTCGTGGTGCTGCGATCGGAACACTGATCGCACGTATTGTAGAACTTGGCATTGTTGTTGTATACATGCTGAAAATTGATAAGAAATTGAAATTATTCAGTGAAAACTTCCTTAAATTTGATGCAGGCTTACGCCGTGATTATACAAAAGTAGAGATTCCTGTTATGCTCTCACAGGTATTGTGGGCAGTTTCCGTACCGTTCCAGACAGCGATTCTGGGACATCTCTCTTCGGATGCCATTGCAGCAAATTCCGTAGCTACCACATTTTATCAGTATCTGAAAGTAATTGTTGTGGCCATGTCATCATCCTCAGCTGTTATGATCGGAGCAGCCGTTGGCCGTGGTGATATGAAGCGGATCAAATCCGATGCCCGCACTCTTGCGGTCATCGATGTACTGATTGGAGCAGCCCTTGGTCTTGCATTATTTTTAATGAGAAAGCCATTGCTGACGATGTACAATCTGAATGATTCCACTCTGTTGATGGCAGATCAGCTGATTATTGTCATGAGCTTTATCATGGTGGGAATGTCCTACCAGATGCCGGTAAGTATGGGTGTCATGCGAGGCGGTGGAGATACAAAATTTACGATGATCATGAATATGATCAGTACATGGGCCATTGTAATTCCACTCTCCTTCATGAGTGCTTTCTGGTGGCATTGGTCTGTTGTAGGTGTAGTAATTATGATTCAGTCTGATCAGGTATTTAAAGGCCTGCCAACATTTATCCACTTTAGAAGTTACAAGTGGGTCAAAAAACTGACACGTGAAGATGCATAAAAAAGATTAGAGTGTCAAAACACCCAAATAATTAATGAGATACTTAACAATAATTTAAGAACTGTTTTCTTACAAATATGGTACAATGAGCAAAGACAGCATATGCAGAAATCCCCGAAAGGAGTAAACGTATGGCAACAAAAAAGAAAAAAGTACGATCACATGTAAAACGTGTGAAGTTACAGCAGAAAAAAGATCCGGTTTCATCGGAAAAATATCATAAGCGACTGAAAGTAGCCCGCAGAAAAGATTTCTTCCGCAGATTGCGGAATGTGCTGATTGTTCTGGTTATTGCATTTCTGGCATTATTTGCTGCCGGCAATTTCATGCTGAAAAAGGCAACCGGACAGAATCTGTTTCAGATTGCGAAAGAAGCAAAGCAATTGGTAGACGACAGTACACCGGAGACTTTCCGACTGGCGCAGACGTCGTATATTTACAGTGCGGATGGTACTCAGCTGGCTGCATTGGCAGAAGATGAGGATGCTACTTATCTGGAGTATAAGGATATTCCGGCAGATGTGGTAAATGCATTTGTGGCCGTAGAGGATCGTAGTTTCTGGCACAACAATGGTGTGGATCTGAAAGGAATCGCCCGCGTTTGCCTGAATTATGTGAGAACGCGCGGACAGGTGGCAGAAGGTGCAAGTACAATTACGCAGCAGCTGGCACGTGGCACCTTCCTTTCCAATGAAAAGACTATTTCGCGTAAAGTCAAGGAGATGTTCATTTCCTGGCAACTGACGAAAAAGTACAGCAAAGAACAGATTATGGAATTTTACTGCAACAGCTGTTGTTTCGCAAATGGTATTTATGGTGTGGAGGATGCTTCAAAGAAGTATTTTGGGGTGGATGTCAATGATCTGACACTCTCACAGACGGCGTATATCTGTGCGATTCCGAACAGACCGGAGTATTATAATCCGTTGAAAAACAGTGAGAATGCTATCACACGTCGTGATAAAATTCTGGAAGACATGTATGAGTGCGGTTATATTACAAAAGATGCAGGTGAAACAGCTCTTGCAGAGACCATTCAGGTAGCAGCAGTCAGTGATGAAGAATCCAAATTTTATAATTATGAAGTAACCTACGCGATTGATTGTACAGTGCGTTATCTGATGAAGCTGGATGGATTTGAATTCCAGTATCATTTTGATGACGAAAATGCTTACACAGAATATTATAACAATTATGATGAGGCTTATAAGCAGGCAAAACATAAGCTGTACACCGGCGGTTACAAGATCACCACGACCATGGATCTGAAAGCCCAGAAAAATCTGCAGACAATCCTGGATAAAGAACTGGCGTTTAACACTGATTTAAAAGAAGGTTCTGATGTCTATGGATTCCAGGGAGCATTGACGGTTATCGATAACGAGACCGGAAAAGTAGTAGCCATGATCGGCGGACGTTCCCAGGATGCAATCTCACAGACGTATTCATTAAACCGTGGATATCAAAGTTATGCTCAGCCAGGAAGTTCTGTTAAACCACTGATTGTCTATACACCGGCGTTGGAGCAGGGATATGATGCAAACTCCACGTTGCAGGAGATCAGTGTGGACAAGGCAAAGACTAGTAATTCCGCAGAAATCAAGAAAATGACCGGCGAAAAATTCACATTGCGCCGTGCAGTGGAAAAGAGTAAAAACGGATGTGCGTATTCTCTGTATAATGAGATTACCCCAAAAGTAGGATTGTCCTATCTGGAAAATATGAACTTTTCGAGAATTGTTCCAAAGGACTATACTCTGAGTTCCGGACTTGGCGGTATGACACAGGGTGTTACGAATGTAGAAATGGCAAATGCATACGCAACCCTGGCAAATCATGGCAAATACACACAGACAGACTGTATTTCTTCGATTCTGGATGCAGATGGTAATGAGATTTATGAAGAGCCGGAAAGCAAGCAGATATATGAGAAATCAGCTGCTGATCAGATGACAGATATTTTGAAAGGTGTACTTACAGCCAGTGGAGCAACTGCGCAGAAACTGAACTGGTACAGCTCTACAGATATCGAAGCAGCCGGAAAAACAGGTACTACAAATAACAACAAAGCAGCGTATTTCTGTGGATATACACCATATTATACCATTGCGGTATGGGTAGGTTACGATCAGCCGAAATATGTCAAGGGACTGAGTGGTGGTACTTATCCTGCATACATCTGGAAAAATGCGATGTTGTACATGATCGATGGCCTGGATACAAAAGAATTTGATCTGGAAGGAATTTCTTCTTCCGGACATAAGGATCTGGTATCGGATGAGGAAGATCAGACTGTGGATGAAACTACGGATCAGACGACAGATGAAACTACGGATCAGCAGACCCCGGATGATCAGAACAGAACAGATAATACGCAGACACAAGATGCGATTGATGGAAATGTTCCGGATGATACGGAGGATATTTCAGGAGGAACTATTTCTTCTGGGTCAAAACCGAATGACAATGGAACTGGATCTGACAGTTCAACTACCGGTTCCACAGGAAATACCGGTGGAAGTACCACAGAGGACGGAACAACGACACAATAAAGAATCAGACAGTACGTTCAGCAGCGGATATTTATAAATTCGCTGCTGAATGTGTATCAGATGAAAAAGCTTCCTGTTTTCAGAGACGATGAGCAATAGCCATAGTATCTGTAATAAAAAACGACGGAATGGAGAAAGGGCAAATGAGATGAAAGACATTTATCAAGTAAAACATATCACAGAACCAGTAAACTGGGAGACTGATGTGCCGGGATCTAAAAGTATCACAAACAGGGCATTGCTTCTGGCTGCACTTTGTGACGGTCCGGTTCAGTTAAACGGTGTGCTGTTTAGTGATGATTCCAGACATTTCTTGCGTTCTTTGCAGTCTCTGGGCTATGAAGTGCAGGTTGACGAGCCAAACGCGGTGGTACATGTAAAAGGAAATGGCGGTATTCTCCCGGCAGCTTCCGGTGAAATCTATGTAGGAAGTGCAGGAACAGCAGCCCGTTTTCTGACCGCAATGCTTGGCGTGTCAGAGGGGACATTTGTTATTCAAGCATCAAAGCAGATGCAGAAACGACCGATGCAGCCTCTTTTTGAGGCACTGCTTTCTCTGGGTGCTTCCGTAGAATGGCTGGGGGAGATCTGGCATCTTCCAGTTCGCATTACAGGTGCAGGAACACAAATCCAAAAGCTGGAACAGGAAGCAGTACTGAACCTTGATATCAGTACAAGTACGCAGTTTTTGAGTGCTTTTCTGCTGATTGCACCAATGTTTCCACATGGTCTGAAAATTCATATTACCAGTGAGAAAAAAGACGGTTCTTATATACGTATTACACGAAAAATGATGCAGGAATTTGGCGTGAAAGCAGCTTTTGATGGCTGTGATTATACAGTAGCGCCGACCAGAGGATATCAGAAAAAGCTGTATCAGATCGAACCGGATGTGTCCGGAGCCTGTTATTTTTATGCAGCGGCAGCTATGACAGGTGGAACAGCGAAAGTGCATCATGTACATTGGGACAGTATGCAGGGAGATATGAAATTCCTTCATCTGTTGGAACAGATGGGGAGCAAATTGACAGAAGAGCCGGATGGCATTCGCCTGACAGGACCTGCGGATGGTTTAAAAGGAACGGAAGTAAATATGAACGACTTTTCGGATCAGGCATTGACACTGGCAGCTATTGCACCATATGCTTCCTCTGATGTAAAGATTACCCATATCGGACATATCCGCGGACAGGAATGCGACCGTCTGCATGCAATTGTAACAAATTTAAAAAAGGCCGGAATTATTTGTGAAGAGGGAGAAGACTGGGTGTGCATCCATCCGGGAAAACCGCAGCCTTGCCAGATTGAAACATTTGATGATCACCGGGTTGCTATGTCTTTTACTATTATGGGACTGGGCTGCGATGGAATTGAAATCCTGAATCCGGGATGTTGTAAGAAAACGTTTGAAAACTACTTTGATGTGTTAGATGATTTGTTGAAAGAATGAGTCGTTGTTGCTGTGGTCGCATCAATTGTCAATTTATTGACAGAATCTGGGAATAGGTGTACAATTCAAACGATATGAAAAGAAATAGTTCAAATAATTTCGACAGTAATTCAAGATAGAAATTATGAATGGATTGCGTCAGCAATCATGCAGGCGTACCGTAAAATGTCAGAGGAGGACAGGGATTATGGCAAGAAAAAAGACATCAAATGTACATACAGGAAAGACAGCAGACACAGCAGTACAGAAAGTAGAGACAGCAAAAGCAGTTGTAGAGAAAGCAGTTGAGGAAAAAACAGTAGAAGTGAAAGAAGCTGTAAAAGAGACTGCCGTAAAAGCAGAAGAAAAAGTTGAAAAAGCAGCAGAGAAAGCTACAGAAGCAGTTGCAGAAGTAAAAGAAGCTGCAAAAGAGACTGCAGAGAAAGCAGTAGAGACAGCAAAAGAAACAGTTGAGAAAACTGCAGAAGCAGCAAAAACAACTGCAAAGAAGACTGCTACAAAAGCAAAAACTGCTACAACAAAAAAAGCTGCAGCAGCAAAGAAAACAGTAAAAGCGAAAGCAGATGCTGTAAAAACTGAGACAAAGAGAAAAGTTACAAGAAAACCGACCAAGAAAATCGTATTACAGTATCTTGGAAAAGAGTTTGATGAGGCTGAATTAACAGAGCGTGCAATTGCACAGTTCAATTCCGTAGAGGGTGGCGTAGCAGTAAAAACAATTACTATGTATCTGAAACCGGAAGAAGATGCAGCTTACTATGTAATCAATGACCAGTACACTGGCCGTGTAGATTTTTAAATTCTTGTTTAGGGTGTTTTAAAAAGAAGCTGGAAGAAAACTCCAATGCCGGCACGATTGATTTTCTATCTGCGCTGCGCCGCTTATCTCCGACCGCTCCCGCGAACTCACCAACAGCAAAAACAGCTGTTGGCTCAGACACACTCCCGCGGTCGGGCTATGCTCGCTCCGATAACGAAAATCAGTCTACCGCCTTGCCTTGGAGTTTTGTTTCCAGCTTTTTTTATCTACGCCGTGGCACCGCGTGACACGCATGCATATAAGCTAATGGCAAAATAACTGTTGTGCTGCATGCGCAGATTTACATATTGAAAAATGAATCGAATTTAAAAATTGAACGCAAAATAAGCATTTCCCTGCTTCAAGTGCGTAGAGCGCTAAGCGGTGGGTAGGGGGATGCTTATGTCAGTGGGAGTTAAAAGCTCCCACTGACAGGTCGCAAAGCGACTGCGTTCATGAGCAAGTAGTGAAAACGGATTGCGAATGCCCGCTTTACCAACGTACGCTACCCTTGACAGAATAAAAAAGAAACGGTTTTCCCTTTGTTACCGACGGCGAAGAACTCAAGAACATGTAGATTTTCTCCGTCGCTGGCAACAGTGTAGCCGTTCT